>NZWJ02000009.1 GCA_002701925.2 bacterium
AGTTCTGATTACACATTACACAGAAAGAATCTAATAGGCTCATTCCTTGAAAGTGAAAATATTACTTTTAAATCTTTAATTAAAATAAAAAGCGATGCTTCTCCTAGAAAATATTATAGAATTCAAAATAAAAAGTTACTCTTGATGGATGCTGACCCAAGAACTAATGAAAAATTAACCTCTTTTGTCAAAATTGATAAAATTCTTTTAAATTATGGGCTTACCGCACCTAAAATTTACAAAAAAGACATCTTAAATGGCCTCATGCTATTAGAAGACTTTGGTGAAGATACTTTTTCTAAAATCTTAAATAAAAAAAATGAAAAGACTATGTACGAAAATGCACTTGAAGTTTTATCAGTACTAAACAATAAAGGCAAAACTGCTCCGATAATAAAAGGATTAAAAAAATATACAATAAATGAACAGTTGAAAGAAACTTCGCTTTTTTTTGAATGGTACCTTCAAGAACATCTTGGAAAAAAACTGGATAAAGACTCTATTTTTTCATTTGAATTAAATCTTAAAAAACTCTATAAAAAAATTTGTACTAAGAATCGAACTTTAGTTTTAAGAGATTTTCACGTTGACAATTTAATAAAAAGGGCTGATAAAAAAATAGGCTTAATTGATTTTCAAGATGCGCTTTTGGGCTCTTCATCATATGATTTATCTTCTATTATTGAAGATGTACGGCGACCAATAAGTAGAGAGCTAAAAGACATGCTTATTAAATATTTTCGTAAGCTGACAAAAGAAGACCTGGAAAAATTAAAGATAGAAATTGCTTATTTTTCGGTTCAACGTAACATGAAGATAATTGGAATCTTTTCTAGACTTAAGTATAGAGACAATAAACCAAGATATATGAAATATATACCAAATGCNAAGAATTTTATTAGAAATCACTTGNAAAANCAGGAACTTCNTATNCTTAAGGANTGGTTTNAAGCTAATAGNATAAATGTTTAGAAAAATAGACATAAAAAAATTTAAAATTNAAGAAAAAAACCTTNAGAATAAAATTAATTCAGATTCAATTAANCTTTGTTCTTTTATAAANGAGAACCTAGAGAATAAGACAATACTNGAGCTGGGTGCAGGCTCAGGTTTGATTTCTATATTTATTGAAAAAAACTTTGATNTCAAATCTATTGATGCTATTGAAATAGAAAATGAANCTTATTCANCACTNAAAGAAAATGTGNTTCTAAATGNCTGTAAAAAAATTCGAACACATCATCAAGACATAAAAAATATAATTAGCATTTTTGAAGAAGNNANTTTTGATATCATCATCTCCAATCCGCCATACTATCAAATCGGAAATGGAAAATTACCTGAAAATTATCAGAGAAAAATTGGCAGGCATGAAGTATTAATAACTATGAGCCAATTATTTTCAATNATTAAAATACTTTTANCAANTGAAGGTCTTTNNTTNTTGTGCTACCCAATATCTAGANATCATGAAGTGGAAANGAATGGAGAAAAAAATAATTTAAAAATCTTAAAAAAAGAAACANTTAACAGTACTNTANGTTTTTATAAATTAGCTAAAAATTAACTTCATTGATAAGTTNTTCTAAGTTATTNCTTTTCACAGCNATGCCAATTGACTCCTTATCAGNAGGATTTGCTTGAAAGTNGGAATTAATTTTNAGGCCGTAAATATAAAAAATTTCTCCGCTNAGTTCAAAGACNGGGAGTTTGTACCTTANAAACTTTGGGACCTTTTTANCAATGAAAATATCTTTAAGCTTTTTAGAGNGTTGTCCTTTAAGTCTTATCCTATCGCCATCTTGGTAGTTNCTTACTCTAATATTTGAGTCAGGAAATGTTAAATTAAAAAATTTATAATCTACGTCCTCTTCAAAATTATCTTTTTTAACCGTAACAAACAAATCATTGCTTTCCCATGAGCCTTCTTTGGAAATCTGAAAATTAANTTTTTTTGAATTTTGAACTCCGATTTGNAAAAGCAAATAACCATATCCTTTTTCGGCTTTGATATTTTGTGTTAAGTAAAATTCTGCTGAGGCTTTGGGTGATTCTGCTAAACTAATTAAATCTCTAATATTTTGATAGCTTATAAAATTATCACTATTAATTTTCTTCGAAAAAAAACAATATAAGATTTCACTTTTCTCGAAACTAGTCAATTCATTAAAGTCATACAACCTAATAGTGAATTCAGAATTTGATATTGGTTTAATTATTAGATTGCTTAGATTACTTATATGTTGTTGCGTAAAAAGATTCTGGTCGGCAATCATTTTGATAGTTCTAGAGATAGTGGAACTTAGATTAGGATTAATTCTGCTCAATAATGGTATTAAATTCTTTCTAATATTATTTCTAGTATATTTGTCATCAGAATTGCTAGAATCATTGACCCATTCAATTTTTTTTTCTATTAAGTAAGACCTTATCATCTCTTTTGTTGAGCCCAACAAAGGTCGGTAATACGGATAATCAAGAATCTTCATTGATTCTAAACCTTTTAGTGATGCTCCTCTAAGCAAACGCATAAAAAAAGTTTCAACTTGATCACTAGAATGATGAGCTAGTAAAATTAAAGAAGATTTTGACTTATATAAAATTTCCTCAAAAAACTTACGCCTAAAAATTCTAGAAGTTTCTTCTATCCCTTTTTTGATTAAACTAGATGCTCTTAGAATATTAAGCCTCTTCGTATAGAGTTTTAATGAGTGCTTTTTGCATAACTCTTTAACAAAAATTTCATCATTAAAGGAAGAATCGCCTCTTAATAAATGATTGAAATGACAGACTGTAATTTGCAAATTAAGTTCTGAGTTAATTAATAAAGTTAACAAAGCGACAGAATCTTCTCCGCCAGAAACACCTATTACAATTTTTTGATTTCTTACTAAGTGCTTATCAAAATTAGAACTTAAATTTTGATGCAAATCCCTGATCATTTAGTGCAAGTCCTCCAGAAAGGATTAGCTTAAAGGCATCATCTGCAGAGATATCCAATCTCTTTATGTCTTCATTCTTGAAGAAGACTAAAAACCCTGAGCTTGGATTAGGTGAAGTAGGTATGAATACTGGTAGTTTATCCATGCCTTGGGATTCGATATTCTGAGTTACGAAACCTAAACAATAAACTCCAACTCTAGGGTACTCAACTAAAACAACATTTTTTTCTTTCTCGCCCTCAGTAAAAATAATCTTAGAAATCTGCTTAGTTGTTGTAAAAACAGCATTAGCTAAAGGGATTTTAGAAATTGTCTTTTCCCCAAATCCCACCAAAACTTTCCCTAAAAGATTTTTTGTTGCTAAACCAAAAATTGTTATTATTAATACAAAAAAACATAGTGCAATAATAAAAAGTATTAATTCGGATAATAAAGGGGCAGTCGATGGTGGAAGCTGAATAAACCTTGCTGGAGTAAGTCCCACAAAAGAATTAAGCCATTTTCCAGTTTCAAGAACCAAGTATATGGTGAGGATAAAAGGAACAAAAATTATCAAACCTGAAAAAAAATTTAACCTTATAAAGCCAAAGAATTTATTCATTTGAGTCACTGCTACTATTTAATTTTTGCTTAAGAATTTTACTAGGCCTAAATATAATAGCTTTCCTCTCTGCAATATAAATTGGTTCACCTGTAGTAGGATTCCTTCCTTTTCTTGGTTTACGATTTTGTATTTTAATAGAGCCAAACTTTGGCAGCTTAACATCTTCCCCGTTCACTAAATTCTTAATAATTATTTGAAAGAATTTATCTACAATCTTGGATGCTTCGTTTAAGTTGATGCCTAATGTTTTGTGTAAAATATTGGCTAAATCTTTTTTTGTCATAATTAACCCCTGATTTCTACATCAACCTCTTTTTTAATTTTAATTAAAATATCATCCAGGACTTTTGTTACTTCACTATCTTCAAGCGTTCTTTCGGAAGATCCGAAGAGAACTGACAAAGAAAGGCTTTTTTTCTCATCGCCTAACTTAGGATTCTCGAAAACATCAAAAACAAAACTTTCCTTAACTATAGATGAATCAAAAGTATTTATTAAATCTAAAATTATTTTAGATTCGATATTTTTATTAAGAACTAAAGATAAGTCTCTTTGAACAACAGGAAAACTGGAATAAGAATTAAATCTCTTATCTTTAGCCAAGCAATTAGCTGCTTTGCTTAATGATAGACTAAAAGCAATCAGTCCCTTTTTAATACCGTAATCAACTAATAATTCAGGATGAATTTCACCTAAGAAGCCTAAATCTACATTATTGAACTGAATAATTGCTGACTTTCCTGGATGAAGAAGCTGACTATATGAATCGTCAAGTGACGAGGTTAAATTAATATTGTCCAAATCTATATTAATAGCTTTAAAATAATTAAAAATAGAATTTTTTATATCAAAAAAAGTCTCACTATCTTTTTTCCAAAGTAAGTCTGAAGGAGACAATGAAGAAATCGCAGCTATTTCCATAGTTTGTAATATATTTTNATCCTCAGAAAATACATTTCCTATCTCAAAAATCTTAAAAACATCATCCTTGTGATTAAAATTATATAGTGCATTTTTGAGCAAAGAAGGCAACAAAGTTGACCTTAGAAACTTTGCATCCTGTGATAATGGATTCATTATCTTAACTTTCTTACGGTCTGGAAAAATATTTAAGTCATCAGAAAAACTAAAATTAACAACTTCTGAAAACCCTTCTGCAGCAAAAGCTTCTCTTGATTTTACAACAATTTCACCCAGGTCCTGCATGGGATTTTTCATTTTGGGTCGAATTGAAACTTGTGGTAGGATTGGCGGAATAGAATCCAGACCCCTAATTCTAGCAACTTCCTCGATTAAGTCATGATCAGTTTCCAAGTCAAATCTGTATTCTGGAACAACAAAAGAGCTGCTATTATCTTTATCTTTTTTTGGCAACATTTTTATTGATAAAGAATCCAGAATACTAATGATATCAGAATCTTTAACCTGTACACCGAGTATTTTTGATACTTTTGATAAATTTAGTTTAATTGGTTCTCTCTTGTTTTTAAATTCAATATCATGAAATGTATCAATATATTCAGAAGAAATATTCCCACCGCAAACTGACTCTATTAAACTTGCAGCAAAAATCAACGCTCTATCAATTCTAAACTCTGACACTCTTCGTTCGAATCGGAAGGACGAATCAGTAGAGATATTAAGCTTCTTAGAACTTTTTCTAATGGTGCTCGGAATAAAAGATGCGCATTCTATTAAGAGATTTGTTGTTTTCTCCTTTACGCTAGATCTTTTACCGCCAATAATTCCTGCAAAAGCCAGGGGCCCTTCTGAATCAGAAATAATTAAGTGTCCTTTGGTTGATTTAGTTTCATCGCTCAACGTCTCAAGTGAACCCTCNACAGTGTTAGAAATTACAATGTTTCCTTTTACCTCATCTAGATCAAAAGCATGTATAGGGTGACCAGTTAAGAACATAAAAAGATTTGTTGAATCAACGACGTTGTTCACGGAGCTCATATTCATTTTCGCTAAAAAATTCTTTAACCAAAAGGGTGATTCTTTAACTTCGACATTTTCAATCTTTATTAATGAATACCTTAGAACTTCGTCGGAATTAATTATAGCCGAAAGGCCATCTAGATGAGCGACTCTAGTTTTATCTTTAGAGTTATAATTTAAAATAGGATCTTGGAAATCCTTTTTTAAAGCTGCAGAAAGATCTCTTNAAATTCCATGATAGCTTANACAATCTCCACGATTTGGTGTAATAGATATGTCTAAAATAAAATCTTCTATTTCTTTAATACTTTTTAGGCTAGATCCAANAACAANATCTAATGGTAGGATAAAAATACCATTATCTGAATCATAATTAAGACCTAGTTCTTCCGAGGANCATAGCATTCCAAAAGATTCTACATCTCGAATTTTAGTTTTTTTTATTTTTAATCCTTCTGGAAATTTANTANTCTGTTTGAAATTTGTTCCAACNTGTGCNACAGGNACTAAATCATTAGTTTTAATATTATCTGCCCCNCAAACAATACTTAGTGTTTNGCTACCAATATCAACTTTGCATAATTTTAATCTATCTGCATTAGGGTGATCTTCAATAGACAANATTTTACCTACNACTATCTTATCACTAAGCTCTGAACANGAAACTTCTTTAATNTCTTCAACCTCTAGTCCAATCATCGTCAAAGCGTCACTAGCTTGATTTATATCAAGNACTTCGCCTAAAAGTTCATTGAGNTTGCTTAGTAAAATAATCATAATTCATCTAACTCCTCTATTATACTAAATTATTTATTAGAATTTAACAATTTCAAAATAAAAANCTTTTTTNAGTATCAACATTGTGTGGATAATTGTTGATAAAANAAGATTTCGTCNTAAACNNCTGNAATTATTGATTTTTTTAGANATAGTTTCACGTGAAACTACTTGCCAATGCAGAATTTTGAAAANAGNANGTCGTANATATCCTCATTATGTATTTCTCCTGTTATTTTTGATATNACCTCTAAAAANAATCTAAGCTCTATTGTAACNAGCTCTATNTGNTCNCTATTNGCAAACAATAGCCTNGACCTTTCGATTGCCTTGATNCCATCTTTAANTAANTTAACTTGNCTCTCGGTTGTTAGNACGCTCTCGTCTGAGTCAACAGANTTTCTATTGACNAAAAANGNAAGTAANCTAATNAGTAAATTACTCTATATTTGTTGATTCTTTAGCNGATATTTCTATAAATCTCATTTTTTTNAATTTTAATTCATCAATTAAAAGTTTTCTNTCGCTTANCAANTCACTCTTATTTAAAACAAAATAAATTTTTTCACGTGGAACAAAACTAAAGACTTTTTCTAAGTCGGACAGNGAGTCTGATTTATCAGTAACTATTANAACCGCATCTGAATAATTAATTTTATCTNTAGCTTTTTGAATTCCGGNAGTTTCCACAATGTCTTTNGAGATCCTTTGNCCAGCTGTATCTGAAAATGAAAGCCTATGNCCNCGAAAATCNATCTNCGCTTCGACAATATCCCTTGTTGTGCCAGGTATATTTGTAACTATAGACCTTTCTTCATTTAANATAGCATTTAAAAGCGTTGATTTGCCAACATTAGGCTCCCCCAAAATAAGAACCCTAAGGCCCTTCATTANCAGNCTGCCTTTATCATAACTTTCAA
The DNA here is from genome assembly GCA_002701925.2 of bacterium. Taxonomy (GTDB): domain Bacteria; phylum Desulfobacterota_D; class UBA1144; order UBA1144; family UBA1144. The sequence continues at coordinate 7,185 of NZWJ02000009.1, forward strand.
AAATAGAGGANCATTCATCTTTAATTTGATNGTAGTCNTCTAAAATTTTATTTTTGTCAATCTCNCTAATTTCGTCTTCNGGNAAATCCACTCTAGCTTCGAGTTCAGCCAATAAATTAATACCTAAGTCTCTGAGATTNTTGAATTTTTTANTTATCTCCCCNGATATATTTTTGGTTGAATAATTAGCTGCTGCCTCNGACTGAGATGAAATTAAATCNGCAATTCCTTCTGCNTCTAANAGGTCAATTTTTCCATTTAAAAAAGACCTAAAAGAAAACTCTCCAGGCTCAGCNAATCTTGCGCCAGCTACTAANAGCGCCTTAAGAACCATCTTGGGAACANCATAGCCCCCATGTGTTTGAAGCTCNACNACATCCTGNCCNGTNAAAGAATTAGGAGACTTAAAATATATCCCNATACCTTGATCAATCAATTTCTCTTNGTAATAAATATTACCAAGGTTGGTCATATTTGGTTTAAAGCTTGTTTTNGTATTTTTAGGTTTAAAAATTTCTTTTGTTATATCTANNGCTNTAGGNCCNCTAATTCTTATAACTGCTAGGGAACCCANACCNTCNGGGGTACAGATTGCGCATATTGTATCATCAGAAGAAACNAGCTTTGAATCCATTAATTTATTTAACCATATTTATTAAACAAAAAAAGATTCTCAATTTAAATTGTCTTTGCGATATACTTTTCATTCAGNTATAATAAATTGTTCAATTTACCCCTAACTTAATCAATAAACGGAGGAAAATTAATGAGTTTAAGCTTTGATTTTTCNGAAGACCAAAACATGATGAGAGATGCAATNAAAACCTTTTGTAAGGAAGAAATTGCTCCACTAGTTGAAGAAGCAGAAAAAAAAGAATCCTTTCCACTAGAATTGTTTCCTAAAATGGCCGAAATGGGGTTGCTAGGAATTTGCTTCGAAGANAAATATGGTGGTCTNGGTTTAGACAAAGTTACACAGTGCATACTTGCTGAAGAGCTNGGAAAAACCTGTGCCGGAATCGCAAAAGGTGTGGCTGCGCATGTTGATTTAGGTTCTTTACCTATATCAAAATTTGGNACTGAAGAACAAAAAGAAAAATATTTGGTTCCTTCNATTGCNGGAGAAATCATTGGTGCTCTAGCAATAACAGAACCTAATGCAGGAACTGATGCGAGAGCTATTAAAACAAATGCAATTAAAGATGGTGATTCATGGATATTAAATGGAACTAAGACCTGGTGTTCAAACGGAGTAATATGTAATTATGTAATTGTTGCCGCNTATACAAACAAAGAAGATAAAAAGAANGGTATCAGTATTTTTATCGTTGATAAAGNTNCTCCGGGATTTGAAGTATCAAGAAANATTCACAAATTAGGACATAGATCTTCTGACGTTGCTGANCTCGTTTTCGAAAATTGTAAATTACCAAAAGAATCCNTACTCGGCGAAGAAGAAGGGAAGTTCCANGCACTTATGGAGACTTTAATCGCTGCAAGGATATCGCATGCTATTAAGAGTGTTGGTCTTGCTACGGCAGCTTTTGAATACGCACTTCAATATTCTAAAGAAAGAGAGGCTTTCGGGAGGCCTATTAATAAGTTTCAAGCAATAAGTTTCAAGCTTGCGCAAATGGCTGTGAAAATTGAAACCGCTAGGCTTCTAGGTTATAAAGCTGCTTGGCTTTATGACCAAGGTCGTCCTTGTGTAATGCAAGCCTCTATGGCAAAACTGTATTCTGCAGAAGTTGTACAGTGGTGTGCAAGTGAAGGGGTGCAAATTTTAGGTGGCTATGGTTATGCTACTGAATACGATGCCGAAAGGTTTTATAGAGACGCTAAATTATCTTCTATTACCGAAGGTACATCCGAGATTCAGCATGTTATTATTGCTAAGGAGCTTGGAATTTAATCAAATTTTGTTAATCTAAGATAATAAAAAATAAAGGAGAATTTTAAGATGGGGACACATATACCAAGTATCGATGATACAAAAGAATTACTTAAGAAAAACCAGATTGGAATAATCGGTGTAGGAGAAACTGCTCAAGGAAAAATTCCTGGCAAAAGTTCTTTTCACTTTCTATCCGAAGCTTCTAAATTGGCTATCGAGGACGCAGGGATACAAAAATCAGACGTTGATGGAATCATAACAGCCTTTTCGCTGGTTGAGGAAACCTTTATGCATTGTACTACGTTTGCAGATTATATTGGAATAAATCCAAAATATTTTGAATCAGTTGCAATAGGCGGAGCTACAGCAGTATGGATGACAGCTGCCGCAGCTATGGCTATTAATTCTGGTCAAGCAGAAGTAGTTTTATGCGTTAGGGGTGACAACACTCTTTCGGGAATTTCTTCAACTGGAATGATTGCACTGATTAGAGAAATGTGTCATGGGGAATTTGAATATCCGTTCGGGTTAACTACACCTGGTGGTTATGCACTAATGGCCAACAGATATCTTCATGAAACAAATGGAAAAAGAGAGCATCTTCATTCTGTTGCAGTAACAATGAGAGAGCATGCAAAACTTAAAGAAAATGCAATGATGAAAGATGACTTAACGCTTGACGATATTATGGGAACTAGATTGTTAGCTTCTCCACTTACTAAATTTGATTGCTCAATCGTTTCTGACGGAGGTGCAGCATTTATAGTTACAACCAATGCAAAAGCAAAAGAGTTAGGCCTTAAAAGAGATCCTGTATATCTTCATGGAATGGGCCAAGGTTTTTCACATCAATATTTAACTTCATGTGAAAACTTAGACCAGATTTACGGTGCTGTTGAAAAATCAGGGAAAAAAGCTTTTGAAACTGCAGGAATGACAAATGACAACGTGGATATAACTTTCTTATATGATTGTTTCACAATAACAACATTGCTGGAGCTAGAGGGGCTTGGAATTGTTCCACGAGGACAAGCTGGAGCATATGCTCTTGAAGGCAGGCTTCATAAAGACGCAGACACGCCAATCAACACTCACGGCGGGCTTCTTTCTCAAGCACATTTGGGTGCCATGCACCATGTCATTGAAGCTGTTCTGCAGCTTAGGGGTGATGCTGGAGCTCGACAAGTAAAAAATCCAAACGTTGCGCTTGTTCATGGAAACGGAGGAATTGTTTCCGCTCACAGTACAATTATCTTGGGTAACGAACCAGTAAGTTAAAAATTAACAAATTTAGGAGATTTATTATGTCAGAAGAAAAAAACGAGTATCAAAAACCACTTCCAGATTTTAGACCTGAGACAAAACCTTTCTGGGATGGTACTAAAAATCACAAACTGCTTTTGCCGAAATGTAAGGACGCGGGGAAAGTTTTCTTTTATCCTCGAGCAATAAGTCCTTTTCCAGGTTCGGTCAACATGGATTTTGATTGGGTTGAGTCTAGCGGAAAAGGTAAAGTTTGGACTTTTTCAGTTCACTATATGGGACCAACAAGAGCTTACAAAGGCGAAACATATGTAGTAGCTATGATTGAACTTGATGATGGTGTCAAAATGATGTCTAATGTAGTTGGCATAGACCCAGAAGAAGTTAAAATTGGAATGGAAGTAGAAGTTGTTTTTGAAGATGCAACCGACGAAGTAACTTTTGCAAAATTTAAACCAGTACAATAAGGGGTAAAAAATGGACGATAAATTATTTTATGAAGACGTTGAGGAAGGAACAGAGCACGAATCAAGCGGNAGAACAGTAACAGAGGCTGATGTTGTTAATTTTGCAGGACTATCTGCGGACTTCAATAACATGCATATTGACGAAGAATTTGCCAAAAATACTGTATTTAAAACTAGGGTAGCCCACGGTATGTGCGTACTATCTATAGCAACGGGCTTGTGGTTTACAATGCCTAGATTAGCAACAATCGCTTTTATGGGATTGCAAGATTGGAGATTTTCTGGTGCTGTAAAGCCTGGGGATACAGTTAAAATAACTAGGAAGCTAGTGGAGAAAAAAGAACACAAAAGACCAAATATGGGATTTCTTAATTGGGAAGTTAACGTTGTTAACCAAGAGGGAGAAGTGGTCCAAAAAGGTATTTGGGTAATTCTTGTGCAAAGAAAAGACTCCTAAAGAAAGACTAAAAAACTCAATGATTAGGGCTNCTTATAAAGCTATAATCATTGAGTCCTTATATTAATTGTTGACTTTTATTAAGCGATTATGTTAAAAAAATAGATAACTCTAATAAAGGAGGTATATGTATATGTTAGGATATGTACTTGTACTTGTAGGTTTCGTATTTTTTGCTAACGGTATGACTGTTTTAGGCAAAACTGGTGCGAAAGAAGTTGGTATGCTTAATGGTGCTGTTGCTGTTTTAATTCTTATTGCAGCTTTTACTGGCGCTGGATTAGGTCCTGAAGGTGCGGCTAGTACCACACTTATTTCAGTATTTGCTCTTATTTACGTCATAGCTTTTGGTGTTTTCACTTTAGGTCATGATGGAAAAGGCTTAGGTTGGTATTGTTTATTCGCTACTATAGTTTTTCTATGGTATGCGCAATATTTCTTAGGCGTTGGAGCTATGGAATTAGGTATGTTCAATATTGCTTGGGCTGTTCTTACTTTAGTTGCTTTCATGGTGTTAGCACAAGGTAAAGCTGGTCTTGGTACTCTACTTGGATATCTTTTTGTAGCAGAAGCTTTTGTTACATTGTTAATTCCTGGTATGAACTTGTTACTTAAAGGAACTTTCTTTTAAATAATGGTTTAATGAGAGGCTGGCTTGTCCGGCCTCTTTTAAATTTTANGGAANAACCCAATAACTTTTAACTAATTCCTTTTTTTCTAATTCNAATNTACAACGTACATGGCCTGTATAATTAAGATTTAGATAATCGATCTCTAACAACTTACTCCTAATTAAGCCAAAAACATTTAAGCCTAAATTCTCATTATCTAGATCTAATGACTCGTTAGAAAATGGTTTTTCTAGTTTGCTTTTGGGTGGAAACGGTACATAATAACATCTTTTGCTTATTTCTTGTGCTTCATTCCAAGTCTGCTCTACTTCTTTTTCGTTGCTAACTAATTTTGATTCAGCTTTAATTCTTAATTGGATTTTTTTTTCTTTGTCATAAAAAAGCATTGTTGTAATTGGAGACATTTTTATCTGTGAAACCTTATCGGATCTTAAGTCAGTATTAGTTCGTATCATTAGGGTCTCTTTGTCTACATCTCTAAGTATAACGATTCTAGTTTCTGGCTCGGGTTTCTCCTCACTTAAACTTATGGTTGAAAAAAAACATAAATGAAAAGGGTGTTTTCTTTGAGTAGCACCTTTTTTTAGCTCAACCCAGATAGAATTGTAAATATCAGAAAGGACGGGGTTACTTTTTTCCATACCAAGTAGGTAATTTTTCCCCTGTAAAAATAGTAATATTTTTTAATCTTAAATACTCATCTAAGCCCTCTAATCCGAGCTCTTTGCCAACTCCACTCTGTTTAAACCCCCCATAAGGTGTTTCAGGAACAATTCCTCCATAAGTATTTATCCAGAGATACCCTGCTTCAATCTTTTTAGCTACATTGATTGCTCTTGTAATATCTTGTGTCCATATTCCACCGGCTAGCCCATATTGTGTCTTGTTGGCCAAAGATATTGCTTCTTCTTCTGTGTCAAACTTCATAATCGCAACAACAGGTCCAAAGACCTCTTCTTTAAATAATACGTTATCTTCATTTTCTATTTCAATTAAAGTTGGAGGGAAAAAGTAGCCCTTTAGGTCTTTGAAAAATTTCCCTTGGTATAAAAGCTTTCCGTTACCACAAAGACCCATATCAACATATTTGCTAACCTTGTCAAAATGTGGCCTTGAAATTAAAGCTCCCATTTCGCAATTCGTACTTAAAGGGTCTAGTTGCTTTATTTTAGAAACGGCTTTTACAAGTAATTTTTTAAATTTACTAAAAATTTTTTTGTGGACCAACAATCTGGTAACAGCTGTACAATTTTCACCTTGATTAAAGAACCCACCTCGAAGATTTGCTTCAATACATGACTCCAGGTTAGCATCATCAAAAACTATATTGGGTGCTTTGCCGCCCAACTCCAAAGAAAGCCTAGTTAAGTTGTTAGAGCTATTCTCAACAATTAATTTTCCTATTTTGGAAGAGCCAGTGAAAGATATTTTGGAAACTTCTGAGCTTTTTACTAAAGCATCGCCAGCCTCGTCGCCACTTCCAGGGCAAATATTAACGACACCGTCTGGTACACCGCATTCTGAAAATATCTTGGCTAGCTCTATTGTGCCTTGCGGTGTAAGCTCTGAGGGCTTAAGAACTACAGTGCAGCCTGCAGCAAGTGCAGGTGCTAATTTCCATGAAGCCAAAAGAAGAGGAAAATTCCAAGGTAAAATCTGACCAACCACTCCTATGGGCTCTTTTAAGGTCATAGANAGGAGTTTGTCTGTTAAATTCTGTGAATTACCCTGTATTTTAGAGGCAAGGCCNGCATAATACTCGAAAGTCCTTGCTACACCTCCTAATTCCACAATNGTGCTTTCATTAATAGGTTTTCCTGTTTCTTCAGTGTTTACTAAAGCAAGATCATTAAGTTTGTCTTTTATTTTTTGCGAAATTTGAAACAACAAACTACCCCTGATGCTTCCTGANGTTTGAGACCAATTCTCAAAAGCTTGCTTAGCAAAATTACACGCAGTCAACACATCATCTTTCGAACACAAAGAAACNTCTTCAAGNGGTTCCAAAGTAGCTGGGTTTTCTCTANTGTAACTATTCTTTGTTGTTAAAAGTTCTCCATTAACAAAAGCTTTTGAATTTCTCATTTAGATTAATTTATCATGTTTTNATCTTTTAAGAAAGAAAAAAGGGGCCTTTAGAAGGCCCCCTAAATGATCAAGACTTAAGCACCTGGGTAGTAAGGTGTTAAGAATCTATGTCTCATTGTATATTTGTAAGGAGTTGAGAATAGAAGATGTTTTGCAACATCNTCATCATTTCTTTCAACTCTTTTCTCCCATACAATTGATGCAGGTGGAATGATTAAGTTAAATGTGAACGAAATCAAACCGTGCACAGTAACGTTACCTAGAAGTCCGCCCATAAAGTCGAACGGTGTTCCAGCCATATACCATGCTCTTACGTCATCACCAGTTGCTGTTCTAACAGAACTTGGATCCAATTGGAATCTGTGTCCTGTACCGAACTGTGGTGGTAACTCAGAACCAAGGTATGTAACTTGGTGGTCACTGTATGCAACACTTGGATGAGTTGTGATTCTGTAGTTTAATCTACCCCAGTCTGTTTTACCGTAGAATGTTGGTTTAACAGAAACTGGTTTATCAGAATAACGACCATTTGCTGAATGAAGAACATAACCTCTTCTTTCCATTGTCATGTTGAAATAGTTGTCATTTGTTCCATGCTCATAAGCAGCAATGTATGCAGCTTTTTTTGGAAATCCGAAAGGNTCTCTACCAGCAAAAATTGGTGAGTCGTTTGAAAGGTACATATGTGGATAATATCCACCTTTCCAAACCTGAGCGTCTGCTCCGCTAACAGTAGCAGATTCAGTAACACCGAACTCCATGTAAGGTCCTAACATTGTGTTTCTGTGTATTACATACCAGAATTCTAGGATGTTATCATGAAGATCGATAGGATCAGGCGTAATGTTTTTAAGGTTAGCTTCGTCAGCTTCAACAACAAAAGCCATCCAGCGGCTTTCTGTGTATGTNAAAGGAACGATGTCATAGTCGAATACTGGATCAGCAACACCCTGAGAGATAATATGAATTCTATCTCTATCAAGTGGTAATGGTGGTACTTCTCCTTCTTCGAGCCATGGATAGCTATATTCGTTTGCTTGTTTTCCCATGATTTTAATCTCCTTTAAATTATCCCTATGCACCTTGGTGAATTGGGAATTGTTGTCTTAAACCATATTGATATGGTGTTGCGTAACCTCTGTAGCTAGCTGGTCTTTCATAAGTTTCTGTCCAGCAAACTTCAGCAGGAGGGATAACTAAATCAAATGTAAATGAAATTAAACCTTTAACTTCGTTTACTTTTAATTCTGCTCCCATGTTATCAAATGGAGTTGCTTGTTGGAACCAGTCTACGGCATCGCCGGAAGCTGTTCTAGTCAACTCGTTTTTGATTTGGAATCTGTGTCCTTCTACATTGAATGCAGGTGGAAGTTTAGATGGAAGATATGTTAACTGCCATTCTGAACTTGCAACNTCAGGACGTGTGATAACTTTCATGTTGAACTTACCCCAGTCTGTTTTACCATAAAAATATGGTGGTTTAACTGGTGCATCGTCATATTTACCTTGTTGTGCGCACATTAGGTAACCATTTCTTGTCATTGAAAAACCAAAGAAATCGTCTCCTTTCTCGCCTCCATGTTCTGTACAACGGATATAAGACATTTTTTTAGGGAATCCTAAAACACGTCCTGCATCAACAGCTGAATCAGAAGTAAGGTACATATACGGATAGTAGCCCGCTTGCCATGTGTTACCTTTTGGATCAGTGTAAGTTGCGGAGATTGTTACTCCGAACTCCAGATAAGGGCCTAACATTGTGTTGTTGTGTTGTACATACCAGTACTCGACAAGTTCTGCATCGTCGCCGTCCCATACAGTTAATGGTGGGTTTGGACATAGTCTTTGTCTAGTGGCTGCGTCAACATCAAGAACAAAAGCTGACCATCTTGAATCTGAATAAGTTAGAGGAAGAACATCGATATCCCATAGAGGATCGGAAGGGTTTCCGATAATCCAGGATTTAATGTCTCTCTGAACTGGTGGTTCTGGAATCTCAGTAGGAGCGAGTTCCCAGTACTTTGTGTCTACATTTAGATGACTTGGCATCGTTTGAGACCTCCTTAATTGAAATTTGCGCGTGTAGGTTAGTAAAATAGGTGTAAAACCAATTTGTTTTCAAAATTTAACTTTTACACCCCGTTATATATAATTAACTCAAATTTGGACTAAATAGTCAACCATTAATTTTATAAATTNACAAAAAATTAACAAAGAGGGTGTAGCGGTGAAAAACCTTTATAATTGCATGCTTTATAGCTCAAGCGTAGCCTCTAAAAGCTCTGCAACTAAGCCTGCTTTCTCTTGTATTTTTAATGTTGCCCTGGTATCAAAAGGAGTATCAAGCAAATCGACAATAACAAGCTCAGATCCTGATTGAAGAGCAATGTCAGGAAGGCTATTTGCGGGTGAAACTTGTAATGATGAACCAATAACAATCATTAAAGAAGTGTCTTTACATTTATCAACAGACGCAACCCAGGGTGGCTTAGGAAGGCCTTCGCCAAAAAACACCGTTGTAGGCTTTATTAAACCTTGGCATATATTGTTTTCAAATTCTTTACAAATTGGTGGGTTTTCGCCCTCCTGAACTCTTTGAATTATTTCATCCATCATATATATTTGACCACAATTTAAGCAGCTAGCTTGTCTTATGGAACCATGCAGCTCATGAACATTAATGCTACCTGCAGCAAGATGAAGACCGTCAACATTCTGTGTGATAACGCCTTCAATTAATTTATTTTTTTCCAATTTAGCCATTAATAAATGAGAATTATTTGGCTTGGCTCCAGACCTAATGGGATACATTTCCAAGGCATATTCATAATATTGGCTAGGGTCTCTTAAAAAGCCTGGAATTGAAACAATTGAAGAATCGTATTTTTCCCATACACCTGAACCTGGAGACCTATAGTCAGGAATCCCTGATTCTGTGCTAATCCCAGCGCCTGTAAAAACTATAGCATTTCTATGTTTTAGTATTAATTCTGAAAGTTCATTAATCTGTGAATCTAAGCTCATAATAGGAACAGGAAGGACCTAAGTCCTTCCTGATAATTTTCGAGTTTAACCGTTTTCGTCTGTTCTTGTTGGAAGACCCATTTTCGTTGCAGCAGCGTTGATATCTGCAAGTCTCTGCGGAGTTAAAGCAGATGGTTCACCCATCATACCAAGAGCTGTAAGCTCTGCGTCTACAGCTGGATCAGCAATAGCAGGAGTACCAAACTTTTCGGCATATATGATGTCGCCATAAGGTGATCTCTCTCTCCATCCCATTGATTCAACTGACTCTCCAGGATATCCAATTGCCATAGCCCAAACAAATTGTGCAGAATCAGGGAAACCTAAAACTTCGGCAATTTTTGGTCCTTGACCAGCATAACAACAGCTACCAAGCCCTAAAGCTGTAGCCATCAGCTGAGCTGAAGCCATAGCCATTCCAGTTTCACATGAAAGAAGATAGCTAACAATTTCTGGTGGGAAAGTAGTAAGTCTTGGAAGAGTTGAATTTTCGATGTTGTCCATACTCCATCCATGACTTGGGTTTACACCACCCTGTTTAAATAAAATTGGAAGGCCAATTGGTAAACCGTTATACCACTTGTCTCTATCTAATGCAAAAACTAAGCTTACTGGAGCCATTTTTGCCATTGGAATATTAAATGCAGAAACTATTTTAGTGAACTCATCTTTAGTTTCCTGTTTTGTAACCTGTGTAACTGTAATACAGTTAGCGTTACCCATATGTGAAGCATTTCTTGCTGCTTGACATATAGCTTGAATTTTTTCAGCTTCGACTGCTCTTTCTGGATCATAAAATCTGCAAGAACGTCTTTCGCCTAAAACTTTTATAAAGTCTACGCTTTCATAATTTAAAGCCATAAAATTATTCCTCCTTTGATAATTTTAGTCNTACTTAATTAAAAGTGAACTTCATAATAGTACAGAATTTCACTTTTTTTTGCAATAACTTTAACTAGAAATGAATTTATTNCTATTTTACTGGTCTGAACTTATATGAGTAAATATCTGAGCCATCTTTTGCTTTTCTGACTACTCCTATTATCGTTTCAACTTCCATCCCTAATTNTAGGTCATTTTCTAGGTCATCCGCCTCAACTTGCGCCATTACTCTTACTTCTTGNTCAGGAAAATCAATGAGACCAAGACCAAATGGAACAGTAAAATCAGGNAAGCTTCTTCTAACTATTGTAAAAGAATGCAAGACTCCGTTCCTAGGCAANTGTGTGTGTTCAACATCATCTGTAAAACTAACNGGATCCGCCAAATAAGGAGGGAAAGTCCAGTTTCCGGANGACTTAGATTTGCCGGCNATTAAACGCGGTTCNGGATCTTCAGTAAAAAANTCAGCATGTAAAACTCTTCTTTCGTCATTATCACTCATTGTAAAACTCCTGTTTAATTAGTGTTATTTTCCTAAAATACTAACGACACATGTGATGCCGTCCATTGCGGGTTGTGCTCCACCCATTGTTTCAATCAATCCGATCTTAGCGTCAGGCACCTGATATCCAGTTGCTTCACCCCTAAGNTGATTAACTATCTCTACAGTTTGAAGTANGCCNGTNGCTCCCACTGGATGTCCTCTTGAAAGAAGCCCTCCACTAGCATTAATAGCAATTTCTCCATCGTAGTTCGATTTGCCTTCTTCTATTAGTCTTGCACCTTCGCCTTTTTTAGCAAAACCNAGTGCCTCAGCNACTATAAGCTCTGCAATTGCAAAAGCATCATGAATTTCAACNGTNTCCATGTCTTTTGGTCCTAATCCTGCTTGTTCATAAGCCATTTCAGATGTTCTTTTAACATTTTCTGACGGATCGCAAGTCAAACCAGTAGCAGAGGCATATCCCCCAGACTGGGCAATACAACCTAGAACTTTAATAGGCATTCTNGAAGTNTCTCTTTTGATTCTTTTCAATGTTTCACCATCAACTAAAACAGCTGCTGCAGAGGCGTCTCCGACAGGGCAACACATGCTTCTAGTTAAAGGGTCGGCAATAAGCGGATCATTTAAAACTTGTTCGACCGTAGTTTCCTTTCTAAATTGAGCTATTGGGTTTTTAGCNGCNTGTTTTCTACTCTTAACAACTACTTTTGCTAATGTTTCAGCGGAAACACCATACTCATCTAAATACTTTTTTGCTCTCATAGCATAAAGACCCGGCATACTCATTCCAAGGGCTACTTCAATATCATCTTCTTCTAAAGGGAGAGGACCTCCTGACATTATTTTACTTANGTTTTCTACTCCCCAAGCCAAAGCTACATCGTGCTGACCATATGCAATAGTTCTCCACGCTTCCCAGAAAGAGAGCGTTCCACTTCCACAAGCACCTTCAACGTTTATAACTGGTTGACCAACAAGCCCTATGTCTTTTAAGGTNCGCTGACCCACTCCCATNCCTTGGTAGACNTGNCCACAAAAACCTATTTCTATATCTCTTGCATAAATGCCTGAATCTTTAATAGCAGCCCATGTTGCTTCTCGACCTAACATGTGAGCAGCTTGAGTAGGAAACTTTCCACATGATGTTTGACCAACACCTATNATATATACATCTCTTAAATTTGCCATAAATTAACACCTCATCTTTTTCTTAATTAATTAAATAAATCTAACAATAGAANGAAAATTGTAAATTGAAATAACNAAAAAGGCAATATTAAGNCCAATCAAGCATCTCAAGAACTTCGGCCNTTATTGTTGGAAATATTTTTTTTGTCCTTGTAGGTTGGGTGGTATTATTTAAATTTACAACTTCTATAATGCCTCGAGCGGAGTTTGTTACAAACATAGCCTCAGGAAAAATTATTGACCCAGGCTCAAACTCCCCCTCTATAACNCTTATTTTATTTTTTTTACATNCTTCTAAAACNAGGCTTCTTGTAATTCCATCTAAAGCACCTGTTTCAAGGGAAGGTGTAAAAACATTNGNACCCTTAATCCAAAAAAANTTTCCTGAAGTTGTNTCNACAACCATATTTTTCTCATTAATTATTAANGCATCNTCAAAATCATTTTTTTTGGCNTGNTTTTTTTCTNTGGCNGATAAAAGGTANTTTGTTATCTTNTGAGAATTAAAAATATCAGANGAGCTTAGATGTGATTTGCNTAACCCNAGGGAAATTGATTCATTTACTTTNTGGTCTTCTTCCTTTATTGANACACACAACGTAGTGTTTTNNGANTCATCTGCGTATGAGGCGCCNCCCGAACTAAAGAGNGCTANCTTAACTATTAAATCTTTTATAATATTNTTAAAATGGTCTGATTTATGATCTTGNACAATCTTGTCAACAACAGTCTGTATATAAAAGTCCCCTGGAAACTTNATNCCTAGAAAATCGCTTGTCTTTTTAAGTCTTTCAATATGTTTTAAAATATNAACAGGCATTTTTTGCTTGTATCTAAAAGTTTCAAANGCTCCTTCGCCAAACATNAAAGTCCTGTTAAAGTCCTGNGGGNNTTTAACTTTTTTATCAAAATATAAAAACTCTTTCATTNTATTTTATCGACTCTTTCAANGCTCTAGACTTTAAAATAGTTTCCGCGTTTTCTTTAAGCACTTTNGAGTCCCAAACTATTCCTGCGCCCGTAAAAAACCTTGATGTTGTCTTTTCTATTATAGCAACCCTTATGCCAACAGAAAAGCAAAAATCTCCTGAGGGCTCAAAAAAACCCACTGCTCCGCAGTAGGGACCTCTTTTGTGTTTTTCGATTTCATTAATTATTTGTTTTGCTCTCGACTTCGGCGNACCTGTTACTGANCCGGGGGGCATTAAACTATTAAATATTTTTTCATTGTTAATATTGTTTTTTAAGAACTCCTCTAATTTCNGATTCAAGCTGAACNAGGGTCGAATATGATTTTTTCTTAAAAAGCTTTTTTGTTTTCACTGTACCAGGCTTACATATCTGAGATAAATCATTTCTCATTAAATCAACAATCATCAGATTCTCGGAAATTTCTTTTAGATTTTGTTTCAAATTTTTNTCTTCTACCGAGTCAAGCGGNGCTGTNCCCTTAATTGGTTTAGTGGTTATGTTTCCTNTTTTTTTCTGAATAAAAAGNTCCATTGAACCACTAATTAAGGAATGGTCGTGAAAACGAAAGAAAGCTCCATACTCTACAGGCTGCGCATTGTAGTAATTCAAGAAAAGTCTATATGGGTTTATTACTTGTCCTAACGTAAACTCTCTACTCAAGTTAATTTGATAAATNTCNCCCTCTTTAATGTATCGCCTAGCTTTTCTGACTCCCGAGNTAAATAGGTTGTCTGATGTAATTTTTTTAAGTTTTAACTTGTCTTGTATNGTGATNTTTGNACTAGGTANTGCAGTCGAAGTTTCTTTGTATATGTTAAAAATTGCTTTATATTTTGGNCCTTCTAAGTTTTTTTGATTATATTCATAAGAGAAATATCCACAAGCATAAAAGCCTTTTTTCAATTGNTTNTCTATTNTTTTCAGCAAACTTAATTTGGACTTTTTCTTTATGCCGTCTTTAAGAATAAAAGTTTTACCATGCTTGTCTTCAAAAACNACTAGNATGGGTTTAGAGAAAAAAATATTTTTGCTTNTTGTGCCNTTANGGCTCCAGCTTGTATTTCTAGACTTGAGGTGAGTCGTCATTTTCTTTTGATTGTTCTTTGTCTCCAGTGTCCTTAGNAAGTTTNTCAAAATTAGAGTTCTTTANAGGTAAATCAAGAGAATCTTCTAGCAGCTCGGCAATATCTTTAATTTTTATACTATCATTCCCAACATATTTTGCNGCATCTTCAAACATTACATTACAAAATGGNCATGCAGCAGCAACGGTTTCGACNCCGCTTNCTTCTATCTCTTCNAACCTATTCCAGTTAACTCTTGGTGCCTCTTCTTCCATCCAAATTTTTCCACCGCCNGCGCCGCAACAGAAGCTAGTCTCNCTAGATCTTTCAAGCTCCTTAAGCTCTAANCCTGGAATNGCNGACAATATTTCTCTTGGTTCATCAAAAACCCTATTNTGTCTTCCAAGGTAACATGGATCATGATAGGTAATTTCTTCATCTAAATTTTTTACTGGCTTNAGCTTTCCTTCTTTAACAAGNCTGGCTAGAAATTCACTATGTGTAACCACCTCAACTTCTGAACCNAAATCTGGATATTCATTTTTAATTGANTTAAAACAATGTGGACAATTTGCTATAATTTTTTTTACGCTGAATCGGTTCATAGTTTCAATGTTTGTCATAGCAAGCTCTTGGAACAAGGCCTCTTCGCCTAAACGTCTTGCCGGNTCNCCAGTACAAGTTTCATTGGGTCCCATAACGGCAAACTTAACTCCAGCTTCTTTTAAAAGCCTGGATATTGTTGCAGCTACTTCTTGNCCTCTAGGGTCAAANGCTCCAAAGCATCCAGTCCAATAAACAACTTCATAATCTTCAGCAGTNTCTCCTCCCCCATTNCCAAGAACAGGGACNTCTTCTTCTTTTGTCCAAGGTGCTCGATCTTTTGNATCAAAACCCCAAGGGTTCCCGTGACTTCCAAGCTTCTGAAGCGTTCTGACNGCAGTTCCTTTCATTTTTCCTTCCATAGTTAGGAATCTTCTCATCTCTACAATTTTTCCCATCTGGTCGATAAAGAGTGGGCAAACTTCTACACACGCGCTACATGTAGTACAGGCATAAAGTTCTTCTTCGGTGACCCATCCTTCACTAGGTAAGTATTCNGTNTTCATCTCATCTTTATCNTTATTTTCAGTTACAAAATGCCTAAGCTTAATAACNATATCTCTNGGAGAAAGTGGCTTTTCNGTTCCCCAAGCAGGACAGTTGTCGGTACATCTGCCNCACTCNGTACAAGTGTATGCATCTAAAACATCCTTCCAACTGAAGTCTTCAAATTTNCCAGTTCCAAAATGCTCAAAATCATCAGGAATATCTTCAAAATCAATTNTGGNCATTTTACCTCTAGGTTCTAAGTTTTGAAAAAAAATATTAGGAATAACTGTAAGGACATGGCTGTGTTTTGAATATGGTAAATAATTTAAGAAAGCAAAAAGCAAACAAACATGTATCCAATAAAAAAACTCAGTAGAAAAGGCTGCGGTTGCTACGTCAACATTACTCAAAAAAAATGTCGCCCACATTGATGAAACTGGCAACCATGAGGCTGGCTCAGTTCCTAGCGCAATCTTAGAGGCGCGAAAACCAAAATCTGTAATCATTAGACCAAAAATCATTCCTAAAATAACAACAGCATCAATACTGTTTACTTCTCTTCTTTTACCACTTGGGATAACAGTCCTNTTTAAGACNCCCATAACCAAGGCAANAATGACAAGGGATTGTACTATGTCTAGNGTTAATAAAAACATTTCTTGTGCTTCTCCACCAAGGAAGCCAAAGGCTTCAAAGCCAGGAANAAAACCAAGAACCACGAGCTCGAGGGAGCCTATGGTTATAATCATAAAACCCCAAAAAAGCATAAAGTGCTCTATGCCCGCCCANGTATAGTTTTTTAATATTCTTTTCTGTCCAAAAACATANATTATTAATCCTTTNACACGTTCAAAAATTTGATCNGTTCGAAANGAGGGCCTTTTAGCTTTAAACATTATNTTTAGGAATCCAAANACATTTCTTAGAAAAAATGCGACTGCAAACAACACTAATAAGCTCAGGACAATAGGCTTCATATAAACTCCAAGGGGATNATTAATAATATTAAGTTGTTAGTGTTAAAAATCAAGGTTTAGATTTACNATTTTANATNTTTTTCNGTCTTTTCCTTNGAATTTGATTCCAATAAACTTTCTAGCTTGTCTAAATAAACTCTAAACTCTTTAATTCCTTTAATTAAATTCTTTCTATTNGATAAGAAAATTTCNGACCAAAGTGCCTCGGAACTTTCGGAGATTCTGCTGTAATCNTTGTAACTGGTNCCNCCATATTTAAGTATTTCCNTAGAAGTAAGTTTCTTGTTNGCAATATTCTTTAAACCNAACGCTAGAACNTGGGGCAGATGACTCAGNTGNCCAAATATTTTGTCATGTTCGCTAGGCGGAATAGAGTAAACCAAACATCCTAGGGATTTCCAAAGACTTTTAATCAACNTAANAGACTGNTNNTTTGCCCTTACACCAGATATAAATACTGGTTTATTTTCAAAGAGCCCNGAAACNAGNTTTTTAAATCCAGTCTTTTCTGTTCCAGCAATTGGNTGGCCACCTACAAACTCAAATTTCTCNGGAAGTATTTTAGTNGCTGAGTTAAAAATTTCTTCTTTAACGCTACCAACGTCGGTAATTATAATNTTATGTTTGAAANTAACTTTTATTAACTCTGAAAATATAAGTGGAATGCTNCGAATACTGNNTGAAACAAAAATCACATTACTTTCANTAATGGTTTTACTTTTTCTGAGTGTTGAAACTTCAGAAAAGAAANCTGACTTAAGCGCCTGCCTTATAACAGACGGGCTATTATCTATTCCTNTAATACTAACTTTTTTTCCNTGGGTATTTTTAANAGAAGNGGCGAGNGACCCCCCTATGTGACCNAGGCCTATNATGGTTATGTTTAATATTTTTTTCATTTTATANAATTTCTTTTAATGCGCTAACAAGNNTAACATTCTCNCTCTCNAGTCCCACTGTTATTCTTAAATGATTATGTAAACCATAGTTTTCAAGTGGCCTTGTTATTATCCCTCTTTTTAATAATTCTTCATAAACTATTCTTGCCTCTGATTTAAATTCTATCAAAANAAAGTTGGCATANGAAGGNTGNGCCTTNATGTTCATCTTTGTAAACTCTGACTTTAAAAAACTCATGCCTTTTTTGTTCAACTCTATGGATTTATCTACATGTTTAATATCCTCAAGCGCTGCGGTAGCAGCAACTTGGGCCAGTTGGTTAACATTAAAAGGCTCTCTTGGTTTATTTAAGAGGGAAATGAGGGTGGAGNTTCCCATCCCATATCCCACNCTTAGCCCAGCTAGTCCGTAAGCCTTTGAAAACGTCTTTAGTATTATTAAGTTTTCATGCTTTTCTATGAGCTTNGAAACGTCTAGGTTNTCTCCAGACATATATTCNGCATAAGCTTCATCAANTACAACNAGAATGTTNGATGGNGNTTGGNTTAAAAAAACTTCCATTTCTTTTTTGGTTGATCGGCTTCCNGTGGGGTTNTTTGGATTNGCTATAAAAATTACCTTTGTTCGTTGAGTAATNCTGCTGAGNACATCATCTANACTGAGAGCCAAATTTTTCATTGGNACCCGNACTATGNTGGCTTCACTTANTTGTGTCACTATTGGATAAACGATAAAACAAAACTCNCCCATGATTGCCTCATCATCCTTNTCNAAAAATGTGTGGGCAATTAACTCAAGNACTTCATTTGAGCCGTTGCCCAAAANAATTTGNTTGGGAAGTATTTCCTCTTTAAATGAAATCTTTTTTTTTAAAGTATGACAATCACCGTCCGGGTAAACATGNGCNGTGNAAGCNGCTTCCTTTATTTTCTCAANNNCTAAAGTNGANGGNCCCAANGGGTTTTCGTTAGATGCAAGTTTAATNGNACTTTTNAAGCCNAGCTCNCGCTGAAGCTCNTCTGTTGATTTTCCTGGCTTATANGTTGGCAAGGAGNTTATCCTAANGCTGCCTTTTACTTTCAAGTAAAAACTCCTAGAATTTTTAGAAATGGCGTAGCCCCTCTAAGTGTTTTGAGACATTTTTCCGCTTCTTTTAAATTTTTTTCCACTACAAAGTCAATGAAAAATAAATAATGCCAATCATTTTTTTTAGATGGGCGCGACTGGATTTTTGTTAGGTTAATATTATAAGCTCTAAAAGATTTGAGGCATTCGTGTAAGCTTCCAGGCTTGTGATCCAGCGAAAAAGCAACCGAAACCTTGCTGTCTTTTAAAACAATTGGCTCAGCTGTTTTCTTTTCCACTAAGGCAAACATTGTTCTGTTTGATGCATTGTCTTGAATATTTTTGTCTAATATGTTTAAAGAATAAAGCAAAGAACAAGGTCTAGGTGCAACCGCTGCTATCCTTTTCTTGCCCCCTGCAATTTGAGCAGCCCTTGCTGTACTTGTGGTTTCTATTAAATCAGCGTTTGGTAAAGTTTTCTTAAGATACTTTTTACATTGGGCCAAAGCTTGGGGGTGAGAATAAACCTTGGATATATTTTTGGCGTCTTTTTCTTGTGACATTAAATAGTGAGAAATTTTTAGTTGTACTTGCGAAACTATTGAGACGTTTTTTTCTACTAGCCCATCAAGAGTTTCAACCACAGGTCCCTCTAAGGTATTTTCAAGTGGAACTATTCCATATTGTGAGTCTTCATTTTCAACAGCAACCAGAACATCTGAAATTGTTGGCTGAGAAAAAAACGATGCGCTGCTCCCAAACTGTTTTTTAGCAACTTCATCAGTATTGCTCCCCTCGGGACCCAAATAAGAAACCTGAATGGGCGCCTGAACCTCTCTACATGCTGACAATATTTCTCCGTAGACCTGTTCCACTGCAAGTGGGGAAAGGGTTCCGGATTTTTTTCTAGCAAGCTTACCTAAGACCTCTTTTTCTCTTTTGGGGTCATAGACACTGTCGGTTTTCAGCTTGGTTGTTTTTTTTGCTTGTTCTGCTCTCTGGTTTAGAAGAGATAAAATTTTTTCATCTATGTTGTCTATTTGGTCTCTAATCTTTTTTAACTGTTGTTTTTTTTCTTTTTTCATCTTAAACCCTCATTGGCATCACAACTGATAGTTGTTTGTAGCGATCCTCTTCGGATGCGAAAATACAAGCGGGGCTGACTTCGTCTCCAACAGAAAAACATATTTCATTGTTATCATACGTACCAATGGCATCAATTAAATATTTAACATTAAAACCAACGTCAAGTGGCTCTGTAAGTTTGTCTATAGCTATTTCTTCTATTGTTTCACCTTCTTCTGAGGTCGCCCTAATTTCTATTTTGTTTTCTCCAATATATATCTTTACTCCTTTGTTTTTTTCTTGCAAAACAATCGCTGCTCTTTGAAGGGCGTCTGTTATCTCTTTTTTCTTTATTTTAATCGTGTTGTTAAAACTAGAAGGTAAGACTTGTTTATAGTCTGGAAACTTAACGTCAACTAGTCTGGCTAAAAGAGATGTTTGACCATCGTCACATATAAAAAAATTTTTTCCAACCCCAATATTTACAACCTCGCTGTCTTTAATAAACTTTCTTATTTCTATAGATGCTCTTTTGGGTAGGGTGAACGATTCAACTATGTTGTTTTCTATATCTTCTTCCGCTAAGCTCATTCGGTGGCCGTCTGTTGAAACAAGCCTTATTTTGCCGTTCTGTGTCATGTCAAAAAAGATCCCGGTTAAGTTTTTTCTTAGGTCGTCGCTGCCAATACAGTAAGCAGTTTTTTTTATTAGGTTGTCTAGTTTTTCACTTTTAATTGCCCGATATACAAAATCATCCGGTTTTGGTATTTGTGGAAAATCGTCTGGGTTTTGTGTTTTAATTTTTGTTTTTCCCTTTTTATAATCAATCTCTACTTGACCCTCATTAATAAGCCTTATTTGTACTTCTCCCTCCGGGGTTTTTTCAACTATTTCTAAGAGTTTTTTGGCAGGCAAACAAACCCTTCCTTTTTCTAGGATGTTTGCAGGAAAAGAGGTGTAAATAGAAGACTCTAAATCTGTCGAACTTAAAAAAAGCTTCCCCTCTCTTGCCTCTAAAAGGATGTGAGACAAAATTAACATGCTGGGTCTAGTGTCAACTATCCCCTGAACATATGACAAATATTTATAAAAAAGTTTCTTATCAACAGACAGCTTCATTACTTCTCCTATTATAATATATTATATTATATATACAGCAGTAGTAGTAGGGGTGTGGA
>NZWJ02000018.1 GCA_002701925.2 bacterium
GCAGCTAATACTCTCCAAGAGTTCTTAACTGTTAAGTCAGATGATGTAATTGGTAGAACAAGACTCTTTGATTCAATTGTAAAAAATAAAGTTAATTTCGAACCGGGGATTCCGGAGTCATTTAATGTTTTAACAAATGAGTTGAAATCACTTGGTTTGAATATTAAATTAGATAACCAGAAAGACCCAAAAAAATCTGTAGTTTCGGGAGAGATATCAAATGATTGACATGGGAGTTTTGTTCGATAAACCTAAAAATCCGGCTGATATAGATTCTATTTCTATTAGTATTGCTTCACCTGAGATGATTAAAGAATGGTCCTATGGTGAAATTAAAAAACCAGAAACTATTAATTATAGAACTTTTAAACCTGAAAAATATGGACTTTTTTGCTGTAAAATCTTTGGCCCTGTTAAAGATTTTGAGTGTTTATGTGGCAAGTATAAAAGACTAAAGCACAGAGGCATCACTTGTGAAAAATGTGGGGTAGAAGTTATTTCTAGCAAAGTCAGAAGGTCCAGAATGGCACATATAGAATTATCTGCTCCTGTTGCACATATTTGGTTTCTAAAAAGTGTTCCTAGTAGAATAGGTTCTATACTAGACATCACATTAAAAGACTTAGAAAAGGTTCTTTATTTCGAATCTTATGTAATTACAGATCCAGGTGATACTGGACTAAAGATTGGTCATGTTATCTCTGAAGATACATATAGGCAGTTGATTGATGACAATTTCTTTTTAATTGTTGGTATGGGTGCTGAAGCAATAAGAACTATGCTTGAGGATGTTAAGCTAGAAGAACTTTCTGCTGAGTTAAAAGCGGAACTTAAGGCAACATCATCACCATTAAAAAGAGTTAAGATTTCAAAAAGATTAAGAGTTGCTGAGTCATTTAGAAATTCTGGTAATAGACCTGAATGGATGATTTTAAAAAGGCTACCAGTTTTACCTCCAGATCTAAGACCTCTTGTTCCTCTTGATGGTGGAAGGTTTGCCACTTCTGATTTGAATGATTTATACAGAAGAGTTATCAATAGAAATAATAGATTGAAAAAACTTATGGAGCTAGGTGCACCTGATATTATTGTTAGAAACGAGAAAAGAATGCTTCAAGAGTCTGTAGACGCATTATTTGAAAATGGTAGAAGAGGTAGACCAGTCCTTGGCCATAACCATAGACCTTTAAAAAGTTTAAGTGATATAATCAAAGGAAAGCAAGGAAGGTTCCGTCAGAATTTGCTAGGAAAGAGAGTCGATTATTCTGGTAGGTCAGTTATCGTTGTTGGTCCAGAGCTTAAATTGCATCAGTGTGGTTTACCTAAAAAGATGGCTCTAGAGCTTTTCAGGCCTTTTATATATCAAAAATTAGAACTATGGGGTCATGCGGCAACAATCAAAATTGCTAAAAATTTAGTTGANCAACAAGCGCCGATAGTGTGGGATGCACTTGATGACGTTATTAAAGAACACCCAGTAATGTTAAATAGAGCTCCNACNCTNCATAGACTTAGCATTCAAGCTTTTGAGCCAGTTTTAGTTGAGGATAAAGCAATCCATCTTCACCCACTNGTTTGTCCAGCTTTTAATGCTGACTTTGATGGAGATCAAATGGCTGTNCATGTTCCNCTTTCTGTNGAAGCACAAACAGAATGTAGAACCTTGGTTATGTCAACGAATAATATTTTATCACCAGCGCATGGTAAGCCNATAATTCTTCCNTCTCAAGATATTGTNTTAGGAATTTATTATATGAGTAGGGAGGTTCCNGGTTCTCGTGGTGAAGGCAAGACTTTTGCTTCTATAGATGAACTAAGAGTAGTTTTTGATCTTAACNAAATTGATATTCATGCAATTATTAAAATAAGAATTAATGGAAAAGTCGAAGATACAACCGTTGGAAGAGCATTAATATTTGAAGTAATGCCTAAAGAAGTACCTTTTCATCTAGTTAATAGATTAATGACAAAGAAAGCTATAGAGGATTTAGTTGATACAACNTTTAGAGTTTCTGGCGGAAAAAGCACNGTATTGTTAGCTGATAGACTTAGAACATTAGGNTTTAAGCATTCTACAACTTCAGGTATATCNGTTTCTATAGCAGACATGACAATACCAGATGAGAAAAATGAATTAATAAATGAAGCTAATAAGACAGTTTCAAGTATTCAAAATCAATATCTACAAGGATTAATTACTGANGGCGAGAGATACAATAAAGTAATTGATGTTTGGGCNAGAACAGGTGACTCAATAGGCGATATTCTTATGNATAAAATTTCAATGACAAATGAAATTGATGANGGAAAAATTCAACCTAGTAGTAACCCTATTTTTATGATGGTTGAATCTGGAGCTAGAGGNAGNAAATCGCAAGTTAGACANTTAGCNGGAATGAGAGGNTTAATGGCTAAACCTTCTGGTGATATTATTGAAACACCTATTACTTCNAATTTTAGAGAGGGACTCTCTGTTTTGCAATACTTTATCTCAACTCACGGAGCCAGAAAGGGGTTAGCAGATACAGCTTTAAAGACCGCTAATGCAGGNTATTTAACTAGAAGGCTCGTAGATGTAGCTCAAGAAATGATGGTAAATGAGTTTGACTGCGGTACAACTGAAGGCCTAGAGGTTTCTCAGCTTGTAGAAGGTGGCGAAGTAGTAGCAAGTGTAGGNGAGAGAACATTNGGAAGGATACTTGCGGNAGATTTAATTGAGCCTCTNTCAGGTGAACTAATNGCTTCTAGAAACCAGGAAGTTGATGAATCTATAGCAGNGAAAATCGATGCCATCCCTGGATCGATGAGAGTAACTATCAGGTCAGTTCTGACTTGTACNACAAAAACCGGNTGTTGTTCNCTNTGNTATGGAAGGAANNTAGCAAGCGGNCAAATAGTCAANACAGGTGAAGCAGTNGGTATAATTGCNGCTCAGTCTATTGGTGAGCCNGGAACACAGTTNACAATGAGAACNTTCCACATTGGTGGCGTAGCTAAAGTTGATCANTCNAGGCATGATATAAAAAATNCTGGAATAATAAGATACATAGATATGAATTTTGTTGAAAGTGAGAAATTTAANATTTGNACNAGTAAAGCTGCTGAGATTATAATTGAAGACTCTAACACTTCTCTTGAGCTTGAAAGGTATCCAATAACTGTAGGNGCAAAAGTTTATTTAAANGACGGTGCTACTGTCAAGAATGGTGAATTGTTAGCAGAATGGGATCCAACAATTTATCCATTTATTGCTGAAGAAGANGGACANATAGAGTATAAAGATTTGGAACCAAATATCTCATACAAAGAAACCGTTGATCAATATACAGGATTATCTGTNAGAGAAGTTATACAATATAAGGANCCAAAANTAAATCCTGCTTTAATTCTTGTAACGAAGAAGGGNGAAAGGCTCGAATANCCTTTGCCTAGAGGCTCGGAAATTAGGAAAGATGATAATGAAAAAGTTTCACCAGGAGAGTTTATTGCAACTCTTGCAAACCAGAAAACTCAAACTAAAGATATAACTGGNGGNCTTCCTAGAGTAGCAGAGTTGTTTGAAGCAAGNCCNCCAAAAGACCCTGCTGTTATATCTGAAATTGAAGGTGTTGTATCATTTGGTAAAGACATCAAGTCAAAGAAAAGGATAGTNGTTACTCCCGATGTTGGAGATCCAAAAGAATATNTAGTGCCTAAAGCTAANCTTATCTTNGTTAGAGANGGCGAGAGAATTNCTGCTGGTGACCAAATTGTTGATGGAGCTCCCGATCCACATGATATATTGAAAATCAAAGGAGAAATAGAGTTAGCAAGATATATAGTAGATGAAATTCAAGANGTATACAGGCTNCAAGGTGTTAGAATTAATGATAAGCATATTGAAGTTATTACTAGGCAGATGCTTAAACGTGTAAAAATCGTAGATAGTGGTGACACAACATTATTGGTTGGCGAAGCCGTAGACAAGAATACTTTTATACTTACTAANGAGAAAGTCGNTTCTGAAGGNGGCAATCCAGCTCAAGCAGAACCTATGCTTTTAGGGATTACTAGGGCTTCATTAAGTACAAAAAGTTGGCTTTCTGCCGCCTCATTCCAAGAAACTACAAAGGTTCTTACNGATGCATCATGCGAGGGTAGAGTAGATAATCTTACTGGACTTAAGGAGAACGTCATTATGGGTAGGTTGATTCCAGCTGGTACAGGACTTCCAATTTACTCAAATACTGATGTTGAGATTAACGCTCCAGAAATAGAGATACCAACTACTTCNACATAAGANCAATGGCTCAAGATTCTGATTTTTTATCACTCTCATACACTCCTAAGAATGTTGAGNCTAAGTGGANTAAAGATTCAAATCAAAATCAGAAAAATGATTCAAGCGAAATCTTTTCTATAGCAATTCCACCACCAAATGTTACAGGTAACTTGCATTTAGGACATGCTCTCAACACAACTATTCAAGATATATTAATAAAATTTAATACCTTAAAAGGCTCTAAGACATTATGGAGTCTTGGAACAGATCATGCAGGGATAGCTACACAATTACTTGTGGAGAAGAGTTTAATTTTAAAGGGAGTGGACCCAAAAGAAATTAAGAGGGATGAGTTGCTAAGTCATATATGGAAGTGGAAAGAAGAAAATGGTGGCAATATTATTAATCAACTTAAAACNCTAGGCTTGAGTTGTGACTGGGATAATCCNAAATTTACACTAGATGAAGATNTAGTTGATTCTGTAAATGAAGCATTTATTAGATTATTTGAGAAAGGTCTTATTTATCAGGAAGAAACATTGGTTAANTGGGATACAAAACTTAANACTGCAATTTCTGANCTTGAAGTAGTTTCAGAAAACAGAAAAAGNAANATGTATTATTTTAAATATCCTTTAAATAATTCAAAGGAGCATATGATAGTTTCTACTACNCGCCCTGAGACTGTTTTTGGAGATGTAGCACTNGCTGTTAACCCAGATGATAAATTAAATAGTNANTATATTGGGNAGAAAGTCANTAGNCCATTTAANGGTCAATTGCTAGATATAATANGCGATGAATANGCAGACTTATCTAAAGGCTCTGGCGTTGTTAAAATTACACCNGGACATGATTTTAATGATTACGAAATTGCAAAAAAGAATAATTTGAATATTGTNAATATTCTTAATGATGACGGAACTTTAAATAATTCTGTTCCTGTGGAATTTNGAAATTTAACTGTATTAGATGCNAGAACTAAGGTCTTGGATTTGATGGACGATTTAGACTTATTCATNAAAGAAGAAGTTGTTGATAATACTATTCCAATNGGTGATCGTTCTGGNCAAGTAGTTGAACCATTATTNAAGAAACAGTGGTTTCTNGANGTTNAAGGGATGGCAAAGAAATCTATTAAAGCNGTAGAAGCTGGCGANATNAATTTTAAACCTAAATTTTGGGAGAATACTTTTTTCGAATGGATGAATAAAATTCAACCATGGTGTATTTCTAGACAAATNATNTGGGGNCACCAGATTCCNATTTGGTCTTCAGATGATGGCAAAATGGTTGCAGCTAGAAATCNCGATGANGCCAATAAAAAGTTTTATAAATTATANAAAAAGAAAATGAAACTTACTCAAGACATTAATGTTTTAGATACTTGGTTTTCTTCATCATTGTGGCCTTTTTCTACATTAGGTTGGCCTAANGAAACTAAAGAATACAATGAATTTTTCCCTACATCNTTACTTGTAACTGGCTTTGATATAATATTTTTTTGGGTTTCTAGNATGATTATGATGTCCCTAGAATTNACTGAGAAAGTCCCATTTAAAACNGTTTATATACATAATTTGATTAGAGANAAGAAAGGAGAAAAAATGAGCAAAACTAAGGGNAANGTTGTTGATCCTTTAGANTTGATTNNTGAGCATGGAACTGATTCTTTAAGGTTCTTTCTAGCTTCTAGTATTACACCTCACAGTGATATNAANCTNTCTANTACNTCTCTGAATCCATANACAAATTACATGAACAAAATTTGGAATGCNTGNAAATTTATTTTAATAAATAATGATGAAGNANTGGAAAATGTAAATGCAAATGCNAANGCTGAGAATTTTTATGATTCNTGGATTGNAGAGAANTTTAATATTTTATTAGAAAAATATNGTNNTCANTTAGATGAATGTGAAGTCGAGAAAGCAGCTTANTTGCTATATCATTTTTTCTGGGATGATTATTGTGACTGGTATATAGAAGTNNCNAAAATTTCTTTTTTTGANAAAAGTNCTGAATTCTCAAGTAATACTAGAAGTATTATGAAAAATATTTTCANATCCTACNTAAATCTTTTATANCCAATTTGCCCACTGATTTCACTAGAACTTAATAATCAATTACAGAATAAAACTTNAAATGCAAATTTNACTAAATTACCAGATAAAATTGAAATTGATTACAATGGTAATTTTCCTAAACAATTTAAAATGATTCAGGACTTAACTGTAGGGATTAGATCTTTAAGGAAGAACCTAATGATATCTCCGTCANAANAGATTGATTGCTTCTACTCTTTGAACGATGAAGATNATTCTTTTATCTCNGCTAACACTAATTTTATTTTAAAACTTGGAAATATTTCTAGTTTATCTAATATTAATGAATCNAGTGANCTTNAATTTATCTCAACTATCACTGATTCTGGNACAATATCTTTNATAAAAGAAAGNAATATAGATTTTNNNGCACAAATTAATAAACTCAAAAAAGACCTAATNTCCTTNGANAAATCATTAGCTCTATCAAATTCTAAGCTTCAAAATAAGGGTTTTANAAGTTCTGCNCCNGAAGATGTTATAAAGNTTGAAGAAAAAAAAGTNTCCAAATTTGCCAATGATATAGATAAAATTAAAGATCTTTTGAATCAACTATCTTGATTCTATCTCAGTAGGATATTTGCCATTAAAACAAGCNGTACAATAGTTGNNCTTTACATTATAAGGGGAATCTTTTTGTACAGACTCNCTTAGTCCATTTAAGCTTAGNTAACCTAGTGANTCAGCTAATATATATCTTCTAATTTGTTCAATAGTTAAGTCGTTTGCAATTAGNTCACTCTTATCGGGCGTGTCAATTCCATAGTAACANGAATCTTTNGTTGGTGGNGAGCTTATTCTGACATGAACTTCTTTTGCACCAGAATCTTTNATCATTTTTATAATTTTTCTGCAAGTNGTACCACGAACTATGGAATCNTCAATAACAATTACTTTCTTGTTGTTTAAAACTTCTTTAACTGAATTCAATTTAAGTTTAACTCCAAAATTTCTAATATTTTGTTTTGGCTCAATAAAAGTTCTTCCAACATANTGATTTCGCATCAAACCCAATTCTAAAGGTATTCCGCTTTCTTCAGAATATCCTATNGCTGAAGCNACCCCTGAGTCGGGTACTGGTACAATNTAATCAGCCTTCATTGGGTACTCTCTAGCAAGTTGCCNACCGAGCTCTTTTCTAGCCATGTATACACTAGAGCCAAAAACATAACTNTCNGGTCTAGCAAAATATATATGTTCAAATATACAAAAAGCTTTTCTTGCAATTCTTTTGAAAGGANTATAAGAAGTTATTCCTTTGTCATCAATNGTAATTATTTCTCCTGGCTTTATTTCTCGAATTGTCTCAGCNTCAACTAAGTCAAAAGCACAAGTCTCGGATGCAATAACATATGAGTTATTTATAGCCCCNAAAACTAATGGTCTAAAACCCCTNGGGTCTCTTGCAGCAATAATTTGATTTCCTATTAGAAATAGTAGAGAGTAGGCTCCTTCACATTTACTTAGAGCAAAAATTATTCTTTGCAAGAACGACTTCTTTTTCGATTTTGCAATTAAATGAACAATAACTTCTGTATCGCTATTGGTTTGGAATATAGCACCATCTTTCTCTAGAGATTTTTTTAATTTGTTTGCATTAGTTAAATTTCCATTATGTGCAACAGCAATTTCGCCCAATGAAGATGTTACATGAATAGGCTGAGTATTAACCAAGCTACTAGTACCAGTTGTAGAGTATCTCACGTGGCCAATTGCAGAAGACCCCTGGAGCTTATCTATTTTTTCTTTTGAAAAAATATCAGAGACTAAACCAATACCTTTCTCTATATAGAATTTAATGTTATCAGTTGAAGCAATTCCGGCACCTTCTTGACCTCTATGCTGTAAAGAATGGAGACCTAAGTAAGTTAGGTTTGAAGCCTCAGGATGATTATAAATCCCAAAAACCCCGCACTCATCTTTGAATTTATCTATCATGTTTTAATTATTTTGGAAACCCATGACTCCACTTCTTAAAGAGTTTTTTTAACTTTACAGAAAAAGAACCTTTTACACTCAACGAGTCTCCTCCTACTTTCCCTATTACTTTAACACTAATATTCTTTTTTAGTGCAAAAGTTTTAATTTTTTCAGTTTCTTTTTTATCAGCGCTAAGAACATAGCAGCCCTGACTTTCCGAGAATAGTGTCAGTTCATTCTTTAATCTTAGTTCTTTAAGGTCTAGTTCAGCACCAATTAGATTATTTGGATTAAAACAAGATTCAACAACAGATGTTAATAAACCACCCTCTGAAATATCATGTGCTGATGAAACTTTATATTTTCTGAGTACTTTAAATACAAAATCATTTATTTTTGAACTGGAATCTAAGTCTAATCCAGGCGGAGTTAATATGCTCTCTTTTAGATTCAAATATTTTATAACTTGAGAACCTCCAAAGTCATTACCAAGTTTGCCAATTAAAAGAATTTGATCAGATTCATTTTTAAACCATTGTTCTGTCGAATATTTATAATCGTCTATAACTCCAACCATGCTAATTGTTGGAGTAGGCTTAATTGATTCACTATAGTTTTCATTGTATAGGCTTACGTTGCCACTAACAACAGGAGTATTAAAAGCTCTCGCAGCTTTTGAAAGGCCATCTATAGCCTCAGCGAACTCCCACATAATTTCTGGCTTCTCAGGGTTTCCAAAATTTAAACAATTAGTTATAGCTAGTGGTTTACCCCCACTTGCAATTATATTCCTTGTTGACTCTGCAACAGCAATTGATGCACCCGTAGATGGTTCTAATTTGCAGTAGTTGGAGTTGCAATTTGTTGTCAAGCAAACAGCCTTTTTAGTCCCTTTGATTCTTATAATAGCAGCGTCTGAACCAGGCTGAACAATAGTGTTGGTTCCGACCATATAATCAAATTGCTTATATATCCATTCTCTCGAACAAATATTGGGATCGCCAATTACCTTTATCAACAAATCTTTTGTATTATATTTCAACTTACTTAGGTTTAGTTTTTTTGAACCCTTAACCTTCTTTGGTTTCTTAACTGGTCTTTTATACATGGGGCAGTCATCTGTAAGAATTGACACAGGTAAATTTACTACTATTTTATTTTTACTTTTAATAATGAAACTTTCTTCTTTAATGACTTCCCCAATCTTATTAGATTCCAGGTTCCATTTTTTGAAAATTTCTTTAATTTTTTTATTATTTCTGTCGTCAAGAACAAGAAGCATCCTTTCTTGGGATTCTGACAAGAGCATCTCATATGGTGTTATATTTAAATCCCTTTTTGGAACCTTGTCCAAATCTATCATTATTCCGTTACCGGACCTTGATGCCATTTCAGAGGCAGATGAAGTTAAACCTGCTGCTCCCATATCCTGAATTCCCACAATACCTTTGAGCCTGAACATTTCAAGGCATGCTTCCAATAGAAGCTTCTCTTTAAATGGGTCGCCAATCTGAACTGTTGGTCTATCGAGGTTTTCACTGTCTTCAAAAATATCTGATGCCATTATGGCTCCTTTTACCCCATCTTTTCCAGTTTTTGCCCCAAGATAATAAACTGGGTTTCCAGGACCATCAGCTAATCCTTTAAATATTTTATTTTTTTTAGCAATTCCCAATGCAAAAGCATTTACTAAAGGATTTCCATTGTAGCAATCATCGAAATATACTTCACCTCCAACAGTCGGAATTCCCATACAATTTCCGTAACCCGCAATCCCACTCACAACCCCATTTATTATCCTCTTTGTAATTTTTTGTTTTGGATTTCCAAATCTCAAGGAATTCATTAGAGCTATTGGCCTAGCTCCCATTGTAAAGACATCTCTTAGTATTCCCCCTACACCTGTAGCAGCACCTTGATATGGCTCTATAAAGGAAGGATGGTTATGGCTTTCAATTTTAAATACAAGACATTGATTATCCCCAATATCAATTACTCCTGCATTTTCCCCCGGTCCCTGTATTACCACTTTTCCTTTTGTTGGCAACTTTTTTAAATAATGTTTTGAACTTTTATATGAGCAGTGTTCTGACCACATTGCTGCTATTACACCAATTTCATTTTTATTTGGAGCTCTTTTAAGTTTCTTAACGATTAAATTATACTCATTATGAGTCAAACCATTTTGGAGTGCAAAAGATATATCATCCATAGACTTTAATGATACATAATGAAAATTGTTAATTCACTTTAGATTTTCAAAATCCATCTGGTAAAGTAATGTGAATGAAGAAGAAAGTCATAGTGGCTATGAGCGGCGGAGTAGACAGCTCTACTACTGCAGCTCTTCTAAAAGAACAAGGATACGATGTTTCTGGTATAACTATGCAGTTGTGGGACTATGCTGAGGAAGAATCAGGATGTTGTTCTTTAAACGATGTCTTAGATGCTAGACAGGCNGCTAATCAAATAGGTATTGANCATACTGTTGTNGACTATAAGGAAGATTTTCAAAAATANGTAGTTAAAGATTTTATAGAAAAGTATTATCATGGACAAACTCCTAATCCATGCATAATGTGTAACGAATATATGAAGTTTAATTTTTTATTAAANAAGTCATTAGAGATGGGTGCTGATTTTTTGGCTACAGGCCATTACGCAAAAATTTCACAAAACAAAGAAGGAACTTTTTTCTTAGAAAAGGGTTTAGATAAGTTTAAAGACCAATCTTATTTTCTTTTTACCCTAAGCCAGAAAGAACTTTCAAGGCTAATGTTCCCTTTGGGGAGTTTTACAAAACCAGAAGTAAGAAAAATATCCGAAGGGTTTGAGCTTAGTGTTTCAACTAAAAAAGATAGTCAAGATGTCTGCTTTATAGCTAAGGACTATAGAACTTTTATTGAGAAGAATGTACCTGATAGCAAACCAAAGAAAGGATTAATNAAAGATCTGAGTGGCNAAGTCCTAGGAAGCCATTTAGGGATTCATAATTTTACTATNGGTCAGAGAAAGAAGCTTAAAATTAATTCNAAAAATAGNTCATCTGTTCCGCTATATGTAATAGATATAGATTTTAAGAAAAACGAGGTTTTGGTAGGAACTCAGAAAGANCTTTANGCATCAGCTTTGTANGCAAATAATTTGAATTGGTCAATTGATCCAAAAACANTAAACAAAAAGAAGATTATGGTTAAAATAAGATANAGAAGCCCTGAGTCATTAGCTGAAGTGAACTTTNTAAATGANAGGGTCAGCGTTGTTTTTGATGAGCCACAAAGGTCNATAACTCCNGGACAAGCAATTGTATTCTATCAAGATGATAAAGTTCTAGGAGGAGGTTGGATTGATGAAGTCAGTAGAAACAATTAGCTTCTTAACATATGGGTGCAAAGTAAATCAGTTTGATACAGACAGAATTTCAGCATCTCTATCTAAAGATTTTAAGATTATAGATGATAATTCAGATTCAGATTTATGCATAGTCAATACTTGTACGGTTACAAATAATTCAGATAGACAAGTTNTAAATGATATTAAAAGGTTAAAAAGAAATAATCCTAAATGTAAGATNTTGGTTACAGGGTGTCTCTCACAAACAAATCCAGAATCTTTAGAACAGATCCCTGAGATCGATTATATAGTAGATAATGCTAATAAATATTTAATTTCTAAAGTCATATCCAATTCAACTATANAGAAGAAGGTNGTTTCCAACATCTTTGATATTAATAGATTTGATGACTTTAAAATTGACCAAAANGAAAAGAGATCTAGAGCTTTCCTGTCNGTTCAGGATGGCTGCAGTTTTAGATGNTCTTTNTGNATAATCCCTTTTGCTCGNGGGAANTCTAGAAGTATGAAGCTGGACTCTGTTATAGAAAAAATAAATCAGTTTGCAACCCTAGGATACAACGAAGTAGTACTTTCTGGTATTCACCTTTCNAGTTANGGTTTNGATATTGNTACAAATCTCTTGGAGCTTCTTAAGCAAATTGAANATAGNGTTGATATTCCNAATATAAGACTTAGNTCGATAGATCCTGCTGATACAAATNAAGATTTGATTCANNNTTTTTCTAAATCTAAAAAGATATGCCCTTCCTTTCATATATCNCTNCAAAGTGGCTCAGAAACCATCTTACAATTAATGAAAAGAAGGTATAGAATTAGCAAATTTGAGAATATTATTAAATTAATTAAAGAAAATATAGAATCATCTTGTATTGGAACNGATGTTATAGCAGGCTTTCCTGGTGAAACCAATGATTTATTTAAGGANTCATATGANTACATTCAAAAGTCACTCCTTGACTACCTTCACGTCTTTCCTTATTCAGANAGGCGTGGTACCAAAGCATCGATAAGAGAGGATAAAGTAAGTGAAGATTTAAAGAAATCTAGNTCTAAAGCNCTTAGAGAACTTGGTGAGTCCAAAAAAATTGATTTTTATTCTAAATTTATAGGGAAGAGACTTNCTGCGATTTCNGAAAAAAACTATCATGCNAGGACAAGAAATTATATTGATGTAAACATGANGAAGAAAGAATTTGTNGAACCNGGGAAGNTGNTNGATTTAATAATCGACAAAATAGAAGATGGGAAAGCATATGGCCGTTATATCTAAACTACTCNTCATCGTCTAATAATTTAATTCCTAATTCCTTCAACTGTTTCACTGAGAAAACTTTAGAAGGTGCTTCNGTTAATAAGCATGATGCTTTTTGAGTTTTAGGAAAAGCTATTATATCCCTAATTGAAGGAGANTCNGTTAGATACATCATTAATCGATCCAACCCAATTGCTAGTCCNCCATGAGGAGGAGTTCCTGANTCTAATGCATTTAGNAAATAACCAAAGTTTTCTTCATATTCGTCCTTTGTTATTCCTAAAATTTTAAAAATACTTTCTTGNAGATCTCTTTTGTGAATCCTAATACTNCCGCCACCTATTTCAGTTCCATTAAGAACAATATCATATGCTTTTGATTCTAGTCCTNCTAGGGTTGATTCATCTAAAGAGTCTTTTTTCGGCATAGTAAAAGGNTGATGAGTAGAAGTAGTTTTGCCATCCACCTCTAAGAACAGAGGAAAGTCGGTAATCCAAACAAACTCATATGAATCTTTCGGAATTAAATTCAAGTCATTTCCTAATTTATTCCTTACAGCCGACATATAATTGTTGACTGTGTCTTCATTACCGGCTCCAAAAAATACTATATCTCCAGCTTGTAAATTTAGGGTGGTCTTTAAAGCGACTATCTCTTCAGTTGAGAAAAATTTCAATATCGGAGATTGAAGCTCTGTCTCTAAGACTTTAATCCAAGCTAATCCTTTTGCACCATATTCTTGGGCAAAAACTGTTAGCTCATCTATGTTTTTTCTTGTCATAGATGCTTTCTCAACTTTAATACTCTTTATAACACCTTGTGATTCGACAACTTGTTTGAACACCTTGAATTCCGTATCCTTAAAGATCTCAGTTATTGTCTCTAACTCAAGTCCAAATCTAAGGTCGGGTCTGTCATTTCCATACTTACTCAAGCTATCTGTATATGTGAGACGTTTAAAAGTAGAATCTAAATCAATCCCTTTTATCTCCTTAAAAATCTTTATTAATAGCTCTTCAACAATTTGTATTACATCATTTTCATTGACAAATGACATTTCCATGTCAATTTGTGTGAACTCTGGTTGCCTATCTGCTCTAAGATCTTCATCTCTAAAACACCTAACAATTTGATAATATCTATCAAAGCCAGACGTCATAAGTATTTGTTTTAATATCTGGGGAGATTGAGGAAGAGCAAAGAAAGAGTTTTGATGAACTCTACTTGGAACTAAATAATCTCTCGCTCCCTCTGGACTAGATTTTGTTAAATAAGGAGTTTCTATATCAATAAAACCTTTTTCATTGAAGAAGTTTCTAGTCACCATCATTGTTTTACTTTTTAACACAAAGTTATTATTTATATTTGGTCTTCTTAAATCTAGGTATCTGTATTTTAGCCTAACATTCTCATCTGCATTAATTTCTTCTTCTATTTGGAATGGAAGCGCAACTGATGAATTTAAAATTTGGACAGAATCAATTAAAATTTCGATCTTACCTGTTCGAAGGTTTTTGTTTATTGTTTTCTCAGACCTTAATCTAACAAGTCCAGAAATTTGAATTACATATTCATTTCTAACAGATTCTATTATTTTATGAACAGCTGGTGAGTTATTTGGATCAGAGACAATTTGAATAATTCCTGACTTATCACGCAAATCAATAAAAATAACCCCACCATGGTCTCTTATAGAGGAACACCATCCAGAAATTGTAATTGAATTACCTTCATGAGTTTCATTAAATGTTGCACAATAATCGTTTCTAAAACTAGTTTTCATAATTGGAAAATAATCTTAACTCTATTTGTTAAACATCACAAGAACAGTATAATGAATTCACGTAAATGAAAGAGTTTAAATGCGGAACAGTTTCAATTATTGGCAAGCCTAATACTGGCAAATCCACTTTAATCAATTCTATTACTGGTAGAAGGATATCTGCAGTTTCTGACAAACCTAATACAACAAGAAATAAGATTTTAGGAGTTCTTAATTCTGCTGAGTATCAAATTATTTTTCTAGATACGCCTGGCATACAAAAATCTAATAAATTTTTAAACAGGACGATGGTTCAATCTTCTTTTCAGGCAATAGGAGAAGCAGATGTAGTATTAATAATAGTTGATGCAACAAGACCTACAGTTTTTGAAGATTCTGATGTTATTGCTAAGTTTAAGGAAAAGAAGACCATTATTGCTATTAACAAGATAGATTTAGTTAAGAAAAGTAAAATATTAAAAATTATGGATTATCTAAAAAAGAGATTTGATTTTGTAGATTCATTTGTTCCAATAAGTGCGTTAGAAAAGGACGGACTAAATATTTTGATCGAAGAGTTTGTTAGGGTCCTGCCTATAGGTGAAAAAATTTTTTCTGACGATTATACAACTGATCAACCTGAAAAGTTTTATATGTCAGAGATAATAAGAGAGAAAATCTTTAATCATTTTTACCAAGAGGTGCCGTATCGAACTGCAGTAGTTATTGAAGATATGCAAGAAACGAAGAAGTTGGTGTCTATCTATGCATATATAATTGTAGAGAATAGCCACCACAAGCAGATTATTATTGGTAAAAGTGGCAGTATGATTAAAAATATTGGCATTGAAAGCAGGAAAGACTTGGAAGATTTCGTAGGATGTAAAGTTTTTCTAGATTTAAGAGTAAAAATAGATAGCTCGTGGCTTAAGTCCAAAGAAAAAGCATTCAACTATTCTGATATTTAACTATTCTCCTTTGAATAAAGGCTTTCTTTTTTCTTTAAAGGCATCCTGTGCTTCTTCATAATCGCTGCTTTGTATTGCACGTTCAACAGATTCTCTGATTTTTTTATGTTCTTCTTTGCTAAGTTTTTGACTATCTTCAAATGAATTTATTGACTTCTTAATTGAAGCCAGAGACAAAGGAGCATTTTGGGATATTTTTTTACCAAGTTCAATTGAGTCAGTTATTACCTCATCATGACTCGACAAGAAGTCTACTAAGCCCATATTTAGAGCTTCAGAAGAATTAAATTTATCAGCGGTCAAGAAAATCTTTTTTGTATTTACTACTCCAATCTTATTTATAAAATTTTTAATACCATTATAGTTGTATGCGATTCCTAGTTTAGCGGGGGGCATACAAAAATAACATTCCTTTGATAGAAACTTAAAATCACAATTTAACAAAACTTCCAGGGTCCCACCAAAAATATGACCATTAATTGCGGCAATAATTATTTTAGATGAATCTCTTATCGTCTCAGATGCCTCCATCAGNGGATGCTTTTGCTTTTGATATCCAATTACATGAATTTTTAACAAATCTTCTTTATTGTCTAAATTTTTCGAGGATATATCGTAACCCGAAGAAAAAATTTTCTCACAATTTGAAGTTATTATTATTGATCTAATTTGGGTCAATTTTTCTGAATTTCTTATGATTTCAGATATTGTAGACAGCATTTCCGACGTTAAAGCATTCTTGGTCTCAGGCTTATCAATGGTTATGATTCTCGTCGAATCCAAATCATGAAATTTAACAAATTTACTCACATTAGTTATAGTAAATGGGTATTATAGNTTAATAAAGAGAGAAAGNTTATGCCATTATATGAATTCGAATGTAGAGATTGTATGAAAAAATACAATAAAGANATAACAGAGTTGTCNAAAAGTCTNGATAAGAAGACAGCTCAAAAGATTATGAAAAGAAATAAAAATTTCTTATATGTTGAAGTTCAGAACATAAAGAATGAGAAAACAATCTTCGAGTTAGGTAAAGATAGNAACAAAGGAAGCAAGAGATTTCGTTATAGGATGGAAAAAGATAAGCTTCTTATTCTTGAGCTCGTCGATTTCAGATTCACNGAACTGTTTTTTCAAGATGAAGAAATTGTTGACGTTGAGTGTCCATGTAATAAAAAGTGNAAAGAAGTGGTTAGAGTCTTCTCTCCATTNAAAGCTATTTTTGAAAAAAGAGGTGGACTCAAGGATAGAGCTCCACGNCCTGGAGACCCCGTTCANTGGCACAAAGAATATAAAACTATGAAAGATGAAGAGCAAGCGTCAAATTGGGTTGGTCAGGATCATTTAAATCAATATTTTGGCAATTCACAACACGATGGGTCNTATGGTTCTGAGTAGAGGTTTTTATGCCATTATATGAATTTGAATGTGNAGATTGTAAAAATAATTTGAAATCAGCACTTAAAGCNATAGAGAANAAATNNGATAAAAAAGNNCTTGCAAGTATTTTAAAGAAATATAAGAATATCAAAGGTATACAAATATATGATTTATGGGAAGAGAAAATGCTTGAGTCTATTGGGTTTAGAGAAGAAGANAATATAGAAATAGATTTNTATTTTGACGAAGGAAAGAAAATGGTTTTATTTTATGCTAGTTCTTTTAGATTCTCCGAACTAATTTTTAGTGATGAAGATGAAAAAAATCTCCAAACTGCTTGCTGCAAGAAGGGTAAGATAGAGAGAGTCATTTCTTCTTTTTCATACACACAAGATTTATCTACAGATCCCCCTAAGCCTCCAGGCCAAAAAGATCTTCACCCTTTAATACAAGGAAAACTTAACATAACTGGAATGGTCGAAGCTAAGGATCAGCCTGCAAACATAAAAGCTGCAAATAGGTATAAGCATCAATTTATTAATAAATCTAAAACTAAACTTTTGTAAATAAAGTTACCTAGGGTTGTCTTCAATAAATTTAATAAATTTTTTTAGCACAAGAACTTTGCTGTCATCTATATCTTTGTATGAACAATTAAATTTTGATTTAATAAGTAATAAAATATGTGCGTACGGGTTTCTACCCTTTGGATGATTAGGTGAACTTGGCAAAGTGCCCTCCATTCTTTTACCTGTCTCTTGTATTAATGACCAAACTAACTTTCTATTTTCTTCATTCATCTAAAGTATAGTCTTTCTTTTTTTTACCAAATCTTCTCTTTAATTCAGAATATATATCTTCAATTGTTAGACCATGTTCAGTTAAAGCAACTAACATATGAAAAAATAAATCAGTATATTCATAAACAATTTTATCTTTATCCCCTGTTTCTGAAGCCTCTATTGACTCTTTAGACTCCTCGTCTATTTTTTCAAGTATCTTGCCTAGACCATCCTTAAATAAGGACGAAGCATAAGAGTCTTTATTTCCAATATCTTTTTTTCTATCTATCAGTAATTTGGCCACGGTTTCCATTATGTTTTCTTTTGTTAATGAAGCAGAAACTTCTTTATTGTCAATAGTCCTATAATTGAGGTTATTAATAGAATCTTTAGAATCAACAAGATAAAGAACCGCTTTAGAATTTTCTGTTAATAGAATTTCTTTAATAATAAAACCACCATAGCTATTAGTTTTGATAGCCTCGATAATTTCATTTTTCTTTGTAGCTGTTATTCCTACTATCTGACCTGTGTTAATATCTTGAATAATTAAAGAGACTTCTTTTGTTTGATTATATTTTAAATCGTTTATAATAGATTCCATAATTATTCAATATACATTAAACTGAGAGGAAGGAAATTATGGCAAGAGTCACAATAGAAGATTGTTTAGAAAAAGTAGAGAACAGATTTGAACTTTCTGTTGCTGCAATGAAGAGAGCCAAAGCTATCTATAATGGGTCAAAGTCATTATCTGATGAAAAAAATAAGCCAGTAGTTTTAGCACTTAGAGAGATTGCAGAAGAAAAAGTTATTGCTATTAAAACTCCTAAGAAATAAAAACCACCGAGTTTATTGTCTCNCTGTTTAAGAATTGATGAATAAATTTCTCACTAGCATTGAATCTCATTTTGCAAACAATTATCAGCTGAAGCAAATTCANCCACTAGAATCTTCAGTTAGTTCGTCGGTATCNATTGTTATTCGCAAGCTTTCTGATTATGAAATTTTATTTATTAAAAGGACAAAAAGAGAGTCAGATAAATTTTCTGGTCATATGGCTTTTCCTGGCGGCGTAAAGGAGGTTTTCGATAAAGATATAATTTCCACTGCTATTAGAGAGACTTCTGAGGAAGTGGGTCTNGATATTAAAAAGAACTGCAATTTTATTGGAAGATTTAGTGATTATAAGCCAGTGAATCCAAATGCTAATCAATTTATTGTNTCTCCATTTATTTTCTTTTTAAATGAACCTAAAATTANACTGAAGAAGAATGTTGATGAAGTTGAAGATTTTGTTTGGATTCCTATCNAAGTANTACTTGAACTTTCNACTAAAAGNNNTAGAGTNACTAAAAANTANAATAAAACNTATAAGGATAATGTTTTTGAATATAANGGCTATACAATTTGGGGNATGACNGGCAAGATNTTGTCNTCTTTTTTAAAAGAAATAGAAACTTATTTTTAAAATATAATATGTTTTACTTTAATCATTTAAGTGATAGAATAAAAAAATGGGNAGNGTAAACAAGGTCATTTTACTTGGAAGACTAGGGGCNGACCCTGAAGTTAGATATACTCAAGATCAAACNCCTGTGGCTTCATTTAATTTAGCAACAAGTATTAATTATAAAAACAAATCTGGAGAAAAAATTGATAAGACTTCTTGGCACAGATGTGTAGCTTGGAGAAAAACTGCAGAAGTNATAGGGGAATATTTTAAAAAAGGTAATCAAATATACATCGANGGATCTTTAGAGAGCAGATCTTATGATGATCAGAAAACTGGTGAAAAAAAATATATTACAGAAGTCGTAGTTAACAANTTTCAATTTGTTGATTCAAAAGCTGGAGGCTCAACACAACCAGCTGATGATAATTTTCTCGATGATTTTGATATTGAGAATACATCAAGCGACGATGTGCCTTTCTAAATGNCAAAGAAAAAATTAAANATAATTTTGCTTTGTGCTGGTAAGAGTTCAAGATTAAAGTTCAATCTACCTAAAGTGATTCTTCCAATAAATGGTAAAACTTTAATTGAACGCAGCCTGCATAATCTTAATCAACTTAAGCCTGATAAAATTATCATAGTAGCAGGATTTAAAAAAGAATTAGTTATCAANTTGGTTAACAATCTTAAGTATGAGAGTATAGATTTTGCTTATCAAAAAAATCAACTTGGAACAGGTGATGCAGTAAAACAAAGCTTAAGGAAAGTAGACAGNAATTCGGTTTCTTTAATCCTTAATGGTGATACTCCTTTTGTAGACCTAGAAACAATTAAAAGCGCTTTATCNTTTTATTACAAGAATAATTCTGATTTCACAATTGCTACCTCGATCCCATCATCATCTTTTGGTTANGGAAGGATCCTTAGAGATAATGAAAATCAGATANTAGATATAGTNGAAGAGAGAGANTGCAANTCTGAGCAGAGATTAATAAGAGAAGTTAACTCAGGCCTTTATCTAATNAATAGCAGNTNCCTTAAGAAATANATTAATGAAATAAAGAAAAATAAGAATTCCGAATATTATTTNACAGATTTAGTTAATATTTTCATTAGAAAAGGAAAAAAGGTNCACTCAATTCCAATNAAAGATGAAAGGAAATTTGTTAATATAAATACTTTTGATGATTATAAAAACGCTCATGATCTTGATAGAATGTTTATCTATGAAGAATGTATAAAGAANAATATCTCANTGGAAGACCCCAATTCTTTTCAGAAAGGATTAGATGTTAAAATATCAAAAAATGTTCANATTGGACCNAATGTAATTCTTTCAGGCTNAACTGTTTTAAAGGAAAATGTTCGAATAGAGGGTAATTCTTATATAAAGGACTCTACTNTNGGAAAAGGAACTGTGATCAAACCATTTACAAGTATAGAGAGCAGTTNAATTGGAAGCTCNTCACAAGTAGGACCATTTAGCAATATTAGGCCAGAGAGCACAATTNAAAATAATGTTAAAATTGGAAATTTTGTCGAATTGAAGAAAAGTAATATTGGAAGCNAGTCCAAGGTNCCACATTTNTCTTATATTGGTGATACAGATATGGGTTCAGGCGTNAATATTGGTGCAGGAACAATTACCTGTAATTATGANGGGTTTGATAAGCATAAAACAANAATAGAAGATAATGTCTTTGTTGGGAGTGATACAATGCTTTTAGCGCCAATAAGATTAGGAGCNGGTTCAACAACNGGAGCAGGTTCGATCNTGAATTCAGACTTACCTAAAAATACTCTAGGTGTAACAAGAATAAAAGAAAAACATATNTCAAATTGGAAGAGAAGACCTAAGAANTAAACATGTGTGGAATTTATAGTATTTATTCTNAAGACAANATNAATATCAAATCTTTCTTTGAATCACTTAAAGAGCTTGAATATAGGGGTTATGATTCCGCAGGTGTCGCTTTAGTTGTAGGGNCAANACTTAAAGTCTTTAAGACAACCAGNAAGATTAAGTCTCTCGAACCTAAACTTAANAAAGATATNAAAACATCTTTAATCTTAGGNCANACAAGGTGGGCAACCCATGGNACGCCTTCTATNTTAAATTGTCATCCACACTATCACAATGGANTTTANTTAGTNCACAATGGAATCGTTGAGAACTATGATGAATTAAGAAAAANCAGATACNTTGGAAANGCTAAGCTCTTAACNGAAACAGACTCGGAATTAATAGCATGTATNATTTCATATTTTTATAAAACCACACATTCATTATCTAAATCAGTTAATAAAGTAGGAANAATTTTNAAGGGCTCCAATTCATTCCTTTGTATTGATGAGAATAATCTTGGGACATTAGTNGCATACAAGAATAANACCCCACTTTTTTTTGGNCTTAAAGATNATGGTTCATATGCTTTCTCATCAGATTTGAATGCTATGAAAGAAAACTTAAATAAATATTTATCTTTAGAGAANAATCAAATAATTGAAATCAAAAATAACATCTGCACTCTATTTGACAACAGCTATGAACCTATTGATAAGTTATTNGTNCCTTATAANNNT
Organism: bacterium; assembly: GCA_002701925.2. Classification (GTDB taxonomy): domain Bacteria; phylum Desulfobacterota_D; class UBA1144; order UBA1144; family UBA1144. The sequence continues at coordinate 21,830 of NZWJ02000018.1, forward strand.
GAAGTTAGTAAAAGTTTAAAAAATAAGNTTAGCAAGGANAGNATTACTTACAATGAAATNAAATCCCAGAGNAAATTAATACCAGAATTTTTTGATTCTTTTCCAGGTGTATTCAANCAAATAAAGAATATTAAGAAACCAAAAAANNTTGTTATAATTGGTTGCGGATCATCTTTTAATTCTGCAATGCTGGGAAAGCTTTATTTCGAAAAGGTTTCTAATATNCCAACGGAGATTTTTAGACCATCAGAATTTACNTTTTTTAAAGATAATAAAAAAACACTCTACATATTCCTTTCCCAGTCTGGTGAAACAGCTGATATATGCGACTTGCTAGAANCTAATAAAGAATATTTCAGTAATTCTTTGTCAATTGTGAACAATTTTGATTCTAGATTAGTTAATGGAACAAAAAATTATGTTAATTTAGATTTAGGAATAGAGAAAGGAGTAGCCGCTACTAAAACTTTTATTGGTCAACTTGTAGCGCTTTACTTAATTTCTTCATACTTTAAAGGCCAAACCTCGATTAATACAAATACTTTTAAGAAAGCCTTTAGAAGCTTTTTTTCAGTCGAGAAAGATATAAAGAAAATAGCAAAACTTTTTTTTCGATACAAAAGCTTTTACATTTTAGGAAGAAATTATACTTATCCTATTGCTCTAGAAGGTGCACTTAAAATAAAAGAGATTTCTTATATACATTGCGAAGCTCTTTTATCCTCAGAGATGAAGCATGGTCCTATCGCATTACTAGATAAGAACTTCCCAATTTTATACTTTATTTCTACTGATAAGACTACTATTCTAAAAGAAATTTCTAATTTATATGAAATTAAAACCAGAACTAACAATATAGTATTATTTGCTTCATCTTCCATATTAAACAAGTTAGGAAAGAAGTTCTTAGATGAAATAAATTATATCAAGATACCAGATACACAAAGCGAGTTAGTTCCTATATTCTTTACACTTTCTATCCAATTTCTATCATTCTATTTTGCAAAGTTAAAAAAAATCCCCGTTGACCAACCTAGAAATCTTGCGAAAGTAGTTACAGTTGCCTAAAAGTTAATTATAATTTTTATATGAAAATACTTGTTATAGGTTCTGGTGGACGAGAGCATGCAATATGTTGGTCTATATTAAAGAATAGTTCTGTTGATAAAATTTTCTGTGCTCCAGGAAATGCTGGTATTGCCAATATCGCTGACATTGTAGATATTGATGCATTAGATATGAAGAAGTTGGCAGCTTTTGCAATTGAAGAGAATATAGACTTAACAATTGTCGGACCAGAACAGCCATTATCCGAAGGCATAGTAGATTTTTTTAGAGATAATGGATTGTTAATTTTTGGTCCTGATAAACATTCATCTCAATTAGAATCAAGTAAAGAGTTTTCTAAAATATTTATGAAAAAGTATAAAATCCCAACTGCCGAGTTTGAAAGTTTCTCAGATATTGAACTTGCAAGAGCTTACGTTAACAGTTCCAGACTACCACTTGTTGTAAAAGCTGACGGTCTTGCTGCGGGAAAAGGGGTTAGGGTATGCCACTCAAGGGATGAAGCACTAGAATTTCTAGCTTTTCTCATGGAAGATAAAATTTTTGCAGAATCAGGAGAAAAAGTTGTTATAGAGGAATTCTTGGAGGGCGAAGAAGCATCATTCTTTGTTTTCACTGATGGCAAGACTATATTGCCNTTAGATTCATCACAAGANCANAAAAGGCTTTTAGATAATGACNTAGGTCCAAACACAGGAGGTATGGGAGCATATTCNCCAGCGCCTATAATAGATGANGAAACAAGAAAAAATATTATGCTTGATATTGTCCATCCTGTCTTTGAAGGTTTCAAGAGCGATGGAATCGATTATACTGGAGTTCTCTATATAGGTTTAATGATAAAAGATAAGAAGTCCAAAGTNGTAGAATTCAATTGTCGCTTTGGTGANCCNGANACACAACCCCTTCTATTTAGGCTTCAGTCAGATGCTTTAGATTTATTTTATAAAACTGCCAANGGAGAACTCGATTCATATGACCTTAGTTGGAAAAATAAATCATCTGTTACNGTAGTCTTGTCAGCNAATGGTTACCCTATGAAGCCCGAAAAAGGAAAATCTATTNAAGGATTGAATGATTTCAAGCAAAAAGACGTATTTGTATTTCATGCGGGAACTAAAAATGTTGATGGGGTTGTNANGATATCAGGTGGTCGAGTTCTNGGCGTTACTGCTGATGGAGANACCTTAAATGAGGCAATAATTTCNGTTTANAATGCGATAGAACAAATTGACACATCAAATTTATTTTACAGNAAAGANATAGGGCAAAAAGGACTGTNAAAAAAAAGTAAAGTTTCTTGACATANACTATAAGTGTGGCATATTTCAAGGATTAAATTATGAGGTTAAAATGCCAACAATAAGTCAATTAGCTAAAAACCCTAGATTAACTGAGAAAAAGAAAAGTAAATCTAGAGCATTACAGAATAATCCNCAAAAAAGAGGTGTGTGTACTCGTGTNTATACTACAACACCTAAAAAACCTAACTCTGCGCTTCGAAAAGTTGCAAGAATTAGACTTACTAATGGAATAGANGTTACAGGNTATATNCCTGGAGAAGGACACAAGCTTCAAGAACATTCTGTTGTNTTAATACGTGGTGGGAGAGTTAAAGATTTACCTGGNGTTAGATACCATATAGTTAGAGGATCTCTTGATACAACAGGNGTAGACGGAAGAAAGCAGTCTAGATCAAAATATGGGACAAAAAAACCAAAGGCAAACTAAGGATTATTANCAAATGGCAAGAAAAGGACCTATAAAAAAGAAAATACCAGCACCAGATACTAAATATAGTAAGGTTAATGTATCTAAATTTATCAACTCATTAATGTTAGANGGAAAAAAGAGCACTGCTGAGGCAATTTTTTATGATTCNCTCGATATTATAAAGGAAAAAACTAAATCAGACCCAATTGAAGTTTTCGAGGAAGCCTTTAAGAATATTCANCCAACAGTAGAAGTTAGATCAAGACGAGTAGGTGGCGCCACTTATCAAGTACCAGTAGAAGTAAGCTCATCTAGGAAGAACTCGCTTGCTATNAGATGGCTATTATCTGCAGCACGNAAAAGAGATGGAAAGAGCATGGCAGCTAAACTAGCATCAGAATTTATGGATGCTAAAGAAAATAAAGGTGGGGCAGCCAAGAANAAAGAAGATACTTTAAGAATGGCGGAAGCTAATAGGGCTTTTTCTCATTATCGCTGGTAGGTCTATAAAAAATGAGNAAAGATTTAAATTTAGTTAGAAATATTGGTATTGTTGCACATATTGATGCTGGAAAGACTACTACAACTGAAAGAATCCTTTTCTATACTGGAAAAAGNTATAAGATTGGTGAAGTTCATGATGGTGCAGCAACTATGGATTGGATGGAGCAAGAGCGAGAGAGAGGAATTACAATAACATCAGCTACAACTGCTTGTAGTTGGGATGGAATAGATATTAATATAATTGATACACCCGGGCACGTTGACTTCACAATAGAAGTTGAGAGGTCTCTTAANGTGTTAGATGGTGCATGCGTTGTATTTGATAGTGTGGGTGGAGTAGAGCCNCAATCAGAGACCGTTTGGAGACAGGCNGATAGATANAATGTACCAAGAATGTGTTTTGTTAACAAAATGGATAGAACAGGTGCCAATTTCCAAAGAACNGTTGATCAGATAAAAAGTCGACTTGGTTCTAATCCAGTCAGACTTCATTTGCCATACTTTAAGGGCGATGATTTTGAAGGAATAATTGACTTGATTGAAATGCAGTTGGCAATATGGGATGGCGAATCTTTAGGTGCNAAGTTTAACCTAGTTGANATACCAGAAGATGCNTTAGAGGAAGCCAAAAAAGTAAGAGATGCAATGATTGAATCATTATCTGACCATGATGAATCAATAATGGAAGATTATTTAGATGGAAAGGAAATTGACAGAGAAAGAATTATTAAGGCAATNAGATCTCAGACTATAGCTTTAGAGATTGTCCCAGTATTATGTGGGTCTGCTTTCAAGAACAAGGGTGTTCAGCTTTTATTGGATGCTGTAGTTAGATATCTCCCTTCTCCACTAGATATTCCCCCAATCAAAGGTGTCAANCCTAGTGATGAGACTAAAGAAATGGACAGAAAAGCCAATGANAAAGAGCCTTTATCNGCTTTAGCATTTAAGATTATGACCGATCCATTTGTTGGAACCATAACATATATAAGAGTCTATTCTGGAGTCCTGAATTCTGGTACAGCAGTTTTTAATCCTTCTAAGAATTCTACCGAGAGAATTGGTAGACTTTTAAAAATGCATGCTGACAAAAGAGAAGACATTACTTCTGTTGGCGCTGGTGATATAGCTGCCGCAGTTGGTCTAAAGAATACATATACTGGTGAAACATTATGTGATAAAAACAGCCCAATAATATTAGAAAGTTTGAACTTTCCTGATCCAGTTATTTCAGTTGCTATCGAGCCTAATACAAAAGCTGATCAAGAAAAACTAGGAATGGCTTTAAGTAAACTAGCGATAGAAGATCCATCATTCAAAGTTAAGGTAGATCACGAAACTAACCAAACAATAATTGCCGGTATGGGCGAACTTCATTTAGAAATCATAGTAGATAGGTTAAAAAGAGAGTTTAGCGTTGAAGCATCTGTTGGTGCTCCTCAAGTTGCTTACAGGGAAACTATTAGAAAGGAAAGCGAAGCTGAGCAAAAATATATAAAACAAACCGGTGGTAAAGGACAATATGGCCACGTTAAAATTAAGATTGAGCCTATGGATACTGGTGGTGGATTCGAATTTATTAATAAAATTAAGGGTGGAGCAATTCCAAAAGAGTTTATTCCTGCGGTAGAAAAAGGAGTAAAAGAAGCAATGCTAGGCGGAGTTGTTGCAGGATATGAGGTTGTTGATGTAAGAGTAACTTTATATGATGGTTCTTTTCATGATGTAGATTCATCAGAAATGGCTTTTAAGATTGCGGGTTCACTTGCTTTTAAAGATGCAGTAAGAAAAGCTGGCGCAGTTGTTCTAGAGCCTGTTATGAAAGTTGAAGTTGTAGTTCCAGAAGATTTTATGGGCACAGTTATAGGCGATCTAAATTCTAGAAGAGGCAGAATCCAAGGAACAGAAATTAGAGGTGAATTGCAAGGGGTTCAGACTGAAGTTCCTTTGTCAGAAATGTTTGGTTATGCAACTGATGTTAGGTCCTTGACAGAAGGTCGTGCAACATTTACAATGGAGTTTTCGACTTATAGTGATGTGCCAACGCATATTTATGAAAAGTTAAAATTAGAAGAAGCATAATAATATTTTTTAGGAGGGACATATAAGATGTCTAAAGAAAAATTTGAGAGAAATAAGCCTCATTGTAATATAGGAACAATTGGTCACGTTGATCATGGTAAAACTACATTAACAGCAGCTATAAGTATGACTTTAGCAAAAGCTGGTGGTGGTGAATCTATGTCATATGCTGATATTGACAATGCTCCGGAAGAGAAAGAAAGAGGCATAACTATTAATACTGCTCACGTAGAATATGAAACAGATGCTAGACATTATGCTCATGTAGATTGTCCCGGTCACGCTGATTATGTTAAAAATATGATTACTGGTGCTGCACAAATGGATGGAGGAATCTTAGTAGTTAGTGCAACTGATGGCCCAATGCCACAAACTAGAGAGCACATATTGCTTGCTAGGCAAGTTGGTGTTCCTAAATTGGTTATTTTTCTGAATAAAGTTGATCAATTAGGTGGTGACACAGAGTTGATAGAATTAGTAGAGTTAGAAGTACGTGAATTATTATCAGAATATGGATTCGATGGCGATAATACACCAATTATTGCTGGCTCAGCTTTAGCTGCAGTAGAAGGGTCAGATGCAAAAACAGGAGAAGAAGCTATCCTAGAATTAATGTCTAAAGTTGATGAGTGGATACCACAACCAGAAAGAGCTTTAGATAAGCCTTTTTCGTTGGCAATCGAAGATGTTTTTTCAATCTCAGGTCGAGGAACAGTTGTTACAGGTAGAGTAGAAGCAGGAAAAATTAATTCAGGCGATAAAATTCAAATTGTTGGTATTAAAGATACAACAGAAACTACAGCAACAAGTCTTGAAATGTTTAGAAAAATTTTAGATTATGCTGAAGCAGGTGATAATGTAGGTGTTCTTTTAAGAGGAGTCGAAAAAGATGACGTAGAAAGAGGTCAAGTACTATGTGCACCAGGATCAATTACACCACACAAAAAATTTGACGCAGAAGTTTATGTTCTAAAAAAAGAAGAGGGTGGAAGACATACACCTTTCTTTAAAGGATATAGACCACAATTTTATTTTAGAACTACAGATGTAACAGGATCTATTGAATTAGGTGAAGGAGTAGAGATGGTTATGCCTGGAGATAACACAAAAATGAACGTAGAATTAATAGTTCCAGTAGCTATGGTTGAAGGTCTTAAGTTTTCTATTAGAGAAGGCGGAAGAACAGTAGGTGCAGGAGTTATTACTAAAATTACAGAGTAAATTTAATACAAAGAGAGAAAATATGGAAACCGCACCAAAAGTAAGAATAAAACTTAAATCTTTTGATCATAGATTATTAGATAAGTCTACTTTTGAGATTGTTGACACGGTTAAGAGAACCGGTGCTAAGGTTGCAGGTCCGATA
>NZWJ02000004.1 GCA_002701925.2 bacterium
TACTCCATTTTCTTCTGCTGAAGCACAGTATAAAGCTAACAGCCAAGCTGCTGTAGAATTTATAGTCATAGATGTGTTCATTTTACCTAAAGGTAAATCTTGGAATAATTTGTTCATATCCTTAAGGTTAGATATTGGAACACCAACTTTTCCAACTTCACCTGTAGATAAGATATGATCTGAGTCATATCCTGTTTGAGTAGGCAAGTCAAAGGCCACGCTTAAACCAGTTTGGCCCTTGGTCAAATTCATTTTAAATAATTTATTAGACTCTTCTGCTGTGCTATGACCAGCATACGTTCTCATTATCCAAGGTTTATCAACTTTTGTACTCATACTTATAAGAATACCTAGTCTGACGACCCAAGAATATCATATCCAGTTATTGATTTACTTTTTTCAGCCATCAAATCTAAATATTCTTTATCAACTAAACCAGCTAGGTATGCCTTAGAAACTCTCATAAGGGCGATCTTTGCTGTAGCTTCGTCGATCATCTCACCTGTCTCAGGGTTAAACATGGAGCCACCACCCATTTCATGATAGAAGTCCAGTTGTTGTTTTGCTTCCTTTATTTGCTGATCATTTGGTGTAAATGCACTGTTTGATATAACAGCTTGTTGCGGGTGAATAACCCAAGTTCCATCCATACCTATAAGCGCAGACCCTTGCACCTTCTTTCTTAAACCCTCTTCAACTTTTGCAACTTGCTCAGGAGTGTCATCTTTTCTCCATAGGCCGAGATAAACATTGTCAATTGCATGAAGACCAGCAGCTTTTGCCGCTGTAATAACAGCTTTTTTCTCATAATAAAAGACTTCATTTTGCGCATCTAGGCAGGCGCTTGGATCTACACCAAGTTCAGCCGTGTAGTCTGCAATACCAAAGATTAGACCTGCCATTCTCGGAGAAGCTTTAGCCATATCAAAGGCATATTCGAGAGCCCTTGGTCTTTCAATAAGAGCTTCAATTGCTAATTTAGTTTTCCAACCATGCTTAGCTTCTAATTCATCTAANGTGTCCGAAACNAACTTGACGTCTTCTGGCCCATTACATTTTGGTATTATAATTCCATGGAATTTGTCTACTGCACCGCTTAGGACAGCTTCCATATCTCCCCTAAAGAATTCAGACCTTAAATTATTTGGTCTAACAGTAATAACTTTTTTTCCAAAATCTAAAGTATTTAGAGCCTCTACCATTGTAGCTCTGCTCTTGTCNCCCTTAAATTCATAAGGACAAGCATCTTCCAAATCGGCCATTACATGNTCTACTGGTGTTTTNTCAGGACTAGCAGCATTAGTATGAAGCTTCATATTATGTCCCGGGTANGTAAGTTCTGTTCTTGGTACNACTACTCTTGTACCCTCATCTAATATAAACAATATAGTTTCCTCCTATTAATTTNATTATTTATTTTAAAATAGCCTTAGCAATAACCTCGTGTTGAATTTCACTAGTTCCTTCAAAAATACTTATAACNCTTCCATCTCTCCAATATCTTTCAACTGGAAATTCTTTAGAATAGCCATATCCACCTAGAATTTGCATTGCCTCTCGTGTNATAAATTCTACAGCTTTTGCAGCTTTAACTTTAGCCATACCAGCCTCAAGGTCACATCTTTTACCNGAATCCTTTAATGATGCTGCATAGTATGTTAATTGGCGCGCAGCCTCAAGCTCAACTTTCATTTCTGACAGNTTCATTCNAATAGCCTGATGTTCACAAATTGGCTTACCAAATTGTTCTCTTTCTTTTGAGTACTGAAGAGCAAAATCAAAAGCAGCAGTTGCTACTCCAACTGCTCTNGCAGCCGTTTGAAGCCTAGCACTTTCATAGCTAACCATTAATTGATAGAANCCCTTGTTCTCTTCACCGCCAAGGAGACCCTCATCAGGGACGAATACATCTTCAAAAGCAAGGTTGTATGACCGCATTCCGTGATAGCCCACAGTAGGTATCGGCTCNCCCTGTATGTTTGGGTGAACTATTTTTTCAGCTGATTCNTTTTCTACAAAAAACATGCTAAGACCTTTNTGTCTTAATGANGTATCAGGGTTAGTTCTCGCAAGAACCATTAGCACATTAGCTCTATTGGCATAAGTACACCAGGCCTTTGCACCATTTAATAGGTACCCTCCATCTGTTTTAGTTGCTTTCATNATCATGCTTGCTGAGTCAGAACCGGAATCAGGTTCAGTGAATGCAGCAGCCGGAAGAACTTCACCCATAGCTAAACCAGGCAAGTACTTCTTCTTCTGTTCATCNGTTCCATGAGCTTGAAGNAAGGTTCCCATGATAACCCCTCTAGTCATAACACTTCCAACACTGAGCCAACCTCTGCTTAGTTCCTCAGCAACTATAGTCATAGTTATATTNTCAAGACCTAAGCCATCATATTCCTCAGGAAANAGAACNCCAAAATAACCTTGTTCGGCCATTTTAGCTATTATTTCCATTGGGATTTCAGCATTCTTAGCATCNAGTTCAGAAGCTATTGGTATAATTTCTTCATCTGTAAATCTTCTTACAGCACTTCTNAATTCTTCGTGATCACTGTTAACAAAAGACATAATAATACACCCTCCATGTATAAAATTGTTTCAAACTAAATTTGGGGTGAAACTAATGGTTAATTATACATTGCAATTATTGAATGAAAAGAGTAAAAAAACTTTTACATGAGGAATATATATATATATTATTAATATATTAATTTTAATTGATGGAGATTGTTATGGATTTTACTCATATAAATATTGAGCTTNAGGATGGAAATGTAAAAATCAAACTTAGACCTGATTTAGCTCCGAATCATGTTCAGAGAATTACNGAGTTAGCAANCGAGGGTTTTTACGATGGAATAGTTTTCCANAGAGTTATTCCTGATTTTATGGCTCAAACNGGAGANCCTACTGGAACTGGCACNGGTTCATCTGATAAGCCAAATTTAGCCCAAGAGTTTTCTTCTGAAAATCATGTAAGAGGAACTGCCTCAATGGCTNGAGGAGGAGATCCAAATAGTGCCAATTCNCAATTCTTTATTTGTTTTTTAGATTGTCCCTGGCTAGACAACCAGTATACTGTTTGGGGTGAGGTTGAAGAGGGCATGGATCTTGTAGACAATATAAAAAAAGGTNANGATCAGAGTGGNGTAGTTCAGGATCCAGATAAAATGATTAAGGTTGTTGCAATCAAAGAATAAGNGAGTATTTTTATGAAATTTGAAATAAATAAAATTCCCTTTTTAAGAGANAGTGGTTGGATTTTTGGGCCTGTACTTTATTTGCTCCTAATTTTGGTTTCAATCNTTATTTTTTATTATAGCAANGCTAATNAACATTATGTTGATTATACAAATAATGAGATNGATGGTGTTTNTTTAAATAAAGAATTNACGGATAAGAATTCAGTCTACAAAGCTTTCNCNCTAGATTCNAATGAATANCTAGTTGTTTCAGATGCAACTAAGCTCGANAATTTTAATTTAAATGCNAAGAAGTCAAATTTGCAAAATCTTAATGAAATTTCTTCTTTTTACTCAACTCTTAATAATAAGGTAGTTAGCATAGGNTATATTTCTCACAATCAAGAAGATTGTAAGAAATTGAAAGCAATTTCTATTAGTCGATTAGGAACACATCATATGAACACTGTTGATAACAACATTAGCGAGATTTTGATTTGGAACTCAAAACAANTCCAATATGCATTNGTNAACAAGTTTCTTTCGAACGGAATAGATATTAAGAATATTTGTTCCTATGTTNTATCTTCAAAGTAGTTAATTCCTTATGAGCTTAGATTATCTAGATTTTGACTCAATTCAAAATGTTTACGACTATCAAGATGAGACAANTTTTTTTCCACCCTCANTGATTACTGACTCATGCTTTTCAAGGCACCTTTTAATAAATANATATCTNTTAACAAGAAAACCAAAATATTTATTTTGGTCNATCGAGTTNGATTCTAATTCNTTGATGGACCCTTTTTTGGTCGAGACAGTCAACTTCTGGAAAGAACTTTTGATNAACAGTTCTAATTCAGNAGATAAANNTAAATTATTGTCTNATTTAAANAATATAGGGCTAGCCTTGAGCCAAAGTAGAGATAGTNATCTATCCTTTCATTATGACTCAGGATTTGTACACTACAAGGGAGGAAAGCTTCACCCTTTAATTACATTCGAAGTGCATCCTCCAAGAAGATGCTTTAGGCTAATTGAGAATTTTGAGGAAATCCTATCATCAATTAATAAAATAAACCTTCTTAAACTAGATCTTGAGTCTGAATTAGTTAGAAAGTATAATTTAGAAAGAATCAATATAAATTTTACTAATCCATTGTTAATTGCAGCTCAGATAATCTCAGAGCTACACAATAGATTACCTAAAAATAAAATCGACAAAACAGAGCTTATTCTTACTCCATTTCTTGCAGAGAAAATATATTCTGACGCAGTATCTTTTACGGAAGGTTTAGAATATATTGTAGACACTTATAGGATTGTGGATTATTGGGATCCAGACAAGAAAAGATAGAAGAACTTCTTGAATTTATCCATACCTAAGTAAATTAGTATATTAATAGCAAATATAATAAGTTTTTTTATAGTAGAAATTTTATCAAAATAAGTCATTACAAATAGAAACTGACAGATCCACATCCAAACGGTTATTGCCAAATATGCTCCGATTTGGACTTGATCATGATGTGATACATTCAAATTAGTGAGACCGGAAATAATAATCAGCCAGATTGACCCAAAGATAACTGGAGAAAGAGTATAGCTAAAACCCTTAAAGATTCCACTGAAACTAAGTTGCTTTGGCGATCCTCCAAAAATCCGACCTAATATGGATAATCCTAATACGCTGATACAGAATTCACTAAAATAGAAGATTGAACTAAAGTTCGATAGCGAATAGTTATTATCGAAGACATAATAAGCATAATCATCAAGAAGAGTTGCANTAATAACAATGANTANAGCCCTTGAACCNGCAATATAGTGTTTGTTTAACGANGCAGCCATNTAAATTTTATTACTAAAGAAAAGNGANGATAGTAAATTNAATAACATTTTGNNCACCCAAAAAAAAACTANGTATAAATTAATATTTATAGTAGNATAAGNATATTATAGAATATAGTTAAGCANTTTAATACTACTTTTTTNCATAGATATNGANATTATAGGAGACTAAATTGAGCTCAGCTGNTACTAAAAAGCCNNTAAAAAAGAAAATAATTGAATATTTAGGTTGGATAATAAGTTTAGCAGCNCTTTATTTTGTCTATAAATATGCTGCAAATATTGATATTGAGGCAGCAAAGCAAAAGCTAAGTTTGANNTGGATACCATACATTNTNTTATTTATNTCTATTTATNTTGTTTTGATGGGTTTTCTTGCTACTGGCTGGAGATANATGCTAGAGCTACTTCATGGATCNAAGCTTCCAAAGTGGAGAATAATNGGGATTTACACAAAGACACANATCTACAAGTATATTCCATCTAACTTAATGCATGTCATTGCTAGAATTTATTTTGCAACTAAANTAGGTCCAACAAAAGCTGTTGTTGTACAAAGCTATTTCTTAGAGATTGTATTTATGGTTNTAATNGGCTTGNTGATAGTTTTTTCTTCTGTATGGACTGGTCATTTTACACTTTCTGATGAACTGATTCAGCAGATTAGAGATTTTTCTGGCGGCAAGATTAAAGGTTTTGCGTCAGGAATTTTGNTCTTTGGGGCCTTAGCTATAGCATTTTATTTATTTAAAGCACTTAAAAACTATAGTTCAGCTTTTTCATCAGAAAANATACTTAGACTAGTAAAACTATTTNTNTTGCTTGTTGGTTTCTTTTTCGGTATGGGATCAGTTGAATTTTTTGTATTCCATANTCTACTAGGAATGGACATAGGTTTTCTTTATGTCGTCTCTCTTTTTGCAATTACTTGGTTAGGCATGTTTATTATTCCAGGAGCTCCGGGCGGAATTGGAATAAGAGAGTTTATTGTAATTNCNCTTCTTGCACCGATATATGGCCCAGATGACGCAACAATAGGAATTATAGTCTTTAGATTAATAACAGTCTTAGGNGATGCGCTTTTATTGCCGATAGGAACTATCTTNGTCCCAGAGGAAGTTTCAGAGGCATCTGAGGTATCAGATGCNGCGNAAGCAAATTAATACTTGACAATAAATTAGTTTTTATGTANNTTANNTANATCAGGTTGAGTTAGAGATAAAATTGTTTGTCTCACGTAGAAAGCTAAGAGATTAGCACTAAAACTCAATCTTTTTTTTCGCCTTTTTTACTNTTANTTTCCATGCAANCCGCATTCTCGTTTNTCGCTTCCTTTAGTTGGATCAAAGTAATCAAATTCATTCTCTAGTTTGTTTTCTTTAATATANCTGTCTAGTTTTTTGTCAGACCAATTATAAAAAGGACTTAGTTTAAGTAGCCCNGCTTCTGNTTCACTTACTATATTTATAGTATCTCTAAAAGTAGTTTGTCCTTTTCTTANGTTGGTAATCCAAAGATCGGGCTTAATTTCAGNCATAGCNCTTCTGAACGGCTCCAGTTTAACTTCTTCAGTGAACTGGTTATGGAGTGGGNTGTCAATATTTGGTATTTCAGGCATGTATGATGAACGATAAGCAGCAGTATNAAGAGGAACATATANCTTAATATTTAANNTNAATTCGGAGATAATTTTNNTTGCATAATTATAAGTAGCCTTAGTGTTATAACCTGAATCACACCAAANAATTTTTATATCTGGCTTAGCAACAACACATAAATGTAATATTGNTATCTCATAAGGTCCNAAATTAGTAGTAAGAATTGGATTTNCACTTTTTTCAATACCCCACTTTATTAACTCNGTTGGNAACTTATTNTTAAGCTTATTGTTAAGAGCNNTTATGTCTTNNCTCATTTTATTCCTCCAANTAACAAATTTGTAATAATAAAGGATACAATCACNCAAATTATGGGTACAAAAANCCAGAATTTTAATATTTTTGATACACTATTGTTTTTAATAGTATTGGAGAACCCCTTACTNGCGCATGAAAAACCAATAATTCCTGNAGTTACTATTTCNGCAAGNGAGATTGGTATTCCATAAAAACANGCAATCCCTAAGANTGNTCCACCGGTTATATGNACAGANATTGCACGAATAATGCATATATCCGTTATCTTCTTTGCAACTGTTTCAATTATTCTTCCTCCAAAAAAGAGGGCNCCTAGGGCCATAAATAANCCCGATATCAGNNCAGCATTGCCTGCATTTATTACACCAAGAGAAACTATTGGCGCAGCAGCATTAGCNGAATTATTCGCACCAGCAAAAAAAGCCAAAAAACATCCNGAACAAATTANGAATATACGAAGCATCTTATCGATTTTCTTTTCGTCTTNAAAAGAAGATATAAAGTTAATTATTTTATAATAGAAAAACTTNCCGATAATATAATTTATNANCCAAATTGCAAAAGGTGTNAATATCCACCATATAATAATTTNGAATATCTTTTCATNGAACAATGAATTAATTGCTAAGCCAATTCCAATAATTGTACAAACTACAATATGNGTAGTTGCAACAGGGATTTTAAGAAGGTTCGCAATNACTATAGCAANGACAGGNACGACTAAGATTAGTAAAGTGAAATTAATATTCAAACTTGCTAAGTCCACTGTAAGAATCTCGCTTCCTACTGTNTGTATTACTTTTTCTCCTCCAGATACAGAACCAAGGAAAACAAATATAAAAATTANAGAAACAGATGCAAATTTGCTAATAGAGTTAGAGCCATAGGCAGTAGCCATTGATGCTCCAGCATTGTTTGCNCCAATATTAAAAGAAAGTATTAATGCAAGANAGCATATAAATAATAAGCTCATATTAGGTTATTATCCCAGCAGCAACAGTATTATTTGAGTCATCTATNAAAATAAAAGACCCCATTTTTTTGTTATCTTGATAAGAGTCATAAGTTATTTGGTTTTGTATTCTTATCTCAACTTCACCNATATCATTCATCTNTAAGTTGTCAAACTCTAAAGTTNTCTCTAATGACNCCATATTAATTTTACTATTAACTTTTGTTACTATTGCCTTNGAGGTTTTATTGCAATGTTTTAAAAAATACTTCTTTTTCAAATCTAAATCTTNTNNACCCATCCAGCATATTTGAGAAGTAATCAAATCTTTTACNTTAGGAGGCTCTTTATCTNATGCAATTAAATCCCCTCTAGAGATATCAAGCTCATCTTCTAATAAGATGGTTGCTGAATCGTTTATNCTTATTTTATTTACATACTTAGATGAATTAATCAGAGATTTTACAAATGTGGTTTTCATGTTGGGGTAAATTACTACTTGATCTCCAACGGATATTTCNCCCGAAGAAAGTTGACCCATGTAACCTCTAAAATCTTTAACATTTTCATCATCAACNCTTGATACTAGTTGGACAGGNAATCTAACCAAAGACTTTCTANCTTTGNTTAAAGAAACCTNAGCATTCTCAAGTATCTCAATTAATGTTTCACCTTTATACCAANTCATGTTTCTGCCTTTATTGACNACCATGTCTCCACTTAGTGCAGAGATTGGAACAAACTTAATATTTTTGATAGAGANATTTTTNGTAATTTCTAGGAAAGATTCNTTTATTTCTTGGTAGATCTCTTNTTTGTAGTCAACTAAATCCATTTTGTTTATAGCAACAACTATATTCTCTATTCCCAGTAAGTAGCTAATATATAAATGTCTCTTAGACTGCTCNAGAATTCCTTTCCTTGAATCAATTAANATAATTGCCAATTCAGAATTACTNGCACCTGTAAACATATTTCTTGTATATTCAATGTGGCCAGGAGTATCAGCAATAATAAATTTTCTNTTAGGGGTCGAGAAGTATCTATATGCAACATCTATGGTAATTCCTTGTTCTCTTTCGGCTTTGAGNCCATCAGTCAGGCGNGCTAAATCTAGNTNCTCANTGTNGTCTTTTGNAGTAGNTTTTTTAAGATCCTCAAGTTGATCAATGAAAATACCTTTAGAGTCATATAATAGCCTACCTATAAGAGTAGACTTTCCGTCATCTACACTTCCAGCCGTAGTAAATCTTAGAATGTCGACAGAATTAGAAATTAGAAATACCCTTCCTTTTTTTTATCTTCCATAGAGTTTGAGCCATGATCTATTATTCTTGTTTCTCTCTCACTTCTTGTAGCAGTGATAGCTTCTTCTAGGATCATATNAATGTTTTTAGCATTTGAACGAACTGCCCCNGTGCAAGGTGCACANCCTAGGGTTCTAAATCTTGATTCAATTTCTTNAATATTNTCNGAATTATTTTTTTCATCNGCTGGTATGAGATTTGTACCTTGAATAAGAATTTTTCTCTTTTTTGCAAAATANAAAGGAACTATCTTTATTTTTTCTTCCNTAATATAATCCCATATATCAACTTCTGTCCAGCTAGAGAGAGGGAAAACTCTTACTGACTCATCATCATTAATCTTAGAATTATAGATATCCCATAACTCTGGTCTTTGTGATTTTGGATNCCACTGACCAAAAGAGTCNCTNAAGGAAAAAACTCTTTCCTTAGCTCGGGATTTTTCTTCATCTCTTCNAGCNCCACCAATTGCAGCATTAAAGTTATATTTTTCTAACGCATCAAGAAGAGCTTGTGTTTTAAGCGCCCCACAACATTTGGCTACTCCTTGTTTNGATGGATGATATTNTTNNTTAATTGCTTCCTCGTTTCTATAAACTATTAACTTNGCTCCTATCTCNTCTGTAAAGGTATCTCTAAATTCATACATTTCTTTAAATTTATATCCTGTATCAACATGTAGAAGGGGAAAAGGAATTCTTGATGGATAAAAAGCTTTCTGTGCGAGGTGCAACATTACACTTGAGTCTTTACCAACAGAGTAAAGCATTACAGGGTTGCTAAATTCAGCAACAACTTCNCGAAGGATAAAGATTGCTTCATTTTCGAGTTGTTTAAGGTGCNGATTTTCAGCCATCTTACTTTGCAACNCCTTTAAGTTCTTCGAAGTCCCTATTGTTACAGAAATCTCCAAATGGTTCATCGNCNTTTTTTCTGTTGATTCTCCAATAATTTATGAGNCNNGAAATTTTATTAGCTAGCTCATCACCATCGATTAACTCAAGAAACAACCTATTAAGACGTTTGCCATAAAAATCACCACCTAAATAAATATTATATTTATTTAATGAAGCACCGATTAAACCTATTTCTGACACTGGCGGCCTNGAACANGAGTTTGGACAACCACTCATTCTAATTTTTATTTTTTCATTGCCATAACCTCTTTTATCNAAATCATCAATTAANGAAGGAAGAAACCTTTCTGCTTCAGCTATNGCTAAACTACAAGTTGGAAGTGCTGGACAGGCCATTGAAGCTTTTCTTAGTTCTGAATATTTTTTNTGAGTATCTATATTNTACTNAGCAAGCATTTCAGATATTTTTGTAATGTTTTCTTNCTTAATGTTAACTAGTATCAAATCTTGTGTGGCCGTTAGTCTTGATTCAATATTAAATGTAGAAATAATTTTCGCTAAACCACTCTTCAGTTTTACTGAGTCTGTATCTTTGATTCTTCCATTCTCTACAAAGATTCCACAATAATATTTATCNTTATCTTTTTGTTTGTGCCAGCCATAAAANTCGTCTATCTGACTAGGAGAAGTTTTTATATAGTCATNTAATTCAAAATCAAGTCTTGATTCAAGCTCTTCTTTNAACTTATTAATACCCCAGTCNTCAAGAAGGTATTTCATTCTTGCTCTTTTTCTATTAGTTCTTATACCATAATCTTTTTGTATACTTATNATTCCTTTCGTTACCTTAATAATATNTTNTTCAGCACATGATCCTAGCTCGTCTGCAAGTCTTGGGAANGTCTGGCTTTGTCTATGGTGACTACCTAATCCACCACCAACNAGGANNTTAAAGNNNACAGAGTCTTTTTTAACTATAGGCATGATTCCAATATCNTGCGTGTAAATATCTATTGANTTATCAAGNTGNTGACCAACACCTATTTTAAATTTTCTGGGTAAATAATTTTCTCCATATAAATCATCTTCNTCAATCTTNTCTCTGTTTACTTTTGTTGTTACCTTTTCTCCGTCTATCCAAATCTCATAATATCCTCTAGATTTAGCAAGTGTTGCTTGGTCTATTCTNCTTGCNAGGGATTGAGCATCAAAGTTATAATCATNCCTAATATCTGAGATAGGTGAAGCAACAGTATTCCTTACGATATCCCCACAAGCTCCATATGTAGATANTAGATTTTTATTTAGGTCATTTATTAAGNTCTTCAAATTTTGCTTACCTATTCCATGAAATTGAAAACATTCTCTAGTAGTTATTCTGAGAGTTGGATTTGCCCACTTCTCAGTCATCTTATCCATTTCTTCCCATTGATGTGGAGTTATGTTGCCGCCACCAGGATTCTTAGTCCTGATCATAAAGCTGTATTCTCTTTCTTGACGATTTCTGATTATGTCTTTTTTCTTATCCCTATCTTCTTGTTGATAAATTCCGTGGAACTTTAAGACCTGCTCGTTGTCGGGTGAGAATTTCTTTACCTCAATATTTTCCAATTCATTAGTTACGGTTCCCCTAAGACCGTCACTCGTTTCCTTTATACCTTCATTCTTTACTTTTTTTACTTCTTTCATAATTACCTCTCTCGTTTTATAGATTCTTGCAAAGTAGAATCTTTTAATTGAAACAATTCACAAAAACTCTTTTAATTAAAAAGAGCATTAGCAAACCAAATTCAAATTAAAATTCGCTATTATATTGTTTTTAGTTACAACAACAACAACAAGGAGCAGCAATAAATAAAAAAATAAAATTCTTTTCTTCAATCATAACAAACTCCCAAAATTTATTTGTAACTCAAGAGGAAAGACATAAGAAAATGTCTTTGCTCTGTTTAGCAATTATTTAAGGTCGCTGCAATTAGAGTTAAATGACGACAATTTCATTATAACATTAGTGGAAATTGAAAAGCAATTTTTTTGTTGAAAAAAATATTTCAGATATATGATATTCTTTATTACATATGAGCATAGAAGGATATAAAAATATCGGGTTCTATAAGTTTGTTCAAATTAATTTNCCGGAGATCTTAAAAGAAGAGTTCTATGTTTTTTGTAAGAAGAATAGAATTTTGGGCACTCTTATTCTTTCAAGTGAAGGAATCAATGGTATGTTAGCAGGAGCCACTACCTCAATAGATAGCTTCATAAAGCTTATGGAGAAGTTTGATTTAAAAAAGTCTGACTTNAAAGTTTCAACNTCAGAGGTTAAACCNTTCAATAGATTGAGAATNAAAGTAAAGAAAGAAATTATAAGCCTTGGTTTCCCAGAGATTTCAAATCCAAATNAAAATGTTGGTACTTATGTGGAACCAAAAGATTGGAACAGTTTAATCGAGCAAGATGATGTTGTATTGATAGATACCAGAAATTATTATGAATCTTCAATCGGCACATTTAATAAAGCCAAATTGCCCGAGACTAAAAACTTTAAACAATTTCCTAAATTTATTAATACCTTGGATTTGAATAAAGATTCTAAAGTTGCAATGTTTTGTACTGGAGGTATAAGATGTGAAAAAGCTAGCTCCTTTCTGTTATCTAAGGGTTTTAAAGAAGTTTTTCACTTAAAAGGTGGAATAATTAAATATTTAGAAGAAGTACCGGAGAAAGAATCTAAATGGGAAGGAGAATGTTTTGTCTTCGACAATAGAGTTGCAATCGAACATAATTTAATTCAAGGAACATATTCAATTTGTAATGGTTGTGGGGAGCCAATAAAGAAAGAGGATCTAGAGAGTCCAAAATATGAGAAAGGTGTTTCTTGTACTAGTTGTTTTGATAATTTATCTGGCGAGAAAATTAAAAGCTCTAAAGAAAGACAGAAACAAATCGAGCTGTCTAAAGAAAGAGGGGAGATACATCTTGGTGAATAAACTTTTAATAATGCTGTCTTTTCTCCTTTGTGTTTCGTGTAACAATAGCTCAGATGTTTTTATGGCTAATGGAATATTCATAGACTCGCAGAATAAGCAAATAGGAACAGTTGAAATAATCGAACAAGGATTTGGATCTAACTTTAGAATACATTTAGAATCTTTACTTCCAGGAGCGTATGCTATGCATATACATGAAAAAGGAATTTGTGATACGCCTGAATTTACTAGTTCTGGCGGGCATCATGGATTAAGAGCTGATGGGAGTTTTTCGGGAGACTTTAATCCAATTTACGTGAAGAATGATGTAAGCAAATACACTGGAAAGATTAAAAAGTTTAACCAAATTATATTTTTAGAAGACATATTGCTGAATCCTGATTCAGAATTAACAATAATAGATGAAGACGGATCGTCTATTATTATTCATGAAAATTACAATGGAGGTAGACGGATAGCTTGTGCCAAGATTATTTATAGCAAGTAATCTATATTAGACCCTCTTCTTTATCCAGTGCATTTAATTCGTCAAAGCCACCGACAAAATTATCATCTATAATAATCATAGGTACAGTTCTCCAATTGTATTGTGTCGATATTTTAAGTCTTAGTTCGATATCGTCACTAAGATCAATTTCTTCAAAACTCAAACCCCTATCATTCAGAAGATTCTTTGCTGCGATGCAAAAAGGGCAACTAGAGGTAGTATAAAGTCTAATTTTCAATTTAAACTCTCCTATAAATTAATGAAACTATAAAATAGAATATTAATAAACCAAATAAATCCTGGATTAAATAAATTCCCATATAATTTACCCTAGAAATACCAAAAGCCAANAAAAGTGCAACAATATACAAGGAGAAGACTATTAAAGCGACAATGAAGCCTTTAAGTATTATTTTAGAAGCAATTTTCTTATAAAGTAAGTGGTAAATAAAACTCAAGATTAGTGTAAATAGTAGGAAGATAATTTTCGAATTCGTATTGCTATCTAAGCCCGGGATACTGATTATATTAAAATAGTAAGTTATATCAATTGGTTCAAAAGGATAATAAGATAATTTATAAAAAAACCATAATGAGATTGCTCCCACAATTGTTGCTATAAAGAANTTTAATAATTTAACAGCCATACATATAAGTTAGACTAAATAAAATTTTTTAAAAGAAGATGATTTAGTTAAAATCTAAAAATGGCCAGAATATTNATANACNGGCCATTTTTAATGTAAATATTATTGATTTACTGATCTTTTATGTCTTGATTGGTTTTCTGGTCTTCCAAAGTCAAGCCCNGTTACTGCTGCCCAATTTTGGAAACCTGCAACGTGNCCTGCNTATCCACGAGCATCTTGCGGATTATGANCACCTATTCCTGCATCAATACTTACTCTTCTTGCCCAATTTCTCATTGGGGAATTTTGCTTATCTGGCATAATACACCCTCCTAAAGTTAATATNTTAATTGTATCAAAATGAGATTTTAAATTCAACAAATTATATTTATTCTTGTTCTTCTATNACTAAATCTGATTTTGGGGTNGCAATACAAAGCAGAGCCATGCCATCTTCTATTTCCTCGCTAGTNAGNGTATCNGGATCTGGTTCCTCCAAATAGCTGAAATCTCCTTCTTTAATCTTAGCCATNCAAGTTGTGCACATGCCTTGCATACANCTAAAAGGGATATCTANGCCCAGATTATTTGACTCTGTTACAATAGAGCTNCCTTCTTTAATNTCAACAGTTTTGTTGAGTNTGGTAAATTTTACTTTATATGTTTTTTTCATTTCTTAACCAATAGTCCTTATCAAATTCATACGATAAGTATATAATACATAAAATGTTAAATCTTAGGGATAACAATCTTTTTGTGGAAGATGTTAGCTTCGAATCATTGGCAGAGAGTTTTGGGACTCCTTGTTATGTTTACAGTAAACATGATTTAGTAAAGGAATTTCAAGAATACNAAGAAGCTTTTAAAGATTATCCTGATACAACAATTTGCTATTCTGTTAAAGCTAATTCCAACTTGTCTATTCTAAAAATTTTCAATTCAATGGGCTCCGGCTTTGATATTGTATCAGAGGGTGAGCTGGAAAGNGTTATGAGGGTAGGGGCGGANCCNAATAAGATAGTGTTTTCAGGNGTAGCTAAATCTTATGATGAAATTAAAAAAGCCATAGAGTTCGGAATTCTTTTCTTTAATGTAGAGTCTTTTGATGAGTTAAAAACAATAAATGATATTTCTGCAGAATTGAACCTGCTAGCTAGAGTTTCAATAAGAGTCAATCCTGATATAGACCCTAAGACCCATCCTTATATTTCGACTGGATTGAAGACTAGCAAATTTGGAATTTCAATTGATGATGCCTTTGATGTATATAAAAAAGCTTCGNAAATGAAGAATATAGANATAGTAGGNATNGATGCACATATTGGATCTCAGATTTTCGACTTGAACCCTTTNCAAGATTCACTTGAAAGATTAGAGGCATTATTTTTTAGGCTTAAGTCAATAAACATAAATATAGAATTTATTGATATAGGAGGNGGCTTAGGTATTAAATATAANGATGANGAAGAGCCNCCGCTTAAAAAAGATTTTGCTTCAAAANTTATNAAAATAATGAAGAAAATGAATTGTAAACTTGTTTTAGAGCCCGGNAGGTCTCTTGTTGGGAATGCTGGNTATCTAATAACAAGTGTTGTTTATGAAAAGAATAATAACGATAAGAATTTTNTGATTGTTGATGCAGGAATGAATGATTTATTAAGACCATCACTTTATGGAGCTTTCCACAAGATCTCNAAATCAATCAAATCTTCAGATAAGAAAAAAATTTATGATGTAGTAGGNCCAATATGCGAGACNGGNGATGTTNTAGGNTANGATGTANAAATTAACGNNGCAAGCATAGGGGATATCTTGGTTGTTCANTCTGCAGGTGCATATGGNGCTGTTATGGGATCAAATTATAATTCTAGGCCGAAAATCCCNGAGATTCTTATCTCTGGTGACAAGGCNTATTTAATCAGGGAAAAAGAATCAATNAATCAAATTCTTCAGAATGAGGTGGTATTAGAAGATGAATAATTCTTTAGTCGCATCAATACTAGTTAAAGGCGGATTCTTTGTTTACCCAATTCTTNTCTGCTCNGTAACTGCTTTAGCAATCTTTCTAAAGAAGTTCTTTNTAACAAATGANAAAAACATTTTACCTGCAACTTTTTTGNTTAAGCTNAATACTCTTGTTGATAACGATAAGCATGAAGAAGCATTGGAATTATGTAAAAATAACCAATCAGTATTTTCTAATATCGCATCTGTAATATTAACAANNAAAGATAGTTCGTTAGATGATTTAGAAAGGATGGTGGATGATGAAGGTAGCAAACAAGTTTTCCTAGTTTCTAAAAACAATGAGATGTTAGGATCTTTAAGTAATATCTCTACATTGCTAGGCTTACTNGGAACAATNTCNGGAATGATTACAGTTTTTGGTGTTATNTCCAGTCAACCTGTTGTNGATCCACCAAGTTTAGCAGGTGGNATCTCTGAAGCACTTTACACCACAGCTTTNGGCCTAATGGTTGCTATCCCTTCCTTTATTGGCTACAAATTTATTTCNAATAGGATAAGTGAAATTTCAGTGAATCTTCAAAACGAATCNAAAAAGCTAATTTTAAAAGNAAGGAAGATGTCTTGATTCATCAATTAAGTTATGAATTTTGAAAAGAGGCTTTTAAGAAATGAGTCATCATTAGACTTAACACCAATTGTCGATGTTGTTTTTAATCTATTNATNTTTTTTGCTCTTTCATTGAATTTTTCTGAAGTTACATCAAGTATTAATATTAAACTTCCTAAAGCNAAATCTTCAGAGACTGTAACAGAAAAGCAAATTATTTTTAGCATTGAGAAAGGNAATAGGTTATTTGTTAATGATAAAGAAATTTTCTTAGATCAAGTTCAAAACTANTTATCAGCNGAGGAGAAAAGTAAAGTAGTAGTTATAAAAGCAGACAANTCTATAGATCATGGCTATGTTGTTGAAATTATGGATTTAATTAAAAGTGCGGGCTTCAAGAAGCTAGGCATTGCTGTTAANCGGGCAAATTAATAATAAAAAATGAAAAAAAATACCAACATTCTTTTTGGCTATACCTTAGTTGCAAGTACAGCCTTATTTACAGCTTTTTCTTATATATTGGCTAAGAAAGTGTCCAATGACTTGTATCCAGAAACCGTAGCTTTTTACTGGTTTTTCGGCGCTTTTCTAACTGCTTGTTTTAAGAGAGCAATTTTTGCTTTTTTCGGAACAAATTTTAGAGTACCAATTAGCGCTCTTTATAAATATAGGGAACTAATGGTTTTCTCATCGTTAATTACAGTCTTTGGAGTTGCTTTTTGGGTGATTGCATTAAGGACTGTAGGGCCACCAGTCACTTCATTCCTAATGAAGTTTCAAGTAGTTTTTTCTGTTCTTTTGGGAACCATATTTCTAAATGAAAAGTTAAGAAAGTTAGAAATTTTTGGAATTATCTTAACAATAATTGGCGGAATGGTTATAACTTTTGATACTCCTTCTTTTGAATTAAGAGGAAGTTTGTTTGCCATTTTTTCTGCACTTTGTTATTCATGTCTTTTTTTTATAGTTAGAAAGAAGGGTCACAACTTGAATATGATGATGGTTGCTACTCTTAGGTCACTAGGAGTATCTATTATAGTTGTAATATATTTGGTTTTATTTGGTAAATTTCAATTCCCATCTTACGAAGATTTAATTTTTATGTTAATTGGTGGAACATGTGGTGCATATATTGGTAAGGCTCTCCAATTTCAAGCAATTAAACTTGTCGACATTTCAAGAACAACAGCAATTACTCCTTTAGAAGGAGTTTTTGTTGTACTTTTAACGATGGTTTTTTTCGATACAGTTCCAAGCACTATTAAGCTGATAGGTGGAACTTTAATAATGATTGGCGTTATCTTCCTGCTTATTTTTAGAAAAGAAAAACTGAATTAGTCGAAGCTAGTAACAAGCTTCTTTTTTAAATTATATTTCTTTATTGCTAAATTAATTAAGGTTACAATTACTTTCTCTAACTTTAGCCCTCCGTGTTCAAGTAACTTAGGGTACATACTAATCTCAGTGAAACCAGGGATGGTATTTATTTCACTAAGAAAAAGCGCCGGTTTATTTCTTTTTATAGTTTTTCCATAAAGGAAATCAACTCTTGCCATCCCGGAACAATTTAGTTCTTTGTATGCTTTAGTGGACATACTGTGAATTTCAACTCCAAGTGATTTGTTCTTTAATGATCTACTGTACGGAATCTCTGTTAATGATTTACCATCTATATATTTTGCATTGTAGTCGTAGAATTCCGAAGAAGGAGCTATTGACCCCGGACAGCTAACTGTTAAAGATTCGTTGCCTAACACACTAACTTCAATTTCTTCTACATCTAAAATTGATTCTTCAATTAATATAGTCGAGGCATATTTAAATGACTTACTGATATTTTTAGATAAGTCTTTTGCTTTATTAGTTTTATAGATTCCAATACTTGAGCCTAAGTTGGAAGCTTTTACAAAGCACGGAACACCAATATTCTTTTTGACTCTATTTAATATCTTAGTTTTCTTATTGACCCAGTCGTCTTTAGAAATTTCAACAAATTCTGTTGTGCGAATACCTGCATTCTTAATTAATTTCTTAGTCATTATTTTATCAATACAAATTGAAGAGCTCTGAACATCGCATCCAACATATGGTTTATTCATTAATTCGAGTAGTCCTTGAATTGAACCATCTTCTCCACTAGTTCCATGGATTACTGGAAAAAAAACATCAGGCCTAAGTGTCTTAATTAGTTTTCTTTTATTAAATACCAGAAGACTATTTTCTGAACCTACAGATATTAGGATTTTATTTGATTTACTTGGCTTGAATTCTAGCCTGTCAGATTTGTTTTTTATGATGTCCGTGTAAGTTATTTCTCCATTTTTATTAATATAAATGCCGTTAACAGCATATTTATTATGGTTGATACTGTTTAGGATTGAATTTGCGGAGATAACAGAAATCTCGTGTTCAACAGATTTTCCTCCGAAGATTATACAAACATTAATCATTGGCACTTTCTAAATAATACTCACAAATTAATTAAATGTTTATTATTTCTTTATACTTTGGTACAATTACATGATTAAAAATTCTAAAATTAAGCTTATAAGCTCAAGACAAAGGGGGAATAAAGATGTCTACAAAAGTAGTAATTAGTGAGCCTTTACGAACTGCGATAGGTACTTTCGGAGGAACACTCCAAGATACTTCTGCAGTTGAATTAGGTGTCACTGTAGTAAAAGAAATTTTAAGTAGGACTGGCGTTGATCCTACTCAAATTGACGAAGTAATAACAGGAAATATTTTAGGTGCTGGTCAAGGTCAAAATCCATCAAGGCAAGTTGCTTTAGGCTCTGGTCTTGATAATGATACTCCGGCATATTCTTTAAACAGAGTATGTGCTTCTGGTGTTCAGTCTGTTGCTAACGCTGCGCAAGCTATTAAAGCTGGAGATGCAGGCGTTGTTTTGGCTGGTGGCATAGAAAATATGAATCTTGCGCCATTTATTATGCCGAAGGCAAGATATGGATATAGAATGGCTTTAGAAGCAAAAGATACTGTCTTAGATGGAATGGTTTATGACGGATTGTGGGATATTTTCAATAATTATCATATGGGTATGACAGCTGAGAACTTGGCTGAGAAATATAATATTTCTAGAGAAGAACAAGATAAGTTTGCAATTGAAAGCCAAGGTAAAGCTAAGAAGGCTCAAAGAGCTGGAACTTTTAAAAAAGAAATTGTTCCTGTTCAATTAAAGAAAGGTGTTTTTGATATAGATGAGCATCCTAGAGAAGTTTCTATGGCTGCTTTAAGTAGACTTAAACCCGTATTCACTTCAGAGGGCTCTGTAACTGCCGGTAATGCTTCTGGAATTAATGACGGTGCCGCTTACATGATTGTTTCCTCGGATGAGAAAGCAAAAGAGCTGGGACTTGATCCAATTGGAGAAGTAATTTCATATGCAGTGGCTGGTGTTGAACCTTCAATTATGGGTATAGGACCTGTTCCTGCAATGACCAAAGCTTTAGCTAAAGCTGGCTTAACAATCGATGATATTGATTTAGTAGAACTTAATGAAGCGTTTGCTGTTCAATCATTGGCTGTATTAAGTGATTTTCCTATCCCTGCTGAAAAGTTAAATGTAAATGGAGGAGCTGTTGCTCTTGGGCACCCAATTGGAGCTTCAGGAACAGTTTTAATTGTAAAACTTCTTCATGAGATGCAAAGAAGGAAAGTTAAAAGAGGGTTGGTATCACTATGTGTTGGTGGTGGAATGGGTATTGCTATGGTTATAGAGAACCCAAAAGCTTAACGTGGTGTAGGTTATGTCAGATTATAAGTCTAATCAGACTAAAGATTTGTTTAGTTCTCAAGTAGATATCCAAACAAAAAGATTTTTCTTTGACCTTAAAGAGAATCATAAGGGTAAATACTTGAGAATTACTGAACAGAGTGGTGGTCGTTCAAGCATTGTCGTTCCAATCGAAGGAATTAGGGAATTCGAAGATCAAATCAATTTAATAATTGACAAGTCTGCGGAATGATTATTCCTCTAGATATGCCAAGTTGACTTCTTTATAATTATTAAAATTTATAGTCCCCAAAGTAGATGAGACTTTAACTTTGTTTCCTTCCAGATTATATTCATCTTTTATAAAACCCAATGCATAAGTTTTATCCTCATTTGAAGAAAAGTAAGAGCTAGTTAANGTTCCGATGCTATTTCCATTAGCGTCATAAATATCGGGTACTTCTGAAGCATGTCCTTCTAATTCTATACAANAAAGAGTCTTCCTAACTTTTCCTCTATACCTAATCCTAGCTATTGTCTCCTGGCCAATATAACACCCCTTGGTAAAGGATATAGGTGTCCACATATTTGCTTCTATTGGAATNATNTTTGAATTTAACTCATTTGGNTAACTNGGAATTCCATTTAGAATTTTCCATCTTATATAGTCATCCTCATCTATAAGTATATTTTTAATTTTATTAGCTTCATTTATATCGACAATATAATTTACAATNTTGTCTTCAAGCACNAANGGAGAATTAAATGTTAAGCAATNATTGACTNAATTTTTTGTTCCTTTNTAGAGAAGATANAGGCTCGAGAGATCGATAATNTCTATCTTATATGACATCTTATATTTTTTAAGATAGTCAATAATTTCTTTTTTTTGCTNTACATAACATTCAACAAAGAAATTATCTTTGCTAANAAAAAAAATNTTTATNTCGAAAAGNANTCTTCCNTTATTCGTTAGCATTAGAGTATTTATAGATTNTAAGTTGTTATTAAATTTTATCTCATTTGATGAGATAGAATTNAAATATTTAATAGTTTCACTTCCTTTTAGTTGTATTAGAGTTTTTTGTTTAGACAGAAAAAGAAAATCTTTTTTTCCAAAAGTTGTNTCTAATTCTGCTTTGGAGATTTGACTCATNTATTTATTAAAATAATTCCTCTTTCTATCTTATCTTATTCGTATAAAATAGATATTATTGATTACTTACTAAATTTTTATTTATTATAATAAGGATTATATGGATTATCCAAAAAACAATAAAGTNGTTATTATAGGATCAGGACCNGCAGGACTAACTGCTGCAATTTATTGTGCTAGAGCCAANCTGAAACCATTGGTTTTAGAGGGNTATCAAGCAGGNGGCCAACTAACAATGACAACAGATGTAGAGAATTTTCCAGGCTTTCCNGAAGGAATAATGGGACCTAACTTAATGGACTTACTTAGAGAACAAGCAAAGAAATTTGGNGCAATTTGCATAACNCAGCAAGTAGACTCGATAGATTTCTCTTCATACCCTTATACTTTAGTTTCTAATTCAGAANCAATTGAAGCTGATTCTATAATCATTTCAACTGGTGCTTCGGCTAANCTANTGGATNTCAAGGGTGAAAAAGAATTTATAGGCAAAGGTTTATCGACCTGTGCCACNTGCGATGGTTTTTTTTATAAAGATAAAGAGATTCATGTAATTGGTGGTGGAGATAGTGCNATGGAGGAAGCAATTTTCTTAACNAAATTTGCTTCGAAAGTTACTGTTGTCCATAGAAGAGATTCNTTAAGAGCATCTAAAATAATGGCTGATAGAGCCTTGAAGAACCCAAAGATTAAATTTATATGGAATGCCGAAGTACAAGAATTTCTAGGNGACGAAGAAAGAGGTATATATAAATTTTTATATACCAANACTAAGGATGGNGAAACCGTTGAGGTAGNNACAGATGGTATTTTTGTTGCAATTGGTCACAATCCAAATACGNAATTATTCCAGGGAAAACTTGATATNGACTCAAGTGGNTANTTGATTACTGAAGGTAAGTCTTCTAAAACAAATATNAAAGGAGTTTTTGCATCTGGGGATGTACAAGATAGCATTTACAAACAAGCAGTGACTGCTGCAGGCTCCGGTTGTATGGCTGCAATAGATGCTGAAAAGTTCCTGGAAGAAAGTTTATGAGGTACAGAAACTTTCCGAGAAACAAAGATATAAAAGTTTCTGAAGTTGGATTCGGTGTGTGGTCCGTTGCCACTAAATGGTGGGGTGTGACAGAGGAAAAACTCTCTGTTTCCTTGTTGCAACATGCTTTCGATAATGGAATCAATTTTTTCGATACTGCAGATATATATGGGCAAGGATATGGAGAAGAATTGTTGCCAAAAGCTTTTCCTTCTTCTAGAGATAAAAGAATTTATGCTACCAAGTTTGGATATGACATTTATTCAAATTCAGGAGAAAGGAAAGGCCATACAGAGATGCCCCAGAAGTTTACCTCTAAAGATATTAGATATTCATGTGAGCAAAGCCTTAGAAGATTAAATACTGACTACATTGATATATATCAAATGCATAATCCACGCTTAGATTTTATTAATAACGAAGAAGTAATTGAGACCTTGCATAAATTAAAAGAAGAGGGAAAGATTCGATCATTTGCCATGGCCCTTGGGCCAGATATTGGATGGTTAGAGGAAGGTCTTGATTCAATGAACCACGAACCTATTGGTCTTCAGATTATTTACAATCTATTGGAGCAAGAACCTTCTAAGTCCTTATTTGGTAAGGCAAAAGATACTTCCACCGGACTAATTTCTAG
Organism: bacterium; assembly: GCA_002701925.2. GTDB lineage: Bacteria > Desulfobacterota_D > UBA1144 > UBA1144 > UBA1144. The sequence continues at coordinate 23,321 of NZWJ02000004.1, forward strand.
AGTTCCACATGCATCAGGTATTATGGACGGAAGCTTTAATAAAGATAAGGTTTATTCTAAGGATGATCACAGGAGCCACAGAAGACAAAAGTGGATGGAATCCGGATTGGACGCAAGAGATGATTTTGCTTTTCTTTATGAGGACAATGAAAGGACCATTGGACAATCAGCAATACTTTTTCCACTTTCTGTTCCTAGCATTTGTACTGTTCTCCCAAATTTTACAAACCATGATGAAATAGATGAATTTACTGCAGCGACAGAGAAGACTCCTTTGTCAGCTGATGAGATTAATAAAATACAAGATTTGTGGGATAATAAGCACTATAAAACATTAGAACAACCATTTTCAAATACTTCAACTAAACCAACCCCAAAGTAAACTTTAACTCTTATTTGCTATGACTTTAGTATAAAGATAGGTACCTAATATTAAAGTTGCTAAGTTCCTAATTGCTAGTGATGCTGCGGCACCGTCAGCTTTTAAAGGTTCAACCATAAAATACAAAGATATACAGTAAACAGTAGTCGTGATAATAGTTAAGAGACTAAGATAATCTGGTCTGCCAAGAGAAAGCATCGATGGATTAACCCAGTAGCTAGCATTATGAGCAATCATAGCAAAAATGAGTATCTTTAGTGCAGATTCAGAATCTAGAAATTGTTCTCCGAAAAATATTGATATTATATTCGGGGCAAAAATAAAAATGGTTAAGCCTATTATTATAGAAGAGATTGAAACTAATTTTGTAGAATCAACAATTATTTTTTTATAATTTTTGAAATCTTTTTCAGCTTCCAATTTAACTAACTCTGGAAAGACTATTTCCAAAACAGGATCCATTATTCTTCTTATTATTTTTACAATTGCCCTAGCTGCACGATAGAGACCAGCGTAAAAGGGGCCTGCAATGAAACCAACTACAACTACACCAAGATTTTTATCATTCGCAAGATTAAGTATGTTTGAAAAATGGGCATTTAACATGAATTTAATAAAATTAATTTTTTCTCTTTTTTCAGGAAGATCTAAGAAATTAATCTTAATTTCATTATTTTTCATCACATTTGAAAGAATAAAAAACCTTAAAAGAAGTCCAAAGAAGTAAGTTAGTACATAAAGACTCAGGCAGTAACTAATATTTATAGAATTAGATAGTAATAGAAATAAAATTAGGCAGAATCTGAATAAATTAGTAAAGACATTAATTTTAAAGATTTCTTTGTATCTATCGAATGTTCTTAGTATTCCATCTATTGTTTCATTAGATGAAATAAATAAAACAGCAAAAGAATATATTAGAATAAACTTTTTAATATCTTCACTTATATCAAGGGATTCAATCGGTAGGAGTAATGTCAGAATGAGTATTGCAAAGTAAGAAAAGATTGAGGATGTTGAAGATAATATAAAAGAGTAAGACAAATATTTCGAAGCTAAGTTCTTGCTTGCAATGTTCTCGCCTATAAATTTTACGCTTGTATCCCAAACTCTTAAACTAAAAATAATATTTAATATTTCGACAATAGAGATTACAATGGAGAAAATTCCAAATTCCTTAACACCTAAAAACCTCCCAATAATTAGAAGTGTCAAGGCAGAAAGAATGCCTCCCAAAATCTTACCACTACCTATGATTTTAAAGTTCTTGATTATTCTATTCTTAAGCTCTTCATATATCATTTGATATTTTTAACCCTAAATAGTTTTATTTTATTGTTTTTCTTTATATAGGAGATTATATCTTTATCGAAATGATGTATCTTGTGATTTAACGATATGCAATTGAGATCTCTGTCACCGGATATTGTTGAATAAGGCTTAGTGCACAGTGAAGGTATATTGAAGTAAATCGGGCCAAGGTCTCTAATTCTGTAATTAAATTCATTTATCGTTTCTGCTTTACTAAATAGAGGAAGGTAGTATGGTTTTAGCGGGACAATGTCAGTTCTTAAGTAGTCCAACTGCCTTTCGCCAAATATTAAATAACTACCTTTTTCTACCTTCTTATATTTATCTAGAATTATATTAATATTTTGGTTATAAGTCATACCTTTGAATTTGTGCTGTTTGTATAGTACGTTGAAAGAAAAAGAAATTGAGCTAATTATGAATAGGACTAAATAAAGCCTTTTAAAATCAGAATTAAAAGATTTGGTCTTGCTAAGAATTTTGAATATTAATCCTAACAATAGCAAGATGGTTGAGGGAAATAGAATTCTATAAGAAAAAGGAGAGAACCATATAGTTATTCTCCATATTATAACAATACCTATGTACATCCCGCCTAATATAAAGAATTTTTTTGCTAAACCACTTAGTCTTTGATTAATAACTTTATTTTTATTCAAATAAATACTCACGTAATAAAAGAAAATAGCTGATATTAGTGAAGAGAATATAGCCATTAGTGGNTAGCTATTAAATCTAACGCTTGCCATTATGAGATTTAATTCTTCAAGAATCTTNTTAATNAAATGTAAAGTGATTTCATACCAAGNCTCATACGTTAAGTATGCATGTGGGTAAGTAAAGTNGCCTGTTAGATACTTATTTGTATACAAATAAATCAAAACATATGTTGATGAACAAATTANGAGAATTGTTAGATATTTNATACTTTTTCCTTTCTTAATTGAATTAAAAATCATGAGGNNATTGTATAAGANTAGAAATCCCCCAATATATCTTGATGAAAATACGATAATAAAAGCTAAAATAGAGGANAANAGNNNTCTTTTTGTTGGANTAGTTTCTAATTCGCTNGTATTAAAAACATAAAGTATTAGACCTAAAGCAAAGAGNTTTTCTGTNTAAGTGTATGAAAAAATATTTATAAAACTTCCTGATAGCAATATTAAAGNTGCAAAAGAGAACCCNCTTNTAATATTTTTCTTNAGTAAAAATAAAATTGATAGNATACATANGACATTTGCAAATTTTGAAGACCAAAAAACTCCGATATTNAGTATCTCNGAGATTGAATATATTAAGAATGGGTAACCTATTGGCCACATACTAAAAAAGTTCTTGGNTCCACTGTTAGTCCAAGAGAAGACATAAAACCCGTTATCTTCTTTAAGTGATTGGGCTAGCTTGAGAAAATGAGTAGAGTCAGTTGACAAGAAACCGAANGAGTCAAAGAANCTATTTGAAATAATAGAATATAATAAANAGAGAAANGTAAGNACGAATATAATATTTTCGTATTTATCTAAATTGATNTTTTTTAAAAACTGCATCATTGTTCTATATAATATTGACTTATTTAACATTATTATAGTTTGACTAATCAATCAATTAAATTTATTATCCATCTGAATTAAATGCTTAAATTTATACTTTATATAATATCACTTTTAAAAGATCCTAAGACATATAAATGGGCAGGAGTAGGCTTATTGGCTCTGGCTGGAGATTATGGACTTTATAACTACTTATTAGGTATTATAGGTATGGATTTAGCTAAGCTTTGCGCAACATTTGTGGGAGTTAATATATCTTTTAATTTAAATAGGATATGGACTTTCAAATCTAATGGTACTTTTTTTGAAGACTTGAAACGATATATGGCTCTATACCTGGTTGCTATAATAGTCAATGTGTCTGTAAATAATTTAGCTTTTAGAATTCTAGAGGACATTGATCTTGCGTATATTGCAGCTTTATTTGTATCTGTAACAATTGGATATTTTGGTCAAAGGTTGTGGGTTTTCAAAAATAGGACAAACTAGGTAAAGTATCTTATAAATTATGAAAAATATTTTGATTACTGGATCTGCAGGCTTTATCGGTTTTCATCTTTCAAACTTTTATTTAAAGAAAGGATATAATGTATTCGGTATCGACAACCTTAACAATAATTATGATCCGAGAATTAAGAAGTGGAGAAATCTTAATTTATTAGAGAACAAGAATTTTCATTTTGATAAAGTGGATATTTCATCCCCCAATCAACTATCAAAATACTTCGAAAAGAACTTTAAGAGAAGAAAGTTGAATGCAGTTTTTAATCTTGCTGCAGGGACAGGAGTAAGGAAGTCTACTTTGAATCCCAAGCGCTATTATGAATCAAACGTGATGGGTACACTAAATCTTGTTTCTCTCGCTAAAACATACTCGGCAAGCTCTTTTGTTCATGCCTCAACATCAAGTGTATATGGAAATAGTAAGGAAAAAGATTTTATGATTGGAAGTGAAACAAGCAAGCCATTGTCAAACTATGCAGCATCTAAGAAGGCTTCAGAAGTCTTATTACATGCATATTATAATTTATATAAACAAAATATTTCTATTTTGAGGTTTTTTACTGTTTATGGACCTGCCGGAAGACCAGACATGAGCCCTTTTATATTTATCCAAGCTGCAATTAATTCCAACAAAATCAATTTATTCGGTACTGGAAATCAGAAGAGAGACTTTACTTATATTGATGATATTGTGAAGGGAATAAGTAAAGCCAAGAACCTTAAAGGCTTAAATTATCTTAATTTAGGCAACAACAATCCTGTTTCTGTTAATTATTTAATAGATACAATTAATCAAATTTCTGGATCACATTTAAAGATAGACAAAAAACCTTCTACACCAGAAGATGTCTTTTACACTTCAGCAAACATTAGAATGACAAAGAAGTTGATTGGGTGGGAACCAAAAATAAATATTGATGAAGGGATATCAAAGACCTTTGCTTGGCACAAAGTGAATATGAGATGGTTAAAAAAGATTCAAAATTCATAAGTGAATTTATAGGGATTTCAAAATATTTCGGTCAAAGGTTTGATCTTATTCAAGCTTCTGGGGGTAATTCATCAGTTAAAGATGAGAATAGAATGTTTATCAAATCAAGTGGTTATTCCATGGCAGAGGTGGGGAATACAAATGGTTTTTCTATTCTCAGAAATGATGAACTAATTAAATTTCTTTTTAAGACTAAAGATAAAAAAATAACTGAGAAAGTCGAACAAGAATCTTTTAGAGTACTAAAAAAGTCTATTATTAATGGGAATGCCCCATCTATTGAGACCTTCACTCATTCTTTGCTTAAAAAGTATACAATTCATATACATCCTGTTGCATGCAATGTTGTCTCTGTTGACAAGGATTCCAGGTCTATATTTAAAAATTTATTTTCACATGAAATAGAAAAAGAAAATATATTTTATATAAAATATAAGACACCAGGTATTGCCTTAGCTACTGAGATAATAAGAACCATATTACCTTCATTGAACAAAATTAAAACTAGCGAATATTCAGCTCTTTTCCTTGAAAACCATGGTTTAATATGTTCTTCAGATAATAAAGATAAGTTAATTAATTATGTTGAGAGAATAGTATCTAAATTTGAAAAGTATCTAGGGCTCAATTTTGCTAAGTATAAATTAACAACTAAGATTTCTCAGGCTTTATGGAGCCATGGGTATGATGACTTAGTTTCTTATTATAGTGAGGACTCAATAATTAATCACTATATCAAGAAGATGAATTTAGCAAAGATTGAAACACCTATGAATCCTGACCAACTACTATATTGTGGCGAGTCTGTTCTAGTCATAAAAAAATCATTAAAACTAGAGATGGGTCATTATATTAAGAAATATAAAACATACCCTCGAGTCATGATTTATAGAAAAAGTGTTTATTTTGTTGCTCAAAATATTCTCAAAGCAAGGGAGTCTGAGGATGTATTTAAATCCCATATATATTTTCATTCTACTTCTAGCAATAAAAGGAAATTGTCTTCTGCTAATATAAAGAAGTTAGAATCCTATAATCCACAAAAAAATAGACTAAGATTTTGGTTTGATTATCTTAAATAATTTGCTTACTATTTCTCTGTTACCAGAAAGCTTACTATACAAGAATCTTCTTAACCTCTTTGGAGTAATTAAGAGTACTTTGTATATGTAATTTAATTCCTTTATATCTTTAATTACTTCTATCAAAGCTTCAACACCATAATAAGAATCATTATCAGACTTATACACCATTCCATCAATTTCTAATTCTTCTTCAATCTCTTCTATGTTTAAAACTTTTATATTCTTTCCTTTTTTTAACTCAATATATTTCCCAAAGGAATCACACATTAGACAAGATTTATCGACAAAAAGTTTTCTTTTCATTAATTAATTTTAACCATTAATGATAAAATATAAATATTCCGCTTATAGTGTAATGGATAACACACTTGACTTCGGATCAAGTAATTGGGGTTCAAATCCTCATAAGCGGGCATTAAAACTCATCATTAGTAATAAGCTCAGACAGAACTTCCTTAACTTTAAATGGACTTGTTTGTTCTAGAGACTTATTAAAAGCATTTTTACATTCATTAAATGCTAGGCTATGAAGCACACTCTTGATTTTGGGTATAGAGTAATAATTCATGCTGAGTTCATTAACACCTAGTCCAACNAAGATTGGTAAGCAATTGATATCATTAGCCATTTCACCGCATACAGAAACATATTTGTCTTTTGGNACATTCTTAATTATAAAATCTAGCATCCTCAAAACTGATGGTTGAAAAGGCGAANTTATGGAGTCTAGNTTCTCATTAGTCCTGTCTGCNGCTAGAGTATATTGTATCAAGTCATTTGTNCCTATACTTATNAAGTCAATCTTTTCAGATATCTCTTTAACTAAGAAAGCNGCTGAGGGCGTTTCTATGACAACGCCAATTAGAACGTTATCGTGGTTCTTTACAATAGATTGCTTNAGTGTGTTTATAATTTCTATGCTNGTATCAANCTCANTGATTGTTGAAANCATAGGNANGAGTATCCGAATTTTTTTGTTTTCTTCTTCAACAACGNTCAANATAGCCCTAAGTTGGGTTTCAAAGACTTCTTTATTNGCNAGTGAATATCTGATTCCCCTNAAACCTAAAGCGGGATTATTTTCTTGGTGATAGTAATCATGAATCTTNTCACCACCTATATCGAGTGTNCTTATTGTTACTTCATTAAATAGGTTNTNTTGAAATAATTCTTTATAGTCATGAGTTTGTTCATCCAAAGTTGGGAATTGTTCTTTCCTTGTGAACAAAAACTCAGTTCTATACATACCAATTCCTTCAGCACCGTATTTATGAGCCATCTTTACTTCAGAAGGTATTTCAATATTAGCTTTAATTGAAATTATTTTATTATCTTTTGTTTCTCCACTTAATTTTGAAAATTCAAATAAATTTTCTTGTAACAAACTATATTTACTTCTAAGGTCTTCGAGCTCAGTCTTTTCTGTTTTATTAACTTTCCATTTTACTATTCCTTTATACCCATCAACATATATCTTCTGGCCTGGCTCTATACTGGTACTGATATTAATTAAAGACATAATGGTTGGTATCCCCATTGATCTTGCAATAATTGCAGTATGAGAGGTAGTACCTCCTAAGTCGGTTAGAATTCCTTTTATTTTTCCAGTTCTGCAATATTTTAAAGCATCTATTGGTGAAAGGTCATGAGCTACTATTATTGTGTTGTTTTTAATTTCTGCAATATTATCATTATTTCCACGGAGGTTTTTCGTTATTCTCTCAGCAATGTAGTAAAAATCAGCAAGTCTTTCTTGCATATATAAGTCCTTAACTGTTGCAAACTCTTTACTCTTATTTGTTAGTACTTTATTTAGCGCCCACTCTGCATTTATGAGCTTTCTTCTGATTGTATCTATTACTTCTCCAGCTAGTATTTCATCTTCTAGAATTAGTATATTAAAATCTAGAATCTCAATATGCTCTATTTTGTAGCTACTATCTTTTTCAAGCCTAATAGCACTAACTTCTTCTTTTGAAATTTCAACAGCCTTTTGAAATCTATTAATTTCTTGTATTATTTCTTTGCGCTTAATTTTTCTTCGTTCAACTAGTGTTTTAGCCTGGTTAATCAGTAGAGCGGTTCCCGTAGAGAAACCTGGTGATATCGAAATACCAATTTTTTCCTGACTCATGATTCTTCCCCAAATTTATTATTAAAAAGCTCCTCTATTT
>NZWJ02000019.1 GCA_002701925.2 bacterium
CACAAAAAGGTTATGGATTTATAGAACCTGAAGATGGGAGCAAAGATGTCTTTGTTCACATTTCAGCCTTGGAAGCTGCTGGAATTGGAAACCTAAATGAAGGTGATGCAGTTTCATTTGAAGTAGTTTCAGAGAAAGGTAAAGAAAAAGCCAGTGATCTTAAAACTTTATAAAAAATAGATATTTTATTTTCACAAAAATTTAAAAAGGCAAAAACAATTAAATTCTAAAGTTGTTTTTGTCTTTTTTTGTAAAATTATAGGTCTGATCTAATATCGGTGAGCAAGCTTGGCATAGAGAATAAATCATAAGCAACTTTTGCATTAATATCCTTATATACCTCATAGTATAGATTTGAACGTTTACCATTAATCAAAATAACGGCATTATCGCCAAGTCCTTTCCTTATATTTTTTAACTCAATAGGTAGAGTGTTATCATCAAGAGGATAAAGAATGCTTAGAATCAAACAAGATGCATTAGATAAAGTCGCGGCTTCAACAATATCATNNGAATCAATATTGGCNCCTAAGTAAATATTGTTCCANCCAGTAGANGCAGATAAGCAGGAATTAACTAGACACCCCAGTTCAGCTTTTTGNCCCTTAGGAGTAGCAATTAAAGCTACTGGATTTTCNCTATTAAAGCTTTTAAAAGAAGAACGATAATTTTCTAAATAATTTCTTATAACCGCATTTGCGAAACGCTCTTGTGACTTTGTAATCTTTTTATTTTTCCATAGTCTTCCTACGTGCTTTATAAAAGGAANCATAAACTTGTGTATAACAAAAACTGCGCCAATCTCTAATGCCACATCATAAATAGCTTTTTCAAGCTTAGTTATGTTGTAATNTTTNATTGAACTNATGCAAGTATCAAAGAAAGGTCTTGTTAAATTATTTAGTTGTTCTAACTCNGGGTATTGAACNTTGTCCTCAGACTGNAAATTGTTAACAATTTCNCGCAGCCCTGNGACATTCAATTCACCGATTTCTTGAAGAGAATAGCCTATTTTTTTTGCCTGAAGCATTAGTTGAAGAAGTTCAAGATCTTTATCTGTAAACCTTCTNCTACCNCGNGAAGACCTGTTTATATTTAGGATGGANTATCTTTCTTCCCATTTTCTAATTTGGTCNGGAGTTAAACCAGTAATTTTAGANACAACTCNAATTGGATAATTGTTACCATTCACACTTTTTATAATAAGGTTTTCTCCTTTTTTGTCAATGNNTTTGAGGAATTTGTCNAGATTTATATCTATTTTAANNAAAAANACTNGACAAATNACAGACATATCCTATAATAATNCTANGAGGTGNTNATNNTGAAAAATAATCNTAAANCTTCTAATTCAACTTCAAACTCNTTCCTTGCTTCNAAGAATAAATATNTAAGTACTTCTAAAGATAATTCNNTNAGCGAATANGATTCTCTTAATGAGTATTTTTCNAAAGCNTTAATAACTCCTCTTTTATCTAGAAANGANGAGAANATNTTAGCATCGCAATTAAAATCATGTGAAGACCAGATTGNTTCATTTAANAAGAAGCTTANAAAATGTNAGCCTAAAGATGAAAATAAAATAAAGAGTTTTATTAAAGCNCTAGAGTTTAAAAGAGATCAATTTTTCCATTCTTTTACNAAAGCAAATCTCNGGCTCGTTGTGAGCATAGCTAAAAAATATTCNAATCGTGGTATTNNGCTTAATGATTTAATTCAAGATGGAAATGTAGGNTTAATGCGTGCAGTAAAAAAATTCGANCATACTAANGGTTTTAAATTTTCTACTTATGCTGCTTGGTGGATTAATCAGTCAATCTCNAGNAGCATTATGGANCAAGCTAGGTCCATTAAGGTTCCAGTTTATATACTTGAAAAATCTGCNAANGTTTTTAAAGCAAANAAAGAACTCGAATCTAAGCTGAANAGAAAACCTGAAATTTTNGAAATTGCAGAAGTNGTAGGNTTGCCAGTTGAGGCTATAAAACAAATACTTGATTCAGGCTCAGATACTTTATCNTTAGANGCNCCTATATCNAACCAAGATCAAACNTGCTTCAAAGATTTTCTNGAGGATGATAACNNGCTGCAAGATGAAGTTTCAGATCAGAGATTNCTNAAAGAANAAATNTCTAAAATTCTCCTTTGTCTCGATGAAAGAGAAAGAGAAATAATTAATTTACGGTTTGGTATCGATNACTCACAAATCTTAACATTNGATGAAATTGGTAAGAAATTTAACTTAACNAGNGAGAGGATAAGNCAGATTGAGAAAAAAGCTTTAAAAAAAATTAAAAGGACCTCTGGNGATTTCTTGGGTGGTTTTATTAATTAGGGNGAATNATGACATTTCATATTGANGATAANCCATCAGANTTAAAAAACTNTTTANTTAAAAANCGCTTGAGNATTNNTAAGTTTTCTNATGATAANACTAAAAAAATTATTAAAACAAAAAAAATTAGAAGAAATACAAGAAATCTTTTACTATTNTANCAATGCCAAANTTTANTTTTTCTAAAGNTTATGATTCNCCAGTCAAAGATGTNTTTGNTTGGCANAAAAANATNNTGGCNCTAGAAAGAATCACTCCNNCTTGGGACAATATACTTATCAAGAATCGTTCAACTCAAACCAACAATTTTCTCCAGGATGGTAAGCTTACTTTGATCCAAGAGATTATCCCTTTCATAAAATTAAAATGGGTTATTAAGCATAGTAAATATATAGAAAATGAATCGTTTTACGATGAAATGCTAAAGGGTCCATTTAAATCCTGGAAGCACAAACACGTATTCGAAGAGCTGAATAGTGCTTCGACTCTTATCAAAGATGAAATTTCTTTTTCTTCTTGGATAAACATTAAGAAATTAAATGAATTTATAGTCAATAAGATTAAAAAATCATTTAATTATAGAAGCATGATTCTGGAACATGATTTAAAAAATAAGATAGAAAACACTAATAAGAACTATGTTTTAATGACGGGAGCAACAGGCGCAATAGGCCAATCCTTAATGTCNTATCTCAACTCANTAGGNTATAAAATCATATTCTTGAAGTATTCNAAAAGCTCNGTTAACGCGCCAGTAATNGAAGAATATGTCAATGATTCTGATGATATTCTTACTATCAAGTGGAACCCTTATCATAAAAACACTCTNGAGCTACCTAAAAGTATATCAAANAAAATNAAGTTCTTAATNAATCTTGCTGGTGAAAATATTCTAGGACTATGGACANAGAGCAANAAAANGAAGATAAGTANCAGTAGAATCCAAAGCACNCGAAGCCTNTATANNTTGGCCGTGAAGAGCAACCTNAATTTTGATTGTTGTATTCATTCCTCCGCTATTGGTTTTTACGGATCTAATCCGGGTATAGATATTGATGAAGGGCACCCCACAGGNAAAGGGTTTTTGGCCTTAACGACAAATCTTTGGGANAAAGAGCAGNATAAGTTTCGAGATTTAACNAAAAGGAATATTCACCTAAGAATTGGAAATGTTCTATCTTATAAAGGAGGNATAATTGGGTCTATAAANACTCCTTTCAAATTAGGACTNCCNGGATATNTTGGCAATGGGGAAAATTATTTAAACTGGNTTTCNTTAGAAGACATTTTAAGAATAATTGGATTCTCGTTTNGCAATAAGACCATTGATGGACCAGTCAATGCTGTTAGCCCTAACCCTATTAANTCNAAATATTTCTTTTCAACTGTNGCTAGGAAGTTTGGTTGGAATTTTACCTTAAAGATTCCAGCAATTTTACCNAAGCTATTTCTAAAAGAATTAGTTGAAGAGCTTGTTCTTGTAGATCAATCCNTNAAACCTAAGAAACTGATGCATGCAAAATATGAGTTTTTTAANACGGATTTAAATAAAGCATTGGACAATATACTAGGTTCTTAGTTACTTTTAAATAATATGAANATTAATTCAACAAGGAANGAGTATAGCAAATCAAGAGGTTTCACTAAAAGAGACAATNACCCATTTANAATATTTAAAAATTGGTACAAGCTAGCCCAAAAGGAAGTTTCAGAACCGAATGCTTTTGCTTTATNTACCTCATACAAAAACAAGCCTATATCTAGAATGATGCTNCTAAAGGAGTTTGACGAAAAATTTCTTTTTTTCACTAANAAAAGCAGNAAGAAAGGTAGAGATATTAAAGNAAATAAGTTTGCTAGTATNTTGTTCTGGTGGAAAGAAATAGGTAAGCAAGTTCGAATAGANGGGAGCCTTGTTGAGNTAAAAATTGATGATGTTAAGAAGTATTTTTATACTAGACCATNTGAAAGCCAAATTGGCGCACTAACATCANATCAAAGTTCAGAGATAGNATCNTACAGTCANCTAAAGAAAAAGTTCTTTAGCAACAAAAAAAGATTTAAGNATNCTAANGTGCCTTTNCCTGTAAATTGGACAGGATACGAGCTTAATCCTAGCTTGTTTGAATTCTGGCAAGGTGGCCCATATAGGCTGCATGATAGACTAGAGTTTAAAAAAACTAAAAATATATGGAAGAGTAGGATTCTAGCTCCATGAACGAAATAAAATTTAGATTCTTTGTTGATAAAGATTGCAATTGGTTTCAGGATTCAAAGCCTATCACTCATAAAAGAATATATAATTTTAATTACCAAAACTTAAAGAGAGATGAGCAAGGATTATTTTATGTCGAAGAGAATAATTCAAGAGCCTATGTTAATTTTGAGGATAAACCATATATTGTTAAATCCATTGATATATCAGAGGACAATAGAATTTTATTAAACCTTAATGATTTCTCTTGTGAATCATTGAATATTGACACTCTTATTTTTAAAGAGAATATTCCTTATTGCAGTGTAAAAAATGGTAAATATGAAGCGAAATTTTCACGCCCTGCTCTTCACCAAATTGCCAAAGCTATTACTAGTAAAAATGGATCTTACTACATTAACTCTCGAATTATTAAGTATCCATGAACTGAAGCCCATCAATCAACCTAAATATAACCTCATTGGAAACATTAAGGCCTTTGCTGGTCAATTTACAATTTGAGCGAGTGTTTTCAATTAGGTCTTCTTCTAATAGCATGCCAATTACTTTATCATTAAAACTAAAATTCTTTATTTTCCTTGGTTTATCAAAGTCTAAACCAGACGATAACCTAAGCCCCATTATTATAGAGTCTTTGATGTAGTCGTCTAGTGTACATAGGCTACTATCCGAATTAGAAAGATTATTACTTAAAAAAACTTCATAATCCCTCATGGAGTTCGGGTTAATCCATCTTCTATAAATTTTCATATCAAAATCAATTAAAGAAGAATGAGCACCTGGTCCTATACCTAGATATGAGTCGCTCTCCCAATAAAGTAAGTTATGTGTTGACTCAAAAGATTCCTTGGAAAAATTTGATATCTCATATTGATTAATTCCAGATTTACTCAGAATTTCTTTTGAAAGTTTTGTCATTTCTAAAAAAGTTTCATCAGACACTTCTTTGATTTCACCCCTATCCCTTAACATCCAAAAAGGGGTAGATTCTTCAATCGTTAACAAATAAGTTGAAACATGAGAAATATCAAAATTAAGCGCATAAGACAAATCGTCTTCCCAAGAATTTAAAGCTTCATTGTTTACTCCAAAAATAAAATCGAAATTAATATTACTTATTTGAGAATTGGTAATTTTACTNGCAAATTCTATATTAGTTTCTCTAGTTGACTTTCTACCGAGCAATTTAAGCTTCTCATCACTAAANGACTGCATTCCAACACTCAACCTATTTATACCCAAATTTNATAGGCTTTTAGTNTTATGATATTCAGACTCNTAAGGGTTAACTTCTAAAGCTATTTCACATTTATTGCTAACTTTAAACATCTTATAAATTNTACTAATAACTTGTTCNATATAATTTAGNGGCATTAACGAGGGAGTTCCTCCACCAAAATGAATNCTCACTAACTCTTTATCCCTAAACAAGTTTAAATTATTCTCCAAATCTTTAAGTAATANAGAAGTTAAATCATCGTATCTTGCATTCTTTGAGAGATAAACGTTAAANTTACAGAAAGGACATATTGATTCGCAATAAGGAATATGAACATATATACCAAATTTATTACGCATGATATAATGTAACTATTAAAATGACTCGTTTTACATGCCTTTTTTTCATNATTTATATATTAACAGCTAGTTCTGTATGGTCTATGGANCTNCCTAATCTTACATTAGATAGTGCCCTTCAGATTGCAGAGGAAAANAACTATGAGCTTACTTACTTGAATGATGAGCTAGANGCTAGAGAATCAACTAAAAAACAATATACTGCAAGATTCTTTCCACAAGTTTCAGCTTCTGCTATTTATCCATTTTATGGNCGTAGCTCTGCTATAACTGTCGATCAACTTATTTTTGATTTTGGTAAATTAAGCAAGAGAATAAATGCTGGAAAGTACATGATAAAAGCTCTTTACTANANAAAGCAAGGTAGAAAGCATGAGATTTTCGTCGAAGTGAGTGAAAAATTTTATAGAATTATAAAAGCAAGAAATCTAATGGAACATTACACTCAAGAAGAGAAAACTTTATTNAAAAANGTTGAGCAATCAAAAGCATTTCTAGATGCAGGTAGGATTTCTTCTTTAGAACTAGCGGAAGCAAGTATCGCATTAGGAAAGAATGAGTTGAAAATAATTCAAACTAGAGGAAGAATGCAAAAATTAGAAGAGGAGTTTTTNATATTACTTGGAATTGTCAAACCCGAAAATGTCACATACTCTTCCGAGTTAAAATATGAAAAAATAGAATTGGACTCTANTTTAATAACAGACTCTCATATAAATCAGTTTTATGAAATTAAGGCTTTGGAAATGCAAATCATGTCAACAAAAACAANTATCGCNGCAATATANAGAGACTTTCTTCCGAACCTAGTAGCAAGAGCTGCATATCGTTTTGAAGGTAAAGGTGTNGCAGAGGAAGACAAAGATAATGATCTAATNGGTGGNCTNGGTGCTACGTGGGAAATCTTTANTGGNGGAAAAACATATCACGAAATAAGAAGTCANAAAGCAAATTTACGTGCTCAAATGACCAAATTAAGGCTNATGAAGCAGACNATAACTTCNAAAATTAAGCTTGCTGTNATAGATGCAGACACATCTTTTTATAAGATTGGAGTATATGATAAAGCATATAAGGCTTCTTCTTCCCATTTTCAATACCTTAAATCTAAGTATAATAATGGTGAGGCTTCAGAAGTTGAACTATTAGAAGCCGAAGATTTATACAAAAAACANAAGGTAACATATGAGAATGCGATTTATGATTACCTAATTAGAGTTGCAAGGATTGAGAAAGCTACNGGATTTGATTTAAGACAATGAAAAAAAACTCGAATAAAAAGCCTAAATTTAAAGCTAGCCATATTGTTGAAAAATTTTATAAAGTTTTAGAGNTTNTTTTATCAAAACTAGGACCTTTAAAAAGAGAATTTAAAATAATTGTTAACAAANTAAAGCCTTTAACTTTCCGTGCAATAGATTCGACAAAAGATTTTTCAACAAAAAATAAAGATTNTATAGAAAGCTTAAAGCAGAAATTAAGGANAGTTTTAAACTTTATATGGTCAATTAGATATATTGTTGCTATTATTCTAGTTGCATTCCTAGCNTGGAATAAATTTACAGGCGACNCCTCTTCTTCTAGCANTAATGAAAAATACAGATTATTAACTACAAAACCNACAATTGGTGAAATNAGTGAATTTGTTAAGACTTCTGGAAAAGTTGTTCCAAAGAAAGAGGCTAAAGTNTACTCCAAAATAGACTTACCATTGAAGAAGCTAAATGTTAAATATGGTGATTTNGTTGAAGAAGGGCAAGTTCTCCTTGAGATGGATTCAGGAATCTTAAAGACTGANATTGAAAATAAAATTAGAGAAGTCTCAATATTAGAGACAGCTTTTAATCAAAAAATTCTTAAAACTAAAAATGATAAAGAATTATGGGAAAAAGGTTTTATTCCTAAAGCTGAGTACCAAGAGAGTGCTAACGAGTCAGGAAGAATTAAAATTGATTTAGATGCTGCAAAACTTCAATTGAAAAAATTTGAAGCATCNATCCANGATACAAAAATANTCTCTCCTATAAAGGGTCGAATAGATTATATGGATCCAGGTATAACTGAAGAAAATGTTAGTNGAGGTAGNGTTAAGNTGGGAATCAATGTATGGTTCTTTACTATTTCATCAGGATCTGAAGGTTTNAATCTTAATTTAAGCATAGATGGTCGAGATATTTCAAAAGTCAAAGTTGGCCAACAAGTTGTTTTTAAAGTCGACTCATATGCTGAAAGAGAATTTACAGGGGAGATTGTAAAAATAATCGAACCAATAAATTTAAAGCCACATACAAANAAATCTCCTGTTTTCTACGAGCTCATTGCTAGAATTAATGANAACGATGCGGGACTTAAATCNGGATTAAGTGTTGACGCAGAAATTAAAATTCAAACTAAAACAAATATAAAACGAATTCCTAGATCTGCTCTCAGATTTGTTCCACCNAAGAGCGTAAGAGTCAAGCTTCCTCCGCCNGATAATGCAACAACNTTAATANTATGGATNGCAAATGAAGACAATTCAATCTCAGCAATACCAGTAGAAACAGGAATAAAAGANAATCAGTATATTGAATTACTAGANAATGCTCCTATATCTAAAGACGATCTAATTGTTGTAGGCGCTGTTCTAACTGAAAAGAAGAAGAAGAANGGCTTTGCTTTGCCTCAGCCNAAAAGATATTAATAGAATGAGNAATAAAACAATAATTGAACTTGAAAGTATAAATAAAATATATACAACTGGGAAAACTAAGCTCCAAGTNCTTTTCGACATAGATTTGCAAATTTATCAAGGCGACCTTATTTCTATTGTTGGTCCATCTGGTTCAGGTAAGACAACTTTGCTTAATATTATTGCCTGCTTAGACAGAGCTACAACAGGTAGATACTCTCTCCTTGGCGCAGATATAAAATCTAAATCAAATGANGACCTATCTATGCTTAGAAATAAATCAATTGGATTTATTTTTCAAAGCTTTAATCTATTGTCNCGCCATACAGCATTTGAAAACGTACAAATGCCATTACATTATTCAGATGTNATTAAAAAAAAAGAAAGAGAAGAAAAAGCTAAAGAATGTCTNGAGCTTGTTGATTTAGGGAATAGAATTCAGCATTATCCAAATGAGCTTTCTGGTGGTCANCAACAAAGGGTAGCTATTGCAAGATCTTTAATTAATAATCCTGATATTATTTTAGCTGATGAGCCAACTGGTAATTTAGATTCAAAAACTAGTGCAGATATAATAGNCCTNCTAAAGAAGCTTCATAAATCAGGAAAAACTATAATTATTATNACTCACGATGAAACTATTGCTAAAGAAGCAATGGAAACTATTAAAATTCATGATGGAAGAATAGTNTAAAAAAAATGCGTTTAACTTACATCTTAGATAANATTAAAGAAGCTAGAAATAATTTATTCAGAAATATGCCCAGNACTATTCTGACTTCATTAGGAATCGTAATAGGTATNACTTCTGTTATTATNCTTGTTGCAATAACTGATGGCGCAAAAACAATAATTGAGCAACAGCTCGTNAGCCTAGGTGCAAAGACNATAGTGTTAAANCCAATCGGACGAACGGCTAGTGGTGTCTATAGAGGTCAGGCNGCTGATTTCACNCAGAACGAACTAACTCTNATGAAAGCCATNCCTTCGGTTGGATTTGTNTCTCCAATTGTTAAAACCTCAAATGAAGTTTCCTATAGGGATATAGTTCAAATTGTNGCTGTAGTTGGNAGCAATGAAGATTTNGCTGCAATTAATGACTGGCCAACACTTGAGGGTTCTTTTATTAACAGCATTGACGTAATTGATGGTGCAAAGGTTTGCGTATTGGGAGCCTCAGTTCANAAAAGATTTTTTGGTGCCGAAAAATCNACTGGGAANGAAATTAGAATCGATGGAATATCTTTTAGGGTTATAGGAGATTTAAGCGAAAAAGGNNTNACTCCAGGTGGCAGAGACCAAGATGACTTNATACTCATACCTTATACATCACTAAATAGATGGGACTANAAAGGNCAACTTTATGGAATAAGCAATATCATTGTTTCAACNACNAAAGCTGATAATGTAGANTTTGCAAAATTCTCAATAAGAAAAATGCTTAGAGAACAAAGAGGTTTGTTAAAAGACCAATTTGATAATTTTCAGATGGTATCATATGAAAATGTAACCAAGAAAATACTCCAGACTACAACCATNNTAAAAATACTTNTATCTGCAATCGCTTCAATTTCACTAGTTGTTGGAGGGATAGGAATTATGAATGTAATGCTTGTTTCTGTTTCTGAGAGAACAAAAGAAGTTGGNATTAGAATCACAGTTGGAGCTACNACAAGGGATATTATTTTCCAATTTTTATCAGANGCTGCACTNCTATCTTTCATTGGTGGAATAATAGGTGTTACACTTGGAACAGTCCTTAGTCATGTAGTCTCTAANTTTGTTGGTTGGCCAGCAATAATTAGTACNGAATCAATAGTTATAGCTTGTTTNTTTTCNGGTTTAATAGGTATCTTCTTTGGTATTTATCCTGCNTATAAAGCCGCTAAACTTGACCCTATTAAGGCGATTAGAAATGAAGANTAAAAATAGCTTTGTATTAGTNGAAATTTTTAAAAGATATTTCCAGGGCTTTGANTACNTAACAGAAAATATTTTCAAATTAAATCTATTTAAAAGATTCTTCTTACTATCTTTAACTTTATTAATTTATCCAATTTCATTATTTGTAGTCTTATTCCTTTTTTTATTTGGGAAATTAAGTGTTGCNTTCTTTAAGGTNTGGAACAAGGACAATTAAGATGAGGAACTTAATACCAAATCACATAGCTATAATTATGGACGGNAATAGAAGATGGGCCAANANTAANAATTTACNCACAATCAAGGGGCACCAAAANGGTTTAGAGACAGCTAAGGAGATTTGNATATCTGCNAATGAACNCAAAATAAAAAATCTNACACTTTATGCTTTCTCTATTCAAAATTGGTCAAGACCAAAGNTCGAAATNACNTCGCTTTTTNACTTATTCTTAGACTTCTTTGAAAACAAAAGTGAATTTTTTTTCGAATATAATTTAAANTTTAATCCCATTGGNAGNATTGATGGACTAGATAATAAAATTANAGATAGGATTAACTCACTTAAGGAAAATACAAAAGAAAATACAGGAACCTCTATTAATGTTGCAATTAATTATGGTGGAAGAGAAGAAATAATAGACATAGTGAATAAAGCTATTTCCCANAAACGCNTTAAAGANGTTGANGATAAGNTTATTAAAGAATTATCNTANCTNCCAGATATACCTGAACCCGAGCTCCTGATTAGAACTGCAGGCTTATCAAGGGTNTCAAATTTTCTACTATGGCATATNGCTTACTCAGAAATTGAAATCCTTGAAGAGCTTTGGCCAGACTTTACTAGTCANAAATTCCTTGANTGTATTAANAAGTATCAATCCATAGATAGAAAATTTGGTGGTAGCTCTTCAAATGAATAAAAAAAAGTCTATTGANTTNTTGGGTTCAACTGGCTCNATAGGGATACAAACATTATCGGTTTTAAAAGANAGAAGTTCTTTGTCNATTAACTCTCTAAGTGCTGGGAAGAATATTANATTACTTCTAAGACAGGTAAGAGAATTTAANCCTCAGACAATCTGTGTCTCTGATAAAAAAGATGAATTATTGCTTAAAAAGAATCCCTTGTTAAGAAAATTAAATATTTATTCAGGTCAAGANGGACTNANGNCAATAGGNAAANATAAAAGATCAAGTATNTTGGTGTCTGCTACTTCGGGAACAAGTACATTNTTNCCTACTATCGATGCATTAAAACTAGGAAAAAGAGTCTGTGTTGCTAGTAAGGAGATTTTCTTATTATACGGAAAGCAAATAATGAATCTAGCTAAGAAACATAAAGGCGAAATTGTGCCCATAGACAGTGAGCACTCAGGCTTATTTCAAATCCTCAGAAATGAATCCAGTGAAAGTATCAACAAGGTTTATATTACTGCTTCTGGGGGACCGTTTTATGGCAAAAAACCTAAGGAACTCAAAAGTGTTACTCCTGACGAAGCATTAAAGCATCCTACCTGGAATATGGGTAAAAAAATATCTATTGATTCAGCAACTATGATGAATAAAGCAATAGAAATAATTGAAGCATCTATAATTTTTAATTTACCTAGCGAAAAAATTGTTCCAATAATAAATAAGGAGAGTCATATACATGCGATAGTAGAGTTTGTAGATGGGAATGTAGCTTTCTCAGGCAGTTTGAATGATATGAAAATTCCTATTAGCTATTCATTGTCTTATCCAAGCAGGATGAGAATAAGTTCAATAAACCCAAAAGTAGATAGAAATATTGACTTAATTAAAGTAAACGAGAAGAGCTATAAGGCATTCGTCTTAGCAAGAAAAGCTATGCGCATTGGAGGGAGCCTTCCAACAGTCATGAATGCTGCAAATACTGTTGCAGTTGAACAATTCTTGTCCGGGAACATTAGATTTTTAGATATTTATAAAATTATTGAAAAAACGATGAGCAATCACAACACAAAAAAGGACTATAGTTTGAAACAAATTCTTCATATAAATGGAATTGCCCAAGAATATGCGTATAATATAATCAAAAAATGACAAGCCTTATATCTTTTATTTTAATAATAAGTTTTTTAATTTTTATACATGAGCTTGGCCACTTGTTAGCAGCAAAATGGGCAAATGTGAAAGTAGAGAACTTTTCAATTGGCTTTGGACCAAAGCTTTTTTCTTTCTATATCGGTGAAACTGAATATGCACTCTCACTTTTACCACTAGGTGGTTATGTAAAAATGCAGGGAGAAGATGTTTCTGAGTTGAAGACTCCTCAGAACAATGAAGCGCTAGACCCTTCAAGAAGCTACAAGAATATCCCTAATATTAAAAAACTGATAATACTTTTCGCTGGACCTTTTATGAATTTAGTGCTGCCTTTTATTTTATTTCCTTTCATTTACATGAATGGGATTGAATTGCCTAAATTTTTAGATCAACAACCAGTTGTAGGATACTACGAGCAATCAACGGAAAAGGCTTTCTTCCAAAATGGGGATAAGATATTAGAAATTAATAAATATCAAATCAAGAACTGGAGAGATATACCGAAATTAAAAGAAAAATTTAAAAATATTAAGCAAAATATACTTATATCAAGGCAAAATAATATTCTAGAAATAACTTTTTATAATAACTTAAAAGATAAAAAGTATATTCTAGATGATATTTATCCTGAACAACTACCTATTGTTAACCAAATACTTCCAAATTCTATAGCTAGCAATGTTGGGATAGAAAAATCCGATAGAATTCTAAATATGAATGGGAAGAATATCAATAGTTGGTATCAAATAAGTAAAATCTTGAATGAAGAAAACTTGTTTAAATATGAAATTCAGCTACAAAGAAACGATCAGGTTATAACTAAGAATATTAGATTTGAAAAAGAATCAGTTAAAAAGGTTTTAGGCATAACACCACTTGTGAATTCAGAAGTTTCAAATTTTTCAATAATTGAATCCTTTAACTTGGGCTGGAAAGATTCAGTAAGATCAATAAACTTAATATACAATGGAATCATAGGACTTTTCTCCGACTTCTTTAGCACTGATTCCAGCTTGTCGAAAATTAAAAACTCTATTGCTGGGCCAATATCTATAGCCAAATACTCCGGTGTTGCTGCTGAAAAAGGCTTAAATTCTATTCTCCAATTTCTAATAATTATTAGTATAAATCTTGGAATAATAAATCTTTTACCTATACCTCTTCTTGACGGAGGTCATATCTTCTTTACTTCAATCGAGATGATTACAAGACGAAAGATAAATCCAAAAATACAAAATTTTGCTAATAGAACGGGCTTTGCTCTATTAATTACTCTTATGTTGTTTGCTGTTTATAACGATATAGTAAACCTCTAACTATTTAAAAAGAATCTTTATATCCTTAAAGTCTTTATATATGCAAGTTATTATCGGTGTATCTTTTTCTGTATAAGCTCTTGCCTGCTGAGATCTCATTTCTTCCACTAAATCTAAAAAATCCTCTGGATAATCAGTTTCGAAAGAAACCATCTGTTCTTGGTCATCTAGGCCAAAAGAATATGAAGTATTAATGCTAACTGATGGATACTTATGACCAGTGCCAATATGCTCTGTCATCATCTTCTGCCTTTTTTCCTTGGACAGCAAGTACCAATCAACTTTCTTTATAAAAGGGTAAACAATTAAGTATTTTCTTTTCCTTGGTGTAATTTTTAATCTTTCACCCTCTTGATCTAAATTCTTATTCTTACTTACGTATTGTGAGGACTTCGTCATAGATAAAAAAGAATATTTAGTTTCTAAGAACTCTCCTAAGCCTGAATTCAACAATTCTGAAGTCATTTCTTCAAAATCTTCAAGTCTCTCTGATACTCTCCATAATAAAAAGTCGCACTCCGCTCTGACTCCAAGTGTTGAATAAAAATTTAGTAAAAACTTTTTATTATATTTGATTAATATCTTCTCTGTTTTGCTTAATATAATTTTTTTCTTGCTTTTCGCAGCGGAATACCAGCTAGGTAAAAACTTAAAGAATGCATAGTTAAGGTATTGTCTTCCACTTGGCTCTCTCAATTCTATAACACATCGCCCGGATTCATTACATAGACATTAACATCTAAATCTTTTACAAGCTCAATATATTCTTCTGGTGTACCAACTAAAACAGGAAATGTAGCATAATGAAAAGGAATAATATGTTTAGAACCTATAAGCTTTGTTGCATAAAATGCCTCTTTCGGTCCCATTGTAAAGTGATCACCAATAGGTAGTACAGCCAAGTCTGGAGAATATATCTCTCCAATTAGCTTCATATCAGAAAAAACTGCTGTATCACCAGCAAAATAAATACTGAATTTATTTTTAAATGTAACAACATACCCATTAGCGATACCGCCATATAGCATAGATTCTGATGAATCATCTGCAATCCCTGAAGCATGAACTGCATTAACCATGGTTACTTTTATATCATTATCTATAGCTTGTGTTCCACCAATTCCCATAGGTAGAGTGTTGGCTACTCCTTTGGCATTAAGCCAAGAAGATATTTCTAAGCTTGTAATTATTTTTACGTCTTTATTTAATTCAATAGCAGGAAATAAATCACCAATGTGATCAAAATGTCCATGAGTTATCAATATATAGTCAATATCTTTGGGTTCATGTAGGTTTTCAGGGCATGCTGGGTTATTTTTAAGCCAAGGGTCAATTAAAAGCCTTGTTCCTGCTTTATCGTCTAATATATATGTAGAATGGCCAACATACTGTATATCAACTTCTTTGTTTTTCATTGCATACCTCTTCCTAATTAAAAAAATAATTAAATCCATGTTATGATATACGAAAAAAAAAGTGAGTTCAAATTTTTAATGATTGACCCTAATTTCATTTTTGATAACGAAGAGCTAATTACAAGAAAGCTTACTGAGAAAAACTATAATCTTGATTTTATAAATTTCTCAAAACTATACCTAAATAGAAAAAAATCTATCCAGGAATTTGAGGAACTACAAAAAAAGCAGAACGAATTTAACAAGAGAATCTCCAAAGAAAAAAGAAAGCCTGATAAGGCTGAACTAGCTGAAATTAAATCTCTTTCAATTCTTATTAAAGAAAAAGAGAAGATTAAGAAAGAAGATGAGAATGCACTTACTAATAAATTATTAGAAATACCCAATATAACTGATGACTCAGTACCTGTAGGTACAAATGAAAGCGACAATACTGTAATTAAAAAAGCTGGCCAAATCAAAGACTTTGGATTCAAAATCCTTGATCATGTAGAAATAGGAAAGAATCTAAATCTATTTGACCTAGAGGTTGCAGCAAAAATAACGGGTGCAAGATTTAATCTCTACAAGGGATTAGGTGCGAAGCTAGAAAGAGCATTGATGAACTTTATGTTGGATGTCCATGAAAAAAATGGTTATTTAGAAATCTTCCCACCTTTTATATGCAATGAAAAAAGTTTTGTGGGTACTGGTAATCTACCAAAATTTGAAGAAGACTTATTTAAAATTGAAGGCACAGAAAATTATTTAATACCCACGGCCGAAGTGCCTTTAACTAATATACATTCAAATGAAGTCCTTGAGATAGAGAACTTGCCTATTAAATATGCTGCATACAGTGCTTGCTTCAGGTCTGAGGCGGGATCTTATGGTAAAGATGTCAAAGGATTAATTAGGCAACACCAATTTAATAAGATTGAATTAGTCAAAATAACTGATGAATTATCTTCGTTTGAGGAGCTTGAGAACTTAACTTCTGATGCTTGCAACATACTTGATTTGTTAGAGCTTCCNTATAGAGTTGTGACCTTATGNTCTGGGGATACTAGTTTTTCTTCAGCAAAAACATACGATATNGAGGTCTGGATTCCNTCAGAAAATAAATATAGAGAAATTTCATCCTGTAGNAACTTTGCNAGCTTCCAAGCAAGAAGGGCGAATATTAAATATAAATCATCAAAGAANCCCTCTTTTGCGCATACATTAAATGGCTCTGGTCTTGCNATAGGAAGAACCTTTGTCGCAATACTAGAAAATTTCCAAAATGANGATGGNNCAGTCACAATACCAAAAGTTTTAAGGCCCTATCTTAAAAATATTGCTTTAATTAAATAAAATTNATTCACTTGNACTTTTCTATTATNTAGTTANNTTNAANTTATCTTTNAANAAAGGAGNTTNTCATGAGAANTNTAGATGTTATTGCTGCAATNTTACTAGTTATTGGNGGAATNAATTGGGGTCTTGTTGGGTTGCTAAATCTTGATTTAGTAGAATTNCTATTTTCTTCAGTCCCNGNATTAATGAATGCTGTATACACNCTAGTTGGTGTTTCTGCTGTATATCAAATAGTNGGACTTAAAGGAATTCAGACTAGATGGAATGTAAAGTAAAGANCTAAATCTTAGTAATCTCTTTTTCTTTATTAGAANTTTCANNATTAACNAGTTCTATNAANTTNTCAGTNTGGTCTTGTATCTTAGCAAGNCCATTCTTTTCTTCATCTGAAGTTATCTCTTTATTTTTTTGAAGCTTCTTNATACTTTCATTAGATTCTTTCCTAATATTTCTTATTGAAACTCTATAGCTTTCTGTCTGNTTATTTAAAAACTTAACCAACTCTTTTCTTCTTTCTTGCGTCAATGGNGGAATATTAATTATTACTACTCCTTTGTCTGCACCTGGATTAAANCCCAAGTCTGATTTTTGTATAGCTTTAATAATATCTTCAACTGCTGTTTCATCATATGGTGATATGAGAACACTAGAATCTTCGCTCATATTAATATTAGCTATTTGATTTAAAGGTACNGGAGCTCCATAATATTCAACCATTATGTCNTCAAACATTCCTTTGCTTACACTGCCACCCCTTATTTTAGTTAGCTCTTTTNTAAAAGATTCCAAGGTCTTATTCATTCTTGTTTCACANTCTGAAATTATNTGATTCATATNAATACCCTCTAGGAAACCACNGTTCCAACNTTCTTCCCTAATACAATCTTTTTTATGTTGTCTTTTTGAAATAAATTAAAGACACAAATAGGTATCTTATTATCTTTGCAAAGAGACACAGCTGTTGAATCCATTATTTCNAGTTCTTTCTCTAGAACTTCCATAAATTTTAAATTCNTAAACATTTTCGCATTTTTATATTTAACGGGATCTTTATTNTAAACTCCATTCACTTTAGTAGCTTTAAGTATTATTTCAGCATTAATTTCNAAAGCCCTTAAGGAAGCCGCCGTATCAGTTGTAAAATACGGATTACCAGTACCAGCAGCAAATATTACTATCCTACCCTTTTCTAAGTGTCTCATAGCTCTTCTTTGTATATANGGCTCAGCAACTCTATTTAACTCTAAGGCTGACATAACCCTAATAACGGATCCTTCTTTTTCTAAAAAATGTTGTAGNGCAAGTGAGTTAATAGCAGTAGCAAGCATNCCCATATAATCAGCNGTAGTTCTATCCATTCCTTGTGCGGCAGCTGAAACACCTCTATATATATTCCCAGCCCCAATGACAATTGAAACTTGTACACCTAATTTAGATACTTCATTTATTTCTTTGGCAATTCTTTCCAGAGTTAGGTNGTCAATCCCATAACCTAACTTNCCCTGNAATGCCTCTCCGCTTAATTTTATAAGAATTCGTGAAAATTTAAGTTTCTCTTTTTTACTCATTATTCAGAGCTTCACCAAGCTGGTATCTAATAAACCTTGATATTTTAACATTCTCGCCAAGTTTTGAAACTAATTCATTTAATAAATCTTCNACCTTGAGCTTAGAATCTCTAATATATACTTGATTTAATAGACATGATTCTTGTAAAACTTTATTNAGCTTCCCTTCAACAACTTTNTCAACTAANTCNGGCTTCTTACCTGATTCAATTGCTTGAGCTGTAAGAATTTTTCTTTCCTCTTCAATAAAGGATTCTGGCATGTCGTCTTTTGATATAAATTTTGGGTCAGATGCAGCAATTTGCATTGCAACCTCTTTGGCAAAATCTTGAAACTCTATATTTCTTGCAACAAAGTCCGTTTCACAATTAACTTCCACCAAAATACCAATCTTACCTCCTGCATGTATGTAGGAGAAAACTTGGCCTTCTGGAGTATTTCTTGAACTTTTCTTTTCTACTTTAGATAATCCCTTAATTTTAAGAAGCTCAATTGCTTTAGNCACGTCTCCNTCTGCTTCTTGGAGTGCTCTTTTGCAATCTAGCAAAGGTGCACTTGTNCGTTCTCTTACATCTTTAACATGTTCTGGAAGTACTTGATTTCCCATTTTTTCACTCTTTAGTTTGATTTTCTTCTGAATATACTACAGAATCTTGNTCNTTTTCACCAGTGTTTGTTTTAAACACAAAAGCTTTTCTCTCAACTAATATGGAGTCCTCGGAGTCAGTCTCTTCAGTAACTGCGCCAGTCGCTAATTGATCAGAATACTTAGATCGTCCTTCTAAACATGCTGCTGCAATCTTTTCAACACAAAGCCTTACGGCTCTTATTGCATCATCATTACTAGGAATAACATAATCTGCGTCCATTGGATTTGCATTAGTATCTACAACACCAACAATTGGTATTCCAATTTTCCTTGCTTCCTTAATTGCAATATCTTCTTTCTTGGTGTCAACAACAAATAAAGCACCTGGCATTTTCTTCATATTAACAATACCATTCAGTAGATATTCTAATTTGCTCATTTCTCTGTTTAAACTAATTTGTTCTTTTTTTGGTAAATTCTCGAATTCCCCATCTTCTTTGAGCTTCTTTAATTGAAGCAAGTAGTCGACACGGGATCTTATTGTATTAAAGTTAGTTAATGTCCCACCTAGCCATCTGGAATTTACAAACGGCATATTCGACCTTATTGCTTCTTCTCCAATTATTTGCTGAGCCTGTTTTTTTGTTCCAACAAAAAGAATGTCTTTACCAGTTGAAGCTAAATCTCTTACAAAATCATAAGCTGTCAAAAAGGACTTTAAGGTCTTTTGTAAGTCAATTATATGGATACCATTCCTGGCACCATAAATATATTCCTTCATTGCAGGGTTCCATTGACTTGATTGATGACCAAAATGAACCCCAGCCTCTAATAACTGCTTCATAGTTATAACTGACTCTTGCTCTTTAGGCTTTACAGTTTCATTTACTTCTTCATTGACCATAATATAAGCTGAAAATTTAACACATATAAAAGCAAAATCAAATGATTAATATATAATTTGAATATAGAAAAAAACTATTTTTCATATAGTATATAATCTTCAAGAATGGAGGGCTGGCAGAATTGGCAATGCACCGGTCTTGAAAACCGGCGTCCTCACGGACTTCAGGGTTCGAGTCCCTGGCCCTCCGATTTATT
>NZWJ02000001.1 GCA_002701925.2 bacterium
GACAGCATAAACGCAAACCTGCGTAGCAATTCTTAGAATAAGCCTTGCTACCTCCTAGATAAGCCCCTGTTTCCTAGCTTTAATGGGGCTTATCTTCTTTTTATATTTTGGCACAACAATTGCCACATCATAATTGTAGGTAAAAGCTAGGAACCTTTTTATTTTTCTAAATATTTAAAGGAATTGATTTTACTTATAATTTTACTACAGGAGTTTATTATGAGTATTTTCTTTAAATTTGCATTACTTTTNTTATTTGTTCCCTTTAGCTCTTTTGCNNCAGGGTTAGATTCAGGAGACACTTCTTGGATTCTAACTGCAACNGCACTTGTTCTTTTTATGACACTTCCAGGCCTTGCACTTTTCTATGGTGGANTGGTTNGTTCAAGAAACGTTCTATCTGTTCTAATGCATTGCATAGCTGTCGCATCNTTAATGTCCATACTTTGGGTTGTTGCAGGCTANTCTATAGCTTTTGGTGACGGATTAGATTTGAATAAATATTGGGGTGGTTTTTCAAAGTTATTTTTAGGNGGAGTCAATTCTGAAAGTGTCTCNGGAAGTATCCCAGAGTCAGTTTTNTTATCTTTTCAAATGACATTTGCTGTTATTACACCATGTTTAATCATTGGAGCTTTTGTAGAAAGAATTAAGTTTTCTTTTGTATTGATCTTCTCAGCTCTNTGGATGTTGTTATGNTACGCNCCNGTAACTCATTGGGTCTGGGGTGGTGGATTTTTAATGGAGCTTGGAACAGTAGACTTAGCTGGTGGACTAGTTGTTCATGAAACTGCTGGTATAGCAGCCTTAGTTATTGCATTTTTCTTAGGTGCAAGAAAAAACACNAAGAATCCACCGCATAATCCNGGATATGTAATGCTTGGTGCATGTATGTTGTGGGTTGGTTGGTANGGATTTAACGCTGGNTCNCAATTAGCTGCAAATGGTAGTGCTGGAATGACACTGTTGGTTACGCATCTNTCTGCTTCAGCAGCTTCACTTTCNTGGGCTGGATACGAATATTTTAAACATGGTAAGGCTTCTTTGGTCGGNCTTGTAACAGGTACAATCGCTGGACTTGCAACTATAACTCCAGCTTCAGGTTCAGTAACACCGTTTGAGGCCATATTGCTCGGGTCTTTTGCGGGAATAGTTTGCCAGGAAATGTGNTCGGTTGTTAAAAATAAATTTAANATTGATGATTCACTAGATGTATTTGCAGTTCACGGTTTTGGNGGAATATTGGGTACTCTCTCTATCGCTTTCTTTGGACATGCCGGATGGTATGANCAACTTTCAGGGGTTCTGATAGTTGGAATATATACTTTNNTTATAACTGCATTAATAGTAGTTTTNGTTAAGATGGTTGTTCCAATAAGAGTTGAATCTGATAATGAAGAAGTTGGATTAGATCAATCAGAGCATGGAGAGAAAGCTTACGATTTAAATAGTTAAGTTACTATTTTTCAGAAAGCATTTTGCCACCAACACCCCATTGGTTCCTAGGTACCTCATCAATTTGAACATATGTTGATGAGGCAGGTTTTCCTGCNACCTTTAGCATAGTATTTGTTATATCTTTAACTATGTCTTTCCTTTGTTTTTGGGTTAATTTTCCNGCAACTTTAACATTTATNTATGGCATATCAGCATCCAAATAGAACCATGAATTTTTTACCACAACAATGACATTCTTTGTCAGCTTTGCTATCCTCAGAATCGTCTTTGTCTAAATCCTCGTGAACAACTGGAAACAATTTGCTTCCACANCTGGGACACTCTTTATGGTATGCAGAAATTGGTTCTACTANTTTTATTTTTTCCACAATGTAATATTACAATAAAAAAAGCCCCTTAAGCAAGATGTCACCCCGTAAAAAAAACATCANGAAAGGNNCTCANTATTTAAATTAACTAATTTTTATTTTTTGTCACTTCCTTTTTTTTGTTACTAACCTCTAGATCTGGAGTTTATGTTTAGAGATATGTAGTATAGTAATNATNATGTACCAATGCAGTTCATGTGGAAAAAAATATAGAAAAATTCAAGGTAAGTGTGATATCTGTGAAGAGTGGAACTGTATTACCGAACTTAACGAGAGTATTTTAAAANNAGGAAGTNCAATTGAAGGAAAAGAGANCAAGCCGGCAAGTTTATCGTCAATTGAGGTTGAGAGTAATATTAGATATACAAGCAATATNTCCGAGATAGACAGGGTNNTAGGCGGAGGATTTATTTTAGGCTCTTCTATCGTTATTGGTGGTGAGCCCGGAATAGGAAAATCCACNCTNGCGCTGCAANTAGGAAGATTAGCTANGGATAATTTTAAATTTATGTATTTCTCNGGTGAAGAGTCTCAAANGCAAATAAAATTACGTGCCAAGAGAATAGGTACTAATTCAGATCATATGATTTTATCTGAGGATAGTACTTTAGAAGTGATTATGGGACAAATAAGACAAGAGAAACCTAGATTTGTAGTTATAGACTCAATTCATACTATTAAAAGTATCGAAAGTNGNTCAAGTATTGCAGGCTCAGTTAATCAGGTAACAAATTGTTCTAATCAGTTANCAGAGCTATCGAGGGAGTTAAATTTTACCCTTATATTGGTAGGGCATATAACNAAAGAGGGCATAATAGCTGGACCCAAAGTGCTGGAGCATTTAGTAGATACAATTTTATATTTTGAAAAAATTGATACTGGAAACCTGAGAATACTAAGGACNTCTAAAAACCGTTTTGGTGCCACTGATGAAATTGGTATTTTCAATATGACTGATAAAGGTTTAGAGGAAATAATAGATCCNACAAGTTTGTTTATCTCGAATCAAGAAGAGGNATCAATAGGGTCAGTTATCTCTTCCACTCACGAAGGAACAAGACCNATGTTGGTTGAGATTCAGTCTTTAGTCTCCAAGCCAACTATGTCTTTNGGGAAAAGATATTCCACTGGAATAGAAAATAATCGAGTTAATTTGTTAGTAGCTATTTTAGAAAAATATTGTGATGTGAAACTTTCAGATAAAGATATCTTTATAAGCTTAACTAAAGGAATAAAAGTTAAAGATACCTCAAATGATCTAGCCACTGCAGTTGCGATATATTCAAGTTTTAAAGACCTACCTATCTCAAATGCAAATGTATTNATAGGTGAACTTGGTTTGAGTGGTGAGGTTAAAAAAATTGATAATATTGAAAANAGAATTAAAGAGGTNGNTAGGTTGGGTTTTANGACCTGTATNGTTCCAAAAAATTCTAAAAAAGATATAAAAAGTTCAATTAACGGATTAATCATAAAAGAAATTGANCATATTAGGGAAATTAGGAATCTATTTTANTCTAAGGGAAAANAGNAAATGAANATAGGAATTTTTGATTCTGGAATCGGTGGGCTGACAGTATTTAAAGAGATATCAAAAGCTCTACCTTCTTTCGAGATAATTTANCTGGGAGATACAGCTCGACTACCTTATGGAATTAAGTCCAAGAGAACTATTGACCGCTATTCAANCAATAACGTTGAACTACTTAAATCTTTAGATTGNGAAATAATAGTTATAGCATGTAATACCGCTTCATCTTATTCTACTCGCCTATTAAGGTCCAAATATAAACTTCCAATTTTTGATGTTATTTCATCAGGTGTAAAAGCAGCTCTTAAAACTAATCCTAAAATTTTAGGGGTCATAGGTACTAGCTCTACTATTAGTAGCGCATCCTACAATAAGATGATTCAGTCTAATAGNAAGAAAGTGAAAGTTTANAGTAAAGCCTGTCCTATTTTTGTTCCAATCATTGAGCAGGGATTGGTTAAGGAAAAGTATTATGACAAAATAATTGAAGAGAATTTGAAGTTCTTTAAGAANAAGAGATTAAATAGTTTAATTCTTGGCTGTACTCATTATCCTTTAATTAAAAAAAATATTAGACATTATATGGGAGAAGATNTTTGTTTGATAGATTCTGCATTAGAAATTACATCTTCATTAAAGACATATTTATTAGATAATTATTCTGAAGAATTTAAAACTACNAAGAAGAAAAGAAGTGTNTTGTTGACTGATAAGTCTGACTATTTTGAATTAGTAATTAATAAGATTTTTAAAAAGTTAGACTTNAAGGTCAAACTTGTAGATATAAAGTAAGGAAATATTCAAACCTTACTTTATATCTAATTCTAGATTNTTATGATAATTTTTTAAATTCTTCTGTAAGAGCAGGAAGAACTTCAAAAAGGTCACCNCATATTCCATAATCGCACTTCTGGAATATTGGTGCATCAGGATCTTTATTGATAGCTACAATAACTTTAGATGAACCCATTCCAGCATAATGTTGAACNGAACCAGAAATTCCNACGGCTATATAAAGATTAGGTGCCACAACTTTACCAGTTTGACCTACCTGCATTTCATAGGGTACAAAACCTGAATCAACCGCAGCTCTTGAGGCTCCAGCNCCAGCTCCAATNCTATCGGCAATATTAAATATAAGCTCAAAGTTTTCTGTACTTGCGACTCCTCTACCTCCTGAAACAATCTTATCTGCTTCAGTAAGCTCAGGTCTATCCTTTGGNACAAGNTTAGTTTCAAGAATTTTAATATTATCTTGAGCAGGTACTTCAGCTGACTCTTGTACNACTTCNCCAGCTCCTGCACTTTCTGCAGCTTTNAAAGTATTAGGTCTNATTGTGGCAATCATAGGTTTTACATCGTGAAATGTCATACCAGAAATTGATTTACCAGAATATCTATANCTTTTAATAGCAAGAGTAGAGGAAGCACTTATATCTACATCTACAGCATCTAGAACCAAGCCACCTGATGTTAGGGCCGAGACTCTAGGTAGAAAATCTTGATTTTGTAATGTATTACCCCCAAGGATAATATCGGGGTTATGCTTTTTAATAACTTCTGAAAATGCTGAAGCATATGCGCTAGGATTAAAGTCTTTTAAAGCAGGGTTCTCAATTTTATAAACTTTATCTGCTCCATATTTACCTAGATCTGCTTCTATTGATCCTGCACTTTCACCTATAAAAACTGCAGCAACTGTTGCACTATTTTTTTCTTTAAGCTTTACAGCGGCTGTTAACACTTCATATGTAATATTTCTTATTGTGCCATCAGCTGTTGTGTCTACTAATACCCAAATTTCACTCATTTTTTTCTCCTTAGATTATTTTTGCTTCTTCCCTTAAAAGTTTTGTTAGATTTTCTGCGGCTGCCTGAATTTCACCGGCTTCAACCATATCAGAATTACCACCTTTTAAGACATTTAAACTTCTATTAATTACCGGGATGTCAATGTTGTCGACCTTGTATCTTGAACCTGCTACCCCTAGACTTTCTGCAGTTAACCCAAGTTCTTCTAAGTTTATAGTGTCAAGGGTTACTTCTTCCAATGGCTTCTTCTTTGCTTTCATAATTCCTGGAAGTGATGCATAACGAGGCTCATTGATTCCTCTTTCTGTTGTAACTAAAGCTGGGAAGCTTAATTCTATAATTCTTTGTCCACCTTCTATCTCAGATTGAACCTTCGCAGTCTTTGTCGCTTCATCTATATCAACCTTAGTGGCAATTGTAGCTTGAGGTATATTCAATTCCGCGGCTACTTGTATTGGAACTTGGCCCGATTCTTCGTCTATCCATTTTTTGCCGGCTAGAATTAGATCAACCTCACCTATAGCTTTGATTTTTGCCGCGATTAATTTAGCGGTAGCATAGGAGTCAGTGGCTCCAAAATTATCATCTTTAATGTGTATAGCTGAGTCTCCGCCCATTGCTAAAGCAGTTCTTATAGTTTCTAAGGCTCTGTCTGGACCTACTCCAAGGATAATTACCTCAGCTCCTGTATTTTCTTTAATTTGAACAGCTTCTTCAACCGCAAATTCGTCAAAAGGATTCAATATCCATTTTATGCTACTTTCGTCTATTCCATTACCTGAGGAATTAGCAGTAATCTGTGCCTCTGTATCAGGTGTTTGTCTTACGAGTACTACGATTTTCATTCTTTACCTCCATTTTTCTAAATAAAAAAAACCTAAAAATTGTAAACTAATATAAGCTTCTTGTCGAGATTTAAATATGGACTAAACAGGTCCACATTAAAAATTACATTTAAATTATAAAAATTGGGTTATTTTTTAGTCCTTCAAATGTAAAAAATTAAAAGGTTAGAAAANTAATTTATTATTGATTTAGCTAATTTNCCTTCTATCTAGTAATGATTTTGCCAAAGTGTTCTTATCAATATANTTAACTTCTGAGCCNATAGGAACTCCTATGGCTATTCTAGTTATCATTGGGCAAAAATCTTTTATTTTTTCATAGATATANTGTGCTGTAAATTCTCCATCACTAGTGGGGTCGGTAGCTAATATCGTCTCTTTAAATTCTTTATTTTTTACTCTGGAAATTAGTTGATTAATCTTAAGATCTTGGGGGTTAATTCCTTGTGAAATAGACAATAGACCTTGTAAAACATGATATTGACCATTGTACTCTCCGCTATTTTCAATAGACATCACATCAACTGTATTCTCTACGATGCATAGCAAGCTTGTATCTCTAGACGAATCAAAGCAACTACATTCATCATCGAACATAAAATTATTACAGATAGTACAAGTTCTCACCTTCTTTCTTGCCTCAATAAGTGATTTTGCAATCTCTACGCTAAGATCAGAAGGCTTTCTCATTAAATGCAAAGCTAGTCTTGATGCAGTTGATTCTCCAATACCTGGAAGCTTAGAAAGAGATTCAACAAGTCTTATAAGTTCCTTTGGAAGATAGTTCTTTGTCATTTAGAGGAATCCTGGTGGTATTCCTAAAGATGTTGCGGCACGTGACATTTCGTTGCTTACTTCTTCTTTTCCTTTTACCAGAGCCTCATTTACGGCCGCTTGAATTAAATCTTGAAGCATTTCTTTGTCGCCAGATGAAATTATTTCATCATTTATGTCTATGTTTAATATTTCCCCATTACACTTGGCTGTAACTTTGATCATCCCACCGCCAGTGGAAACTTCTAAAGTCTTATTCCCAGCTTCCTCCTGGAGCTTGTCCATTTGAACTTTCATCTTTTCAGCTTGCTTCATCATACTCTTCATGTTCATGTTCCCAGGCATTTTCATATCATTCATCCTTTTCAATATTTAGCACTCTACAGTCAAATGTACTAAATAAATTTTTCATAGTTTCTGATTCAAATAGTTTATCTTTTTTTTCTGTAAATTTAAAATCTTCAGAATCTTTAGAATCATCTTCTTCTTCTATATAAAGAATTTTGACTTTGTAGTCGGNGTTAAAGAAATCTTTAATTAATTTTTCAATTACTATAACTTTTTCCGTTTCTTTTAGTATTTCATGTATTAGACCACTACTAGTAGTAATTGTTATATTCGATTCGTCAGTCTTATAANAGCACCCCGAAAGTAATTTAAAATTCTCATCTCCTAGTTTTTTTAGGTTGTCTAAGAATTTAATTGAAGAGAATTCACTAGTTATTATTTTTTGATTTTTTTTTTGACCTGAATTTTCTCTCTCATTGGGAACCTTTTTTTTAGAATTATTGATTTTGATTTCCGATGATACTAGTTCTTCTTTGATTTTTTCATCATCGATAATTTCATCAAAGCTTAAGTAGTTTGATATTAAACATAATTTAATTAAATTTGACTCAATTAAAAATTTTACATTTTGTGTCCTACTAATCATTTCGTATAATTTTATAAGTTCATCAAATAAGTTCTCAAATAATTCAAGATCATATTTAATTAGTTCTGTTACTTCAGATTCTTGGATAGCAACTATGTCTTCAATTTCATCTTGTATTTCCAGCTTATAGTAGATTGCGGATCTGAAATAATTCAACAAAGAGTGTATAAACTTTTTAGAATCGTATCCGTTCTTATTTATCTGAGCATAGTTTTTAAGGCACTCACTTGTATCACTCATTAGCAAGTTCTTGGAAATTTGAAATAAAATCTGATTACTTGTAGTGCCAAGAATCTTTCTTGCTTCATCAATAGATATATTCTTATCTAAAGATGTCATGAGTTGTTCTAGTATTCCCAAAGAGTCTCTAGCTGAGCCACGAGACTCTTCTGCAACCAGGGACAGTGAATCCGAATCAATAGAGATATTTTCTTTCTCGCATACATTCTTCATGTTTTCTATTAATGTAGTTTTTTCTAATGTTTTAAAATTTATAGCTTGGCATCTCGACAATATTGTAAGTGGTATCTTTTCTACTTCTGTTGTTGCTAAAATAAAAATAGTATTTTTATTTGGCTCCTCAAGTGTCTTTAATAATGCATTAAATGCTGCTTTAGATAGCATATGAACTTCGTCTATAATGAATACTTTGTATTGGCAATTAATAGATGAGTAATTCGAACTTTCAATAACTTCCCTTATTTGATCAACACCATTATTGGAGGCTGCATCAATTTCTATTACATCTAAGGACTTATTTTCATCAATATCTGAACATATACTACAACCTGAACAATCCTTGTTCGCTTGCAACTCAATGCAATTAACTGTCTTAGCAAAGATTCTTGCTAATGAAGTTTTACCTATGCCTCTAGATCCAGAAAAAATTAATGCATGAGGTATGGCTTCAGTTTGAATGAAGCTTTTTAATATAGTTAAAGCATTTTCTTGACCTACAACTTCAGCAAAAATTTTTGGTCTATATTTTCTAGATAAAACTTTATATGACATATCAAACTCTTAAATGGCTGGCTAATCAAAGATACCCAATCTTAATTGCTACCGTTGCTACATCTCTGTCCTGGCGGAGTTAACAATAGACCGTCATCAAAATGACCAGCCAGCTTAATTCTTCGGAGAGTGTGGGATTCGAACCCACGAGAGGTTTGATCCTCTACACGCTTTCCAAGCGTGCGCCTTCGGCCACTCGGCCAACTCTCCAACAAAATAATATTAACATTTTCAAAACTCATTATCCTAAACATTTTATTTAATTTTTCATTCAGTTAATATTGAGTTTATTATGAAGAAATGGATTATCGAAAAAAAGAAGCTATTAAAAGATCTTAAGATTTTTAATCTTTTTGAGTATAAAATGAATTCTCCTTACGAAGAAGTAGCCTCAAAAAGGTATAATTTTTATGTTTTCGAATCATTAGATTGGATCAACATACTTCCCATAACTAAAGAAAAGAAAGTTGTGTTTGTTGAACAGTACAGGCCAGGGACTGACTCCATAACCCTAGAGCTTCCAGGAGGAATGGCAGATCTAAATGAAAAACCAATAAATTCTGCAAAAAGAGAATTGTTAGAGGAAACTGGGTTCTCGACTAATGATTGGTCCAAACTAGGGTGGGTACATCCTAACCCAGCAATTCTAAATAACATATGTCATACTTTTATTGCATTAAATGTACAAGAGGTAGCCAAGCCAATGAATTCAGGAAGTGAATTTACAAATGTCAGACTTGTAGACCTTCAAGATTTAGATAAGCTTGTAATTGAAGGTAANATTACTCATTCTCTTGTTATAAATGCAATTTATTGGTATAAAATCTTTGATAGNAANAAGTAAANTTAATGGGCGAATGGCGGAACTGGTAGACGCGGCGGCCTCAAAAGCCGCTGGATTTAGGTCCTTAAGGGTTCGAGTCCCTTTTCGCCTAGGGAATCAATTNTATGGATATTAAACTTTTTTTAAATGCTAAGTTTTTAAAATTTATTTTCTTTTCATTAAATGGCAGAATAAGCAGAANAGCGTGGTGGTATTCTCAAGCATTCATTGTTTTAGTTGGCATNGTAGTTCTTTTCTTGGGAACAGGCATTGCAACAAGTATCGGTNTGGATAAATCTTCATCTGAGAGACTTATAAGTTTTTTAATTATTTTGATATCTGCNATTGGGATATTTCCTGATGCTAAGAGGCTNCAAGATAGGANCATTAATGGNNTACTAGCACTTTTTCCNTATGTNTTAAGCATACCTCTTCAGTTTCATTTTGTNCCTGAGTTNCTAATGAAGTTCTANATATTTGCGATGTGGGGACTTAAAGCTTATATCTTTGTTAATACTGGGGTNCTTGGAAGCCATAANGGTTCGAACAAGTATGGTGAGACAGANGTTTTTGATTCANATAGCTTTAAAGATAAAAAAGATTAATATTAATATCTAGGCATCTTGTCATCAANGATGNTGGCCCAAGCATCAATTCCGCCGGCTAAATTTCTAACTTTTTTGAAACCCATACCTTTAAGAATTCTTGCNGCTTGAAGNCTTCTCATTCCATGATGACAGTAAACAATAATGTCATCAGCGCTATCAAGCTCATTAGCNCTAGAGGTAATTTCACCTAGTGGAATGAGNGTAGAATTTTCTAAGTTACAAATTTCATATTCTCCGGGTTCTCTTACATCAAGTAGTGTAATTTTCTGATTAGAATCATTCATTTTTTTTAAATCTTCNACTGTTACTTCAAATTCATCTTCAGTATCAGATGCAGTATTTATGCCACAAAATTCTTGATAATCTATCAANCCAGTTATTTCAGGGGTTTCCGGATTTTTTCTTAGCTTAATTTCTCTGAATGTCATCTTTAATGAATCGTAAAGCATTAGNCTNCCACTAAGGGTTTCTCCTACACCAAGGATTATCTTTACTGTCTCAGTTGCTTGAATTACACCAATAATTCCAGGGAGTATTCCTAGTACACCACCCTCTGCACACGAAGGTACCATNCCCGGTGGAGGAGGTTCAGGATANAAGTCTCTATAATGTGGNCCACCTTTATAGTTAAAAACTGTGGCTTGACCCTCAAATCTGAAAATACTTCCGTACACATTGGGTTTATTAAGAAGAACGCAAGCATCATTAACTAAATATCTAGTAGCAAAATTATCAGTACCATCAACAATTACATCATAGTCCTTAAATAAGTCCAAAGCATTTTCAGAAGTTAAACGAAGATTATAAGTATTTATATTGATATCAGAATTCAGCTCCATAAGCCTTATTTTGGCAGACTCAACTTTCAATTCACCAATTCTTTCTTCAGAATGAAGNATCTGTCTCTGTAGNTTNCTTAAGTCAACAACATCATCATCGACTATTCCAAGGGTCCCAANACCAGCAGAAGCTAAATATAANGCNAAAGGAGAGCCTAAGCCACCTGCACCAATACATAAAACCTTGGCGGCAGCAAGTTTTTCTTGTCCACCTACACCAACCTCNGGCATTATNAAGTGTCTACTATATCTTCCTATCTGANTCTTAGTTAAACTCAAAAAACTATCCTTAATATTAAAAAACTTAAGATTAGAAAATATAGCATAAAATAGAAATTTTGAAATAAAAATAGTTTTTTTGTGAAAATAAACTACNAAAGTTGTTATTTGATTATTAATTAAGTANAATCGTCTTACAAAAATCAATAAAATAGGGTAATATATTTCATGAAAGAAACAACAATNAANATTAGTGTAACNCAAGATGGNTTACTACCTGAAGAAGTAACTCTTNTGGGNAAAATNTTCATTCCTGCAATTCAGAAACAAATTTTAAGATCATGNGGCTTTGAGCAGATAGATGCTTCTACNTCAACTTATGCTGGNGTTATTCCTATGAAGATTACAGCTAATTCTAAAATNCAAGAAGTTGAGTTTGAGATTGGTGCNATACCTGATTTCAGAAAAAAAGTAGTTGAGTTTGTTAAATTGACTAGTCTTCAAGATTTTGTAGAACCAGAGATTAAAGAAATNGAGGAACCAAAGAAAAAAACAAAGAAGACTAAGAAGGAAGAAAGAGAAGAAAAAAAATCCGCTAAAGAAAAGAAGAAAAAGCCTTTAAGTGCTAGCCCTTTAAAGTCTAGAGCAAAATCAAAAGNCGAAGCAAAAAAAGTAGCTAAGAAAAAAGTTGTNACTAAATTANCAAAACCTAAAAAGGCTACTAAGGCCAAAAAAGTTGAAAAACCTAAGAAGGTTACNAAGAAGGTTACTAAGAAGGTNNCTAAGNAGGTNACTAAGAAGGTTAGCTTAAAGAAGAAGGAAGTAAAATCTAAAAGTAAAACAAAGAGGGCTAAAAAATAATTAAAGATACTAGTAAGATTAAAGAGTCATTAACTTTCGATGATGTTCTATTAATTCCATCATATTCTGAAATAATGCCCTATGCCGTCACAGTTAAAACTAGAATTACAAAGAAGATCAGCTTGAATATTCCAGTTATAAGCGCTGCAATGGATACAGTTACTGAAGCAAGGACAGCTATTGCCATGGCTCAAGAGGGCGGACTTGGTGTAATTCATAAAAACATGAGCATTGAAAATCAATCAATTGAGGTAGAGAAAGTAAAAAAATATGAAGGTGGAATGATTATTCAGCCCCACACTATATCACCAGACTCAACTGGAAAAGAGGCACTGGAGATAATGACTTCTAAAAATTTTACTGGATTACCAGTTACAAAAGATAAGGGTGACCTGCTTGGTATAATAACTATGAGGGACCTTAGATATGAAAAAAACCTTCATTATAAAGTAAGCAATCTTATGACACAGAAAAAAGATTTGGTTGTTGTCGAAGCTGGAACAAGTCAGAAGGAAGCAAGAAGCTTGCTTAATAAATATAAAATAGAAAAGCTTCCTGTCGTTGATAAGAAGTTTAGACTTCAAGGTTTAATTACAATGAAAGATATTGAAAAAAGTAAGGAATTTCCTAATGCCTCAAAAGACAGAAATGGAAGACTTTTAGCCGCAGCTGCAATTGGTGTTGGAGTTGATATGCTAGATAGAGTTAAAAGCTTGGTAGATAAAGGGTTAGACATATTGTTTATAGATACTGCTCATGCACATTCCAAGAAAGTTCTAGACTCGTTAAAGATCATAAAGAAGAAGTTTAAAGGCTTAGAAGTTGCAGTAGGAAATATTGCTACTGCAGAAGGTGCCAGGGCTCTTATTAAAGCTGGCGCTGATTCAATCAAGGTTGGTGTCGGACCTGGATCTATATGTACAACTAGAATTATAGCTGGCATTGGTGTACCACAGCTGACAGCAATTTTAGATGTTTGTTCTGTAGCAAGCAAGAATAACATTCCTGTAATAGCTGATGGAGGAATAAAATACTCTGGTGATATTACAAAAGCTTTAGCAGCTGGTGCTAGTTGCGTAATGATTGGAAATCTATTGGCAGGAACTGATGAAGCACCAGGTGAGATTGTTTTATATCAAGGAAGAACTTTTAAGACTTATAGAGGAATGGGATCTATCGAAGCAATGAAGGAGGGCAGTAAAGATCGATATTACCAAGATGATATTATTGATTCTAAACTTGTTCCAGAAGGAATCGAAGGTCGTGTTTCTTATAGAGGCCCAATAAATAAAGTTGTCTTTCAGTTAGTTGGAGGACTTAAGGCTGGTATGGGATATACCGGCTCTAAAAATCTAGATTCATTGAGAAACGCTAAGTTTCTAAAATTAACGAGCGCAGGCTTAAAAGAAAGCCATGTGCATGATATCTCTATTAGTAGGGAAGCCCCGAATTATTCATTAGACTAAATATTATGATCTATAGCAAAGTACTAATTTTAGATTTTGGTTCACAAGTTACAAAGTTAATAGCGAGGAAAATAAGAGAATTAAATATTTACTCTGAGATCCTACCTTACAAGACGAGTTTTAAAAAAATAATAGAGATAGAGCCTGACTGCATAATCCTTTCTGGAAGTCCTGCAAGTGTTCACGATAAAAAAGCCCCAGAGCCAGACTTAAGAATCTTAGATTTGAATATACCAATAATGGGTATATGCTATGGAGCCCAGTTTCTCTCAAAAGTTTTAGGTGGAAAAGTTGCAAAGTCAAAGACTAGAGAATTCGGTCCTTCAAAATTAAATAAAATATCAAATTCTAGACTACTAAAGAATATTAAGAATAATGAAATTTCATGGATGTCCCACGGTGATACAGTTGTTAAATTACCAAGCACATTAAAAGTAATAGCAAAATCAGAGTTTGGGGCAATCTCCCTGTTTTCATCTAATGATTCTAGGATAGTTGGTACCCAGTTTCACCCAGAAGTTGTTCATACTAAATTTGGCAAACAATTTTTGAAAAATTTCCTAGTTGATATTGTAGGATGTAAACAAAACTGGAGGCCAGGAAAGCTCATAAAGCAAAAGATTGAAGAAGTTAAAAAACTTGTGGGAGGGAATGTTGCTATATCTGCAATTTCTGGTGGTGTTGATTCTAGTGTTTCATCAGTGCTCGTTAGTAAAGCAATAGGGAATAAACTTAAATGCTTTATTGTCGACACAGGATTAATGAGAGATAACGAAGTAAAAGAAATAGTCCCAGTACTTAGAAGTCTTGGAGTCAAACCAAAAGTTATAAATGCAGGGAGTCTTTTTCTTGGAAGACTAAAAGGTGTCGTTGACCCCGAGAAGAAAAGAAAAATAATTGGTAAAACATTTATTGAATTATTTGATAAAGAATCAAAAAAAGTTTCAAACGCAAAGTTTTTAGTACAAGGAACTTTGTATCCTGATGTAATTGAGAGTGTTAATGTTAGTGGCCCTTCTGCTGTAATTAAATCCCATCATAATGTTGGTGGACTCCCTAAAAACATGAAGTTCTCATTGGTCGAGCCCTTAAGAGATCTCTTTAAGGATGAAGTCAGAGACCTAGGCAGAGCTTTAAGAATTAAAAAAACTCTGATTGGTAGACATCCTTTCCCTGGCCCTGGACTGGCAATAAGAATTATAGGTGAGGTAACAAAAAATAGAGTTAAGCTATTACAAGCAGCTGACAAAATTTTTATAGATATCTTAAAAGAAAAAAACCTTTATGATGAAATTTGGCAAGCATTTTGCGTACTTATTCCTATTAAGACAGTTGGTGTAATGGGCGATGAAAGAACCTATGAAAACACAATTGCAATAAGAGCAGTAAATAGCGTTGATGGTATGACTGCAAATTGGTCAAGAATACCTTTTGATATTTTAGATTTGATATCCTCTGAA
The DNA here is from genome assembly GCA_002701925.2 of bacterium. Classification (GTDB taxonomy): domain Bacteria; phylum Desulfobacterota_D; class UBA1144; order UBA1144; family UBA1144. The sequence continues at coordinate 15,010 of NZWJ02000001.1, forward strand.
ATTATTAATAATGTTAAGGGTATAAATAAAGTTGTCTTTGATATTTCAAATAAACCACCTTCTACAATAGAGTGGGAATAACAACTTCCTTCATTGTTCAAAAGAGCCCAAAATTATTACAAAAACAATTTTTTTTGTTAATAGGTATATTAACTATTTAATAGTGTTTTAATCTTATGAAATTATTTTTTATACTTGGTAATCAACTCTTTCCACTAAAGTTCTTGAGTCGCTTCAAAAAAGACCATGTTTTTTTTATAGCAGAAGACAACGACTTATGCACCTATGAAAAACATCACAAGCAAAAAATATTGCTATTCTTATCCTCTATGCGATCCTATGCTGACAAACTTAAAAAGAACAAATATAAGCTAGATTATTTAAACATAGAAGATAAAGACTTTAAAGATAATTATTTCAAAAAATTAAAAAAAATAATTACTGAAAAAAAAATAACCCAAATTACTAGTTTTGAGGTTGAAGATAAAACTTTTGAAAAAAAAATCTCACAATTTTTACTAAAAGAAAAAATTCCTTGGAATATCATTCAAACACCAATGTTTTTAAATTCGAGAAATGAATTCAGAGACTACTTGGGGAGATACAAAAAACCTATAATGGCAACATTTTATAAAGAAATTAGGAAAAAGTATGGATTTTTAATGAGCACTGATGGAAAACCAGTTGGTGGAAAATGGAGCTTTGATGAAGACAATAGAAAGAAGCTACCAAAGGACATTTTAGTTCCAAAATTTCCAAAAATTCATGAAACTAATCATACTAAGAAATTAAAGCCAATCATTGAAAAATTATTCAAGGACCACCCTGGTAGTACAAATAATTTTTGGCTAGCAACAGAGCATGATGATGTAGTTAAACTTTTACAGTTTTTTATAAAGAAAAAATTGAACCTATTTGGCGACTTTGAAGATGCTGTTGATCAAAAAGATAATATTTTGTTCCATAGTGCATTAAGCCCCTATATTAATTTGGGTCTGATAACACCTGATTTTATCATTGAACAAGTTTTTGATTTTAATAAAAAAAATGAAATAAGAATTAACTCACTCGAGGGCTATATTCGTCAAATAATTGGCTGGAGAGAATTCATGCGTGGAATTTACCAAAATTATTCAAATGAAATGGAAACCAGAAACTTTTTTAAACATAATAGAAAAATGAATAACTCTTGGTACGAAGGAACAACTGGTTTGCCACCCCTGGACTATGCAATTAAAAACTCATTAAATTATGGTTGGTCTCATCACATCGAAAGATTAATGATTTTATCAAATATAATGAACCTCTGTGAAGTTAAGCCAATCTATGTCTATAAGTGGTTTATGGAAATGTTTGTAGATTCATCAGACTGGGTTATGGCTCCTAATGTTTATGGGATGGGCTTATTTAGCGACGGAGGAATTTTTGCAACTAAACCATATATCTGTGGCTCAAGCTATTTATTGAAGATGATGGATTTTAAAAAGGGTGAATGGTGCAATACTATGGATGGTCTTTATTGGAGATTTATTGATAAAAATAGAGAATTTTTTCTAAAGAATCCAAGATTATCAATGATGGTTAGAGTTTTTGATAAGATGCAAGACCAAAGAAAAAGAATGATCTTGCTTGAAGCTGATAAATTTATTAAACAAAATACAACTTAACTTATTACTAAAATTTAAATATCTTTATCAATTATGGACCNACNATGTCCACATAAGTAACCTAAAATATTGACTTTTTTNNAAATNTAGTTAGCTTTATNNTATGGAAGCAAAAATNGTTCAAAANTCNCCATNNCCTGTAGANGTTGAGAGTGGNAANACTTATTATTATTGCACTTGTGGNCTNAGNGAAAACCAACCTTTTTGTAATGGTTCCCACAAAGGAACAGGTTTCAGNCCCTTGAAGTATGAAGCNAAAGAANACAAAAAAGTTTATTTTTGCGGNTGCAAGAACTCATCTAATGATGGTCTATGCGATGGAACACATTCAAGTTTATAAAGCTTAGTNTATTTATATTATGAAAAAAGTTTTTAAAATTTGTCNTNTTTGTCANAGAGAGTTTTCTAANNGNAAGAAGTGGAAGGGNATCTGGGACAGTGTNATNTATTGCAGTAAGAANTGTAGATATATAAANAACAAAAAGAAACTCTGATAATNATATTTCATAANTTTNTTATGTTTGATACAATCTTATTATGAGAAACTTANCGNTTTTNTTGTCTTTCTTNTTTTTGTTTNNTNTTGANTCATATTCTCTNCCNAAATGTGAAGGGGAAGANANCACTAAATGGACAGANTGCTTTGGAACTATCATGCTCAAAACCGGNAGCAAGTATGTCGGAGAGCTTAAGGACGGAAAAGGTCATGGAAAAGGTACCTTTATCTATTCTGAAGGTTCAAAATATATAGGTGAGTTTAAAAAAGGACTAAGGAATGGCAAAGGAGTTTANACTTATNNCGATGGGAGAAAGTACCTAGGTTTATTTAAGAACGATAAGATGCACGGAAGAGGTATNTTTACTTTTCCAGATGGNAGGAAGTATNTTGGTAATTATNTAGATGGNTTNCCTAATGGACAGGGNACTGAAACTTTCCCNAGCGGAGCTAAATACGTTGGAGNCTATAAAGATGGTAAGATGCATGGCAAAGGCANTCTTACTTTGGNAGATGGCATGGAATATCAAGGAGAATTNAAAGANTCAAANATGCATGGAAAAGGAGTTATTACTCACAAAAATGGTAGAAAGTTCGTAGGGGAATTTAAGAATAATTTAAAGCANGGTAAAGGAACATTAACTCTTTCAAATGGNTCAAAGTTTANAGGTAATTTTAAAGAGGGACTACCAGATGGTAAAGGCAAACTTATATTGCCGGANGGTAAAGAAGTTAANGGTAAATGGAAAAACGGNAAGATTGTTAAATNAGCTAATATTCAACTGGTAAAGGGTCNATGCTTCTCCACATGTACCAAGTTGCNACACTGCAGTAAGGNCTCCATCTTTTTTTAAATTTTTCAAGNTCNGTTTCTGACGGAGGNTAAANAGTNNTATAGTTTTTTGATATAGCTTTTAACAGACCAATATCTTGAATCGGGAATATATTTTGCCTATTTTGATTAAAAATTAGAAACATTTCNGCNGTCCATTTNCCAATNCCTTTATTAATGCAAAGATATGCAATAGCCTGTTCGTCNTCAAGGTTTTTTAACTTTGAAGTNTTAAAATTTTTATTCATAAAGTTTAAAGAAAGAAGCTTAATATATTCACTTTTTTGTCTTGATAATCCACAATCCAAAAGATCTTGTTTNCCCAGTNTANTAATATTTCTGGGTGATATCCTATTGCATCTTTTTACTAGCTTCNTCCAAACAGAATCTGCTGACTGGACNGATATTTGCTGTCCCACTATTGATTTACACAAGGAGTANAATGGGTNTTTCTTNGTGCTTAGATGACCATCATGTGAGCTTATAATNTNNCTGAGCNTCTTATCTTTTTTGCAAAGGTATTNTTTAGCCTTCNACCAGTATAATGGTTCAATCATTTTAATATTNTAGCTAATTAAATTAATTTAGACATAAATTAGTTATATTTTANCAANTGAGTGTNAATAATCATGTAGCTATTTTTTGGTTCCGACAAGACCTNAGAATCAAAGATAACCCAGCTTTAATTAAGTCTTTAAAGTTCAACAAAGTNGTNCCTATATATATTCTAGATGACNTTAANAGTAAAGATTTTGCTATGGGTGCAGCAAGTCGCTGGTGGCTCNATAATTCTTTAAAAAACTTAAATAAAAAATTAGATAATAAATTATCTTTTTATAAAGGGGANCCNNTNAAGATTTTAAAAGATTTATCTGNAAGATTTGACGTTAAGGNGATATTTTNNAATAGATGTTACGAACCATGGAGGATAACCCGAGATAAAATTATTAAAGAGGAACTTGTTAAACTACGAGTCAATGTCGAGACTTCTAATGGGTCACTGCTATGGGAGCCCTGGGAAGTTTTGAAGGCAGATGAAACTCCTTATAAAGTTTTTACCCCTTTTTATAAGAAAGGGTGCTTAAATGCTAATCCCCCAAGAATACCTTTAAGTGAACCAAGTTTAGAATCACTGATTAAGGTAAAAAGTCATGATAGTCTAGACAGTCTTGAATTACTTCCAAAATTCAATTGGTACAATGAAATGGAAAAGATTTGGATTCCAGGTGAAGAAGGCGCTAGAGAGAAGCTGGATATCTTCTTAGATTCTGGGCTAGATAATTATAAAGATGGAAGGAATTTNCCATCAAAGAAAAANGTTTCACAGTTGTCACCTTACATTCATTTTGGTGAAATTTCTCCGAATATGGTTTGGCATGAAGCAAAGTCTAAGTATTNAAGCTCTAATTCTAATGAAGATTTAAANCATTTTCTTAGTGAGCTTGGATGGCGNGAGTTTTCNTATAATTTGCTTTANCATTTTCCTAGTTTNCCNCAACATAATTTACAAAAAAAATTTGATAATTTCCCCTGGAACACAAATAAGNACTATTTAGANAAATGGAAGAAAGGTCTAACTGGATACCCTATANTTGATGCAGGAATGAGAGAGCTTTGGCAAACAGGTTATATGCATAATCGTGTTCGAATGATAGTTGGCTCTTTTTTGGTNAAAAACCTTTTNCTTCACTGGCACGAAGGTGAGAGATGGTTCTGGGATTGCTTAATAGATGCAGATTTAGCAAGTAATAGTGCNAGTTGGCAATGGGTTGCTGGCTCAGGAGCCGATGCAGCACCATNTTTTCGTATTTTTAACCCAATAATCCAAGGACTTAAGTTNGANCCTGAAGGTTCGTACACAAGGAAGTATGTTCCNGAATTAGAAAGTATTNCAGATAAATTTTTATTTAACCCNTGGGAGGCGCCTAGCGATGTCTTAGAATCTGCNAATATTGTTTTAGGANAGGATTACCCTTATCCAATAGTAGATTTAANNGAATCTAGGGATAAAGCATTAGAAGCTTACTCTTTTATAAAAAATTAGGATAATATAATTATATGAGTCANAAACAAGAGATAATAAAACAATTAGAAGCTATTTGGTTAAAGNTGAAAGGAGATAAAGAAAATTTTGAAAATCTTCTTGATTCTAATGACCTCAGTGANCAAGAAAAAGAAGATCTAAAGAGNTCNCTTGAAGGGGCGACTATGGTTTATAACGCACATGTAAAAAATGTTGCNATGAATGTAAAAAATAATTTCTATTCTTGGTCTGACGTTGACGAAGTCAATAAAGAGCTTTCCGTTGAAATAGAAAAAGTATTACAAGAATAACTATTAAAGTTTTATACAGNTCTTTTCAGAAATAAACTTGAATTTGAAACGTTGATTAGTTCCCATCCATCCTTTCCAAGTTCNTTAAGTTTNGCTTCTGTGATTTTGGTATTCTCTTTTTCTTTACCATTCTGAGCAGATTCCTCTATAAGGAGCTCGTGAGACGAGTCTTCTGATTTAATAAAATCTGCTAGATTAATAATTTTGTATTCAAATTTCAATTTCACTACTCCGTTTCAGCTTCTTCTGTATCTTCAAAAATGATTTCTTCCATATTTTCAGACTGATCTGTTAAAGAATCATTGTGTTTATCAATTTCTTTNTGNGAAAGGCTTTTGTNGTCNACAAGAAAACCTCTAATGCGTAAATCATATTTATCAATAGATCTATTATCCATTCTAAAAACTCCTAATTGTTTATNTAANGCTTAGTTACTTNGCTGCACCAACCATTTGGTTTTTGCANGTATCACAATCACANCCAATCATCCAACCAAAAACTTGNGACTCTTTGCTGCATTTNGAACATGAAATTGTAAAAAGACATCCTTCTCTCTTTTGTTGAGATGTTTTGACTTCCCATTTATTNACTGGTTCACCAGGACAATCCCAGCATATTCTATCAACTTTATTATCCATAAAAATCTCCTAAATTAAGATAATTGAATACTAAATAAATACCTTTGTCAATGCTATACTAAATCCAGTGAATTTGTTAATAGATTGTGGTAATTCAAGTTTAAAATTAGCCTTGTCAAAGGACCTNGTCATTGATGAGTCTTATTCTATTGAATTTAGACAAATTAGAACTTTTAAANATAATGTNAAGAGNNTGCTNNCTAGAATTAAGAGACAAAATAAATTAGATGGAATATATATAATTTATGTTAATAAAGAAATGAAAGACCTAATANNACCNATACTTTTGNATATTCTTGTTAAAACACCTATTAAATTACTTAACAGAAGATCTTTTAAAACTTTCAATTTAAAATANAAGAACTTAAGTTCCTTCGGTATTGATAGGTTCTATAATTGCCTAGGTGGCAAAGCNCTTTATAAAAGTTCAAATTTAATNTTAGTTGACATGGGTACAGCCACCACAATTGACGTAATTAGTAAAGAATTTAATTATTTGGGTGGGATTATCTTGCCTGGTTCTTTAACAGCNCNNTCTTCNTTNATNAANAAAACTTCATTAATAGGNAACCANTCAATCCTAGTTGATGACAAGCTGCTAGGCTTNTCAACTAAAGAGTGTCTGTCNTCTGGCTTCGTTAATGGGCAAGTCCGAATGATAAAGGGCATAATAGATGAGATTAGAAGAACNCATAAGATTAGTTTTAAAGTCATATTTACCGGCGGTGTGTCCAACCTATTTTTAAGCTTCTTNNCAGAATATGAATTTGATAGNAATTTGCTTTTTAAAGGCATGGCCTTTAAATTATTAGAAGACTTATAAAATGTTTGAAATCCAANACTATTCAGATAGAAAGTCTAAGATTATTTTTTTAAAGATTTNTGGTGAAATTCAAAAAAATTTTATTATAAAAAACTTTNAGGAATTTCCTTTTTTAANACATAAATTGATGATAGAAGTAAGCAAGTTGGATGATTATTTTGATAACAAAAGNTTNATNAGAGAACCGGACNAANTTAAAAAATTCGATTANNAACTAATTAGTNTTAGCAANGATAAATTTAGTTTGTTATTTCAGCTAGATGGNAGNTTAANCAAATTTAGCTCTTACTCACCTTTCTGGGGGAAGATTACAAAAAATAAAATTTGGATTGCTATTTCGTCTTGATTTGTAAAGNTTATATTCTTTGACTTTAATTTTCANAAAGGAATAATTGTANTAATGAAGAAAGTTACTNTACANAATTTAATTGTNTCTCTTCAAAAGAAGAANATTGATTTAGGGACAGATCCNAAAGCAACCATTAGTATGTATTCTGAATTGGGNNTAATTCCACCTGCTCAATTTGAGGCAAGAGAAGGATCAAATTTAGAACCTGAGATTTACTATTCNCACGATACAATTAAAAAAATTGTTGAAATCAAAAAACTCAANAAGAAAGGNTTAGAAATTGANGAGATAAGAGATACTTTCGCTCTAGATTANGTAAAGACTTCNATACAAGATATTTTAAGCACCCAGGATCCTGATAAGCTTGAAGAGCTAGCTAAACTTNTAACTGAAGGAACAGACCAGCTTTCATCGATACTNGAGGCACCCTTAATTAGAGTTATTGAAACGAANAATTCTAAAGAACTTTCAAAGTTAATGAGTCTGTTTGCTGGACAAAGTTTTTATGCATTACTNGAGTCTAACGAACTATTATCAAAATATAATGTCACTGAGGCTAGAAAGTCATTATTTAAGTCTATCTTTTATANNGCAGTTATATGTTTAAANCTAGCCCGAGCTTCTAAAGATAAAGTATTNGAAGATTCTGCGTTTGAGNCTTACGACAACATGGTTGTNGGACCAATTAAGAAAGCTAGNAAAAAAGTCCAGAATGAGTTTAGAACTTCCTTAAAAAGTTATATGAACTCTAANAAGACAACTTCATAAGTTTGTATTCGATACTATCAATAAGTGCTTTCCAACTAGCATCAATTATATCCGTAGAAACACCTATGGTTGACCAAGAATCAGTATCATCACTTGATTCAATGATTACTCTGACAAGTGATTCTGTACCTTTATTNCTNCCAACNACGCGAACTCGATAATCNGTTAAAACTATATTGTTTAGATCTGNAAATTGTTCAATCAGNGCACCCCTTAGAGCCATATCTAANGCATTTACTGGACCCGATCCACTAGCANTGTTTTCAATNGTCTCATTGTTGATTTTGATTTTAACCCTNGCAGAAGACTTACTTGAAGGGGCAATTTTTCTAGTATTAATCTCAGTTTCAATAAGTTCAATTTTAGGANTATANTGGCCAGATATTTTCTTAACTAATAACTCNAANGAAGCGTCTACGCCCTCGAACTCATACCCAGAATTTTCTAGTTTTTTTAGNTCATTTANTATTTCTANAGTATTCTCTTCACTNACATCATTATTAATACCTAGTTCTTTCATCTTGTAATGAATATTGCTTCTACCAGCTAGGTCTGATACAAGTATTCTGCGGAAGTTTCCTACTTNCTCAGGTTCAATATGNTCATAGGTATGACTGTTTTTAACGATTGCGCTAACATGAACTCCACCTTTATGAGCGAACGCACTTTTTCCAATAAAAGGAAGNTTGTTGTTCTTTGGTAAGTTTGCCAATTCATTAATAAAGTTTGAAACCTCATAGAGTTTTTTTAAATTTGAATTAGGTATACACTCAATCCCCATTTTAAGGTTTANGTTTGCAATGATTGAACAAAGATTAGCGTTTCCACACCTTTCACCGTAGCCATTAATAGTACCTTGAACNTGTGTCGCACCAGACTGAATTGCTGCAAGAGCATTCGCAACTCCTAAGTCTGAATCATTATGAGTATGTATTCCAATAATACATTCTTTATTGATAGCTTTNACTGAAGATACAATTTNGGATATTTCCCATGGCGTGGCCCCGCCATTTGTATCACATAGAATTATTCCNTTAACACCAGAATCTATTGCCGCCTTTATGCAGCTTATAGCGTATACCGGGTTGGCTTTATAGCCATCAAAGAAGTGCTCAGCATCAAAGAATACTTCATCAATTCTTTTTGATAAATACTTTATAGAATCNGATATTAGTTCAACATTTTGATCGTTAGANATTTTAAGNGCNTCTGAAACATGGAAATCCCAGGTCTTGCCTACTATTGTTACGACTGGCGTANNAGCTTTTAATAATGATTGAATATTTGAGTCTTCTTCNCAAGTTTTTTTAGCTCTTCTAGTACTTCCGAATGCTGCAATCTTTGCAGAGCTAAAATTTTCTTTTTTTATTTTTTCAAAGAATCCTTCGTCTCTAGCNTTTGATCCAGGCCANCCACCTTCAATGTATCCTACTCCTAACTCATCAATTTTNTGGCTAACTTTTATTTTATCTTCAATAGAAAATGAAACACCCTCGCCCTGTGTTCCGTCNCTTAAAGTAACATCATATGCTAGTACTCTTTCTGTCATTAGCTTCTTTATCCTAACTTAAATTCCTTATGNAGTGATTTAATTGCCTTCTTGCATTTTGACTGATCTATTACGCAAGAGATNTTAATTTCAGAAGTACTGATCATGCTAATATTAATTNTCGACTTTGAAAGNGTATCAAACATTTTTGTAGCGACACCTGTGTGTGTTTTCATTCCAGCACCAACTATTGATATNAGCGCGATATCCTTATTCTCAATCAGTTTATCATAATTTAATTTAGCTCTATTGGTTTTTAAAATTTTTAGAGTCTTGTTTAAATCAACTTTNGGAATTGTGAAAGTTAAATCNGTTTTGTTATCAGTACTTATATTCTGAACTATCATATCTACAACAATACCTGCAGCACCTATAGGTTTAAAAATTCTTGACGCNACACCNGGTTTGTCTTNAATTCCAGATATAGTNATTTTAGATTGTTTTAAGTCGTGNGTGATTCCTGTTACTGCATTTTGNTCCTTAATAGGAATACTCTTTTCATCCATTACCCANGTTCCTCCTTTAGAACTATTTGATGTAGATTTAACATATAATTTNATTTTNAGATTATTAGCATACTCTACAGCTTTAGCTTGTAATACTTTTGAGCCAAGGCTAGACATCTCAAGCATTTCNGCGTATGAAATATAGTTTATTTTCTTTGCATCTTTNTAAAGCTTAGGGTCTGTAGTATATATCCCATCAACGTCGTCTTTNAAAAGTTCACAATGAGAAGCNTTTAAGCCTGATGCAAGGGCTACAGCAGTTAAGTCAGANCCACCTCTTCCAAAAGTTGTAGTGTCACCTTTTNAATTAACTCCNTGAAAACCAGGAACAACTACTACATAGCCTTTTTTAAGGTAATCCTTTATGGCTTTAGTACCGACAGAAAGAATAGTTGCCTTTGAATGTAAGTCATCAGTTAAAAGGCCAAATTTTGCGGGTGCAAGAGAAATAGATTTAACTTTTAAATCCATTAAGGCCATAGCAACAAGACCAGCGGAAACCTTCTCACCTGAAGAAACAATTTCATCATACTCTCTTTCATTCGGAATTTTTGAGATTTTTTCAGTCAAATTGTGAAGCCTATCTGTTTCTCCTGCCATTGCAGATACCACAATTACTATAGATTTATTTTTCTTTTTAAGTTTTGAGACATTCTTCGCAATACTTTTGATTTTTCTTATGTTTGCTACGCTAGTACCACCATATTTCTGAACTATTATATCCATCTTTATATATTCCCTTTAACCACAATCTCTCTTTGGTTTATATTATCCTCTATAAAATTAAAATAAATATCAATTATTCTTTTTTCTTTTCCATCGAATAAATTCCTATAAAGGTCAGCCCATTCGATAAGAACAATTCCCTCATTAGATTCTATGATTTCAAAGAATCCTAAATCTTCTAGCTCTTGAATATTCTTAACTCTATAAAAGTCAAAATGGAACATGTCCACATTTTTTTCAGTTGAATATTTATTAAGTATCAAGAAGCTAGGGCTTGTAACAATATCTAATACCTCTAAATGCTCAGCTATAAAACGAACAAACTGAGTTTTACCAGAACCAAGATCTCCATTTAAAAGCAGAATGCTTCCATTCGATATTCTTTCAGTAATTAGTTGTGCAAGTTTCTTCGTTTCTTCTAATGAACTATTAATATAATCCTTAAACATAAGTAATTTCATCTGTATCAAGAAAAGATTCTTTATTCTTCTCAATTGATAAAATAGTTTTTGATATAATTTTGATTATATCAGAAGCTAATATTCCTCTTTTAGATGTTTTCTCAGCAATTATATCTCCAGCTTTTCCATGCGTAAAAACTCCCAATAAAGCAGACTCTTTTGCTGTATAACCTTGAGCTATAAAACTAGCTATGATACCTGTGAGTGCATCTCCCATGCCACCTGTAGCCATACCTGGATTTCCTGATTTATTTATAAATGTTTCTTTCCCTGAGTCTGAAATAACTGTCCTAAATCCTTTTAGTACAGTAATTGTTTTAGTTCTCTTTGATATTTTCTTCGCAATGGCTAGCCTATTTCTCTGAATTTCGCTTATTTTAATCTTAGAAATTCTAGACATTTCGCCTGGATGGGGAGTTAAGATTACTTGGCTTTTACATCTGCTCAATAAACCAAGATTATTTGAGATTAGATTTAGAGCATCGGCATCTATTATGATAGGGCATTTAAAATAGGCAATTGTTTCTTCAACAATTCGCAAAAGTCCTTTTCTGCTTCCTAAACCTGGACCTATTACAACTACAGAGGGTTTCTTAGTTAGCCTAGTCTTAATCTCCTTAGCAAAAAGTTCTTCATCCATAGTTGTATTATCTTTTGAATTAGGAACATCAATAATAATTGCTTCTGGCAGCTTTTTCTTTAAAACGTTTGATATGTTTTTTGGTGCACAAAGTGTGACAAGGCCGCATCCTGTCTTGTAGGATGCTAAACCAGATAGCAAAATAGCACCAGACATATTCTTAGACCCACCAATGATTACAACATGACCAAATGTTCCTTTGTTTGAATTCATATTCCTATCTTTTACTAGAGAGTTACAAAATTTATTGTCAACTAGGAACATATCTAACCCATTAGACAAATTATTTGGTGTTGATAAACTCACATGAAAAAGTTTTTTTGTCATTCTACACCCTGGATCTGTAACCAATCCAGGTTTGATAAAATCATAAGTAATTGTAGCGTCAGCTTTTATGCACTCTGAATATGGGAGACCATTGTCTGCATTCATACCAGATGGTAAATCTAATGAACAAATCTTAACTTTACTTAAATTCATTGCTTTAATTATCTTTTTAATGGAGGTGTTTATATCTCTATTTAAGCCAACACCAAAAATTGCATCAATTATTAAGTCGTGAGTTTTTAAATTAATTTTATTAAAGTTATTCTGATGTTGGATTTTTAGTTTTTTAATTATTTTTAGGTTCGATGCAAATTGTTTTGTATGGGTTTTTGATGTCTTTACTATAACGACTCTACAATCTGAACCATTTAAAGCTAGAAATCTTGCGGCGACCAAACCATCAGCTCCATTATTACCAGTTCCAACAACGATTAATGGTTTTTTTGGAGAGTACCTATTTTTAATTATTTCATAGGACTTAAACCCTGCAAGTTCAACTCTAACATTTTCACTAATCCCATATCTTGATTCAATAAGAGAATCAATTTTCTTTATATCCTTTGTATTTGCAAGTTTCATATTGAAAATCATAAACGAACTATATACTCATTCAAGGGGATAGTTGACGTCTCCGTATAGTTTTACTCAAATGAGATTACTCCTATTGTAAGTTAAGCATTTTCCTTAATTGACTATAAATAGTGATTAAATTACAATCAAAACATGTTGCCTCTAACCTTAAGGAGCTTTTTGAGTAAAAATGCTTGATAGAAATAAAGCCTTTCTAGATTCTTTCAATTTTGCTCTGTTAGGATTNTCTAAATTAATTGAGATAAAGATTAAGAATTCTCCTAAACTTTTAAANCTAGAAGTTACGAAGAANTGTAATGCAAGATGTGATTTTTGTGATTATTGGCAAACTCAACATGAAGAAAGGTTATATGACTATTCTGATTTAATTAAAAAGATCAACCCATTAGTNGTAATGGTTACAGGCGGCGAGCCTATGCTTAGAAAAGATATTGTCGAAATTATAGAGCAGATTAAAAAAACATCTTANTTTATTTATACCGGGATTATAACGAAAGGTGACATGCTAGACTTGGATAAGGCAAAAGCTTTATACGATGTAGGAATTGACCAGATTGCTATATCTNTAGATTTTTTGGGAGATAGACATTCAGAAAATAGAGGTGTAAATGGTTTATGGGANCATGTNTCAGAATTGATTCCAACTATTTCTACTGAACTTAAAAAAACAATATCTATAAACACAATAATCATGGACGACAATCTTCATCAGATTGTTGATATGGCTAANAAGGCNCGTGAGTGGGGGGCNAATATTTCTTTTAGCTCTTACTCTATTATGAANGCAAATAATNAAGATCACTTCATAAATGATGAAGCACAAAGAATTAATGAAGTAATAAGCGAGTTAGTATCTTTAAAAAAACATTGGAAAGACACAATAGTTTCTAGNGAATATTACTTAAAGCAAATACCANTTTTCTTTGAAAAAGGACANGGACCTTCTTGNGATGCCGGACATTCTTTTTTAACTGTTACTCCCGATGGATATATCAAGCGTTGCTCNGAAATGCCAGCAGTTTGTCATTATACAGACTATAANAATGATTATTTNACAAAGACTGATTGTACTACTTGTTGGTTTGGATGTAGGGGTGAAACACAAGCACCTGTCTTAGCAAAGGCTAAAGAGTTAATAGGGGTCTAGTCTTTTCTTTCCCAGGATGTNCCATCTTTTGTATCAAGNAACCTNANTCCTAATTTTTCAGCTTTTAATCTTAACTCATCTGCTTTATCCCAATCCTTTGCATTNCTAGCCAAATTCCTNTCTAGGATTATTTGGTTTATTTNTGATTCAGNGTCTTTAGACAATGAGTAATTTAAATTTTCGCTTTCTTGGCTAATTTTGNCTCTCCAATCACTAATGCCCATAGTATTTTCAAATTCTTCAATCGAGCTTATGTCATCGTTAGAAAGAAGCCCATCATTTATGTATTTAAAATAGTAACCAAAAGCTTTAGCNGTATTNAAATCATCGAGCATGGCATTNGTCCACATTTCTTTAAAGTTGCTTTTANTTNCTGATTTTGGATTAGAGTCAATTTTCTTACTAATNTTTAAAAGTAACTTTTTTATTTCTAATAATTTCTCTTCAGAAAGATCCACGGGAGATCTATAGTGATGAGTTAANAATAAGACTCTAATAACATTTTTATCCCANGACTTTAGTCCTTCTCTAATGTTAATGATATTTCCGATAGACTTAGACATTTTTTCCTTATTTATGTTTATGAGCCCATTGTGTATCCAATAATTCGCAAAACTTTTTTTACTTATACATTCAGATTGTGCAACTTCATTTTCATGGTGAGGAAAAATCAAATCTCGACCACCACCATGAATATCAAAAGTTTCACCTAAATACTTACAACTCATAGCAGAGCATTCAATATGCCATCCTGGCCTACCAGTTCCCCATGGGCTATCCCAGGAAGGCTCATCTTCTTTAGCCTTCTTCCAAAGTGCAAAGTCAAGATCATCGTTTTTATTAGGATTTATTTCAAGCCTTGTATTTGAAGTAATTGCTTCAATGCTTTGATTTGATAGTTTTCCATATTCACTAAATTTCTTAACATCAAAATAAACATCCCCACCGTTAACATATGCGTGCCCTGAGTCTATTATTTTACTAATTAGGGCTATTATTTCATTCATATTCTCGGATACACATGGTTGGAAATCAGGCTCCATACAACCCAGATTGTTCATATCTTCAATATACTCTTGCTTGTAAAAGCTAGAAATATCTTCATGGTTTTTGTTTTCTTCTTTTGCTCTGGCAATTATCTTGTCATCAATGTCTGTAAAGTTCCTAACATATTTAGTTTCATACTTAAGAAATTTAAGGAATCTTACAATTGAATCAAATACTATAGCTGATCTAGCATGCCCCATGTGCGAACTGCTATAAACAGTCGGCCCACAAACATAAAGTCCGATCTTGCCAGGTTCAATTTCTTTAAAAAGCTCTTTCTTGTTAGTTAAAGAATTGTATATGTATAATTCCTCACTCATTAAGTTAATTCTTCTCCGCCATCAACACATATTACATTTCCTGTAATCCAGTCTGCACCAGGGTGAGATAGGGCAATGATACTTCCTGAAACATCTTTAGTTAGAGTCAATCTATTGCTTGGATTATTCTTAGCCGCAGCATCAACAATTTCTTTATTACCAGGTATTTTATCTAATGCCGGGGTAAGGGTTACACCTGCACAAATTGAATTTGCTGTCACACCTTTGGGGGCGAGCTCAACTGCCATTTGTCTTATGTGAGACTCAAGAGCAGATTTTGCTGCAGAAACTGGGCCATATGTTGGCCAAATCTTTCTACTGCCTGCACTTGTCATTCCATATATTCTTCCGTTTTTACTAAAAAGAGACCTTGAGTTCACTCCTTGTGTCCAGTAAACAATTGAATTTGCCATTACGTCCATTGTCATCTCCATGTTTTTTTGAGTAACATTCTTATCATCCTCTTCGTCTAAATATGGCTTTAAAGATCCAAAAGCAAGAGAGTGTAAAAGTATTTTAATTTTTTTTTCATTATTTCCAATTGTTTCTTTTACCTCATCTAGGACATTGTTCCTTTTCTCTTCATCCGCAGCATTGATATTAAAGAAATTAGCTTTAACTCCATTAGATTCAACTTTTGATACGATTTCTTCTACATTCTTCATCGTGCCTTTTCTGTCTAAATGAACTCCAACTATGTTAACTCCATACTCAGATAGTTTAATTGAAACCTCGGCACCAAACCCGCTTGATGCTCCCAAAATTAAAGCCCAATGACCTTCTAACCAATTATCTATTTTCATAACTTCTCCTAAAAAAATTAATTTCTTTATACAGAGTTTACGTATTGCTTATTTATATTCAAGGTATTATAAGAATATTATATGAAAGAGAAACTTATTGAAATTATAACTACAGGNGAGGAATTGCTTTCTGGAGTTACTCAAGACAACAATTTTTTTTGGTTTGCTAGGGAAGTTTTCGCAAAAGGTTTTAAAGTTGCATACCATCAGAGCATAGGTGATTCAGAGTCAGATATAGTTTCAGCTTTAAAAATAGCTAGTTTAAGGTCTGATTTTATTCTAGTTACAGGCGGACTAGGTCCAACAGATGATGATTTAACCCGAGAGTCAGCAGCCATCTTCTTCAATAAAAAGCTAATATTTAATTCTTCTATTGAGATGGAGATTAAGGAACGATTTAATAAGAGGAAAATTCGATATAGTAAAGTAAACAAAAAACAAGCCTTCTTTCCTGAAGGAGCTAAAATTATAGCCAATAATAATGGGACTGCATCAGGGTTTCATTTTAAGTACAATAAGAAAAGTTTTTATTTTTACCCAGGAGTACCAAGAGAGTTTAAATCTATGGTGGATATTTCTTTTTTTGCGGATTTGGACAAAGAAAAAAAAATGAGCAATTCATTTACTTTCTCTAGGACTCTTAAAGTTTTTGGATTATCAGAATCTGAAGTTGCTGAGAAAATTGCTTCTATAAAATCAGAAGGTACATATATTGGATTTAGACCATATAATTTTGAAATTCATTTAAGGTTAATATCAAAGGCCTCTAAATTTTCANCTGCAAAACNAGATAACTTAATAATTACAAAGAAAATTAGGAAGAAATTAAAAGAAAATATATTTTCTGAAAGTGATAAAACAATGGCAGAAGAGGTNGTATCATCCCTATTAAAAAGAAAGNTGAAGGTTTCAGTTGCAGAGTCGTGTACGGGGGGATTGTTAAGCAATATGCTGACAGATATACCTGGCTCATCTAAATGTATTCATTATGGATTTGTTACATANGGAAACAATGCTAAAGTTGATTTNTTAAATGTTAAAAAGAAGACTTTGACTAAGTATGGAGCAGTAAGNAAGCAGACTGTTCTAGAGATGAGTAAAAATTGTTANAAGCTAGCCAAGTCTGACATTTCGGTNGCAATATCAGGTATTGCAGGACCTAGTGGTGGGACTATTGATAAGCCTGTTGGAACTGTGTTTATTGGGATTACTNACAAAAATAAAACAGAAGTGAAGGAATATTTTTTNCCCGGNACTAGAGAGTCTTTTAAATTACGGGTTTGNTTGNCAGNATTNAATAAGATTAGGAAAAGATTTCTTATTGCTTAATGATATAGGAACAGTAAAGTAAATCTTGTATAATATATTNATTNATTAAGGAAGGAGAAACCTATTGGTAGAAAGTAAAAAAAATTCTTCAAATCAAGAACCAANNAACAATAAACAGAAAACTTTAGATGCAACAATTTCAACAATAGAAAAGCAATTTGGTAAAGGCTCAATTATGAGGCTTGATAATGATTCNAGTGTTAAAAATGTGGAANCTGTTTCAAGCGGCTCAATTGCCTTGGACCATGCTTTAGGTGTGGGCGGATTNCCNCGNGGAAGAGTCATTGAGATATATGGACCAGAAGCATCAGGNAAGACAACCTTAGCATTGCATGCAATAGCAGAAACACAGAGGAGTGGGGGAATNACTGCATTTGTGGATGCTGAGCATGCATTTGATCCAACTTATTCAAAAGGNTTAGGAATTGTTAACGAGGAGCTCCTAATTTCACAGCCAGATTATGGCGAACAGGCTATGGAAATAGTTGACCAACTTATAAGAAGCTCTGCTGTNGATATGATTGTAATTGACTCAGTTGCAGCTCTNACACCAAAAGCAGAATTAGATGGTGAAATGGGCGATACTCATGTTGGACTTCAAGCTAGACTAATGTCGCAAGCTTTAAGGAAAATAACAGCAACTGTTTCTAAGTCAAANACAACAGTGATATTTATAAATCAAATAAGACATAAAATTGGTGTACCNGCTTATATGAGCCCAGAAACAACATCAGGTGGAAACGCATTAAAGTTCTATTGTTCGGTAAGGCTTGATGTTAGAAGAATATCTTCGNTNAAAACATCTGATANTGTTATTGGAAATAGAGTCAGAGTTAAAGTTGTTAAGAATAAAGTAGCTCCACCTTTTCGNGAAGCAGAAATGGATATAATTTTTGGTAAAGGTATATCTAAATTTGGAGAGTTAATAGATTTAGGCGTGGAGTTTGGGCTNGTTGAGAAGGCAGGTGCTTGGTTCTCGTATTCTGGAGAAAGAATTGGTCAAGGAAAGGACAATGCCCAGAAGTTTTTGCAATCAAATATAGATCTAGGAAANAAGTTAGAAGAAGAAGTCGCCGCTTCTATGAGTTCAAAAAAATAAAAAATAAATGGTTTTAAACATTGAGACNTCTCACAATTTAACAAGNATCTCTTTGTCTTCAAAGAAAAAAATTGAGTCAATTTTAAATATNAATCCACAAAGACCCAATCATTGCGAAGTTTTAGTACCTTTAATTNTAGACATTATGGAGAAAAATTCGATTNAAATTAGNGAGATTGATGAAATAAGAGTAAATGTTGGACCAGGCAACCTTTCATCATTAAGGGTAGGAATCTCAATTGCTAACATTTTTGGNTCATTTAAAAATATTCCAACTTTNGGCGTCTCCTCTTTCTTNCTTTATGCCTTTTCCTATGATNCTGGAGTTAAAGATTTAGTCACAATTTTCAATCTTAGAAATGACTATTATGCTTATGCAAAGTTTTNCAATNGCTCTAATAAAGTTTCNTTATTAGACTATGACTTTANAATACACTCTAAAGATATACTAGATATTAATGTTAAAGATTCTTACGTAGTCGGGACTGGAGCTAGTAAAATTCAATCTTTATCTTACAAATCTAAAGATGCACCCTATATAGTTGACACAGAGTTCTTTGTTGACTCATCTGCACTTTCTAAGGTNGANATGAACTTTGATGCAAAATTCATTTTTAAAAACNACCCTCTTGANCCATTTAATAGTTTTTCTTTTGTTAGTTAAAATAAAAAACTAATATATAATATTCGCAATGAAAAAATTCATAGGNGCTGAACTTTTTTTTGAATCCTTGTATAACTTGGGAATAAGAATTATCTTTGGTCTACCNGGGGGCTACGTGCTTAAGATTTATGATGTTATGCCCTCATATGCATCAAAAGTTAAACATATTCTTACTCGACATGAGCAGGCAGCAACACATATGGCGGATGGTTTTTCAAGAGCAAGTGGTTTACCAGGGATAATACTTTGCACCTCAGGTCCCGCAGCCACGAACACTGTAACTGGTATTTCCACAGCTTATATGGATTCTGTACCTGTGCTTATTTTTACAGGGCAGGTACCTACTCCTTTCTTAGGTAGCGATGCTTTTCAAGAGGCCGACCATATTGGCATTACTAGATCTTGTACAAAACATAATACTTTGGTTAGAAAGACAAAAGATCTTCCAAAAGCAATGGCAGAAGCTTTATATATTTCCACAACAGGGAGAAAAGGTCCTGTTTTAGTAGACATGCCTAAAGATGTTATATTAGGCGAAAGCGACTTTAAGATTCCAAACAAAATTAAGCTTTCTAGCTACGATGAGAACCCAACTCTAATTAAGAGAGATCTTAATTCATTGAAAGCAAGGCTTTCAAAGTCGAAGAAGCCTTTGTTAATTCTGGGTAGAGGAAGTTGCGAAGATGAGAATATAAAGAACATTAAAGCTTTTATCAGAAGGTTTAAAATCCCTACATTAACATCTGTTATGGCCTTGGGTTTAGTGGAAGATAGTGATTATTATTTTGGCATGCTTGAAAATGATATTACCTCCGTTTCATATGAGCTGATTGAACAATCTGACAATATAATAGTAGTAGGATGTGATTTAAATAAAATTATTCCTAAAGCTGTGCTTAAAAATAAGAAATTAACTATAGTAGATATCGATAAAGCAATGATGAACCCTACTGTTAAGAGCAATTTAAATATTTATTGTAGTTCTACATCTTTTTTTGAAAAAACAAAAGATGAGCTAGAGCCTTTAGAGTTTGTATGGGAAAAAGAGTATCTCTCTAAATTATCAAGTAAGAATTTGTTAAATAATAAAAAAGTAATATCTAATAATAAGAAGGCAGCTATTTTCACAATGCTGTCAGAATTATTAAAAGGTGAAGCTGTAGTTTGCTCAGACTTTAGTTATGAAGATGTAAACCTTCAGAAATTTATTAAATTTAACAATTATAAGAATAATATACTTTCTGGAGGGAATGGGACTCCTGGGTATGGTTTTCCCGCTGCTATCGGAGCTAAATTCTCTAGACCAAACTCTAAAGTTATTAGTATCTCTTCTGGCAATAATTTCCAATTTAATATGCAAGAGATTATCGTTGCGTTAGAGCAAAAACTGGATTTAACAATTATAGTTTTAAATGAGAGATTCTCAGATAAAAAAGCAAAATATAAGGGACCTAACTTTAAATCAATTGGCGAGTCTTTTGGAGCTAAATCATTTCAGTTTAATATGGATGCCAGCCTTAAGAGCAATCTGTCTAAGTCATTGAACCGCAAGGGCGTAGTGTTAATTGAAGTAAGAATATAGCTTTTAAAGAATAGAAATACTTTTAAAATAGTTTATTATAATTTTCTTTAAAAGGAGGAAGTATTTTGCGTCATATTATATCGATTTTAGTTGATAACGAACCTGGTGTTTTAGCTAGAGTTTCAGGACTTTTTACTGCTAGAGGTTTTAATATAGAAAGTTTGTGTGTTGCAGAGACTGAGAATCCTTCTTACTCAAGATTGACTTTAGTCACTTCTGGTGAAGACTGGATTATTGATCAAATCATAAAGAGGTTTGATAATATGATTAATGTTCTTAAAGTTGAAGATTTATCGACTTCNGAAAGTATTCAAAGAGAACTATTAATTGCTAGAGTTGTCCCGACAAAGAGTANCAGACCTGAAGTTCTTAGNATTGCTGATATTTTTCGTTCAAAGGTAATAGANGTTGGACCAAAATCATTTGCCCTGGAGCTTACAGGAACAAAAGATAAGCTTGAAGCTTTTGTTGAAATNTTGAGACCCTTAGGANTAAAGGNAGTTACTAGAACTGGTCTAGTTTCAGTTTCTAGAGAAAAAAAATAATGGAGATTAGAAATGAAAGTATATTATGACAATGATTGTAACCTTGAACTAATTAAAGATAAGCANGTTGGTATAGTTGGCTTTGGNAGNCAGGGACATGCTCATGCGTTAAATNTAAGAGATTCTGGAATTAATGTTTCAGTTGGCTTGAGAAANGATGGAGAGAGTTGGGGCAAAGCAGTTGCTGCAGGATTAGACGTAGTTGAAGTTTCAGAGTTAGTTAAGAAATCTGATATCATAATGATNTTAGCTCCTGATACAAGTCAAAAGGGTATTTTCGAAGAATCAATCAAAGANAATCTTACNCCAGGTAAATACATAGCTTTTGGACATGGTTTTAATATTCATTACAANCAAATTGACCCAGATANTGGAATAAATGTATTCATGGTAGCCCCAAAAGCTCCGGGCCATACTGTTAGNGGTACATATGAAGAAGGTGCTGGNGTACCNGGATTAATCGCAGTTCATCAAGACCCTTCATCAAACACAAAAGACATAGCTCTTGCTTATGCCGCAGGTATTGGATCATCAAGAGTGGGGATTATTGAAACAACATTTAAAGATGAAACAGAGACTGATCTCTTTGGGGAACAGTCAGTTCTATGNGGCGGTGTNTCTAGCCTTATTTTGGCTGGTTTTGAAACTTTAACNGAAGCTGGNTANCCNCCTGAAATGGCTTACTTTGAAACCCTTCATGAAGTNAAACTTATTGTGGACCTTATTTACCAAGGTGGTATTTCAAATATGAGATACTCAATTAGTGATACTGCTAAGTATGGGGATATAACTAGAGGCCCAAGATTAATAGATGCAACCGTTAAGGCAAGAATGAAAGTTATTCTTGAAGAAATCCAAAGTGGTGAATTTGCTAAGGAATGGATTCAAGAGAATGAATCTGGAAGGCCAAACTATAATAGACTTTTAAAAGCTGGCGANACTCATCCGATTGAGGACATTGGAACCACATTGAGGTCCATGATGACTGCTTTGTTCAAGAAGAAGCTGGTTGACAAAGAAAAGAACTAATGAAAATAGATTATAAATGGACAGTCTCTAAAGAAGGTTATTCCCCAATTCTTATTTCCTTCNTAGTTTGCTGGATTGGGACTGCTTTTTTTGGTATTTCCATAATCTCAATACTTTTATTAGTTACATTTCTATTGATTATTCATTTCTTNAGAGANCCAGATAGGATAATCCCAAATACTGAAGGNTTTATTTCGCCNGGAGATGGAAAAGTAGTTTCTGTCGATATAGTTGATGAGCAAGAATTTACAAAGTCTAAAATGAAAAGAATATGTATTTTTTTGTCAGTTTTTGATTGTCATATTGCNAGAGCCCCAATCGCATCAAATGTCCAAGAAACTAAGTANTACCCTGGAGAGTTTNATTTTGCTAATTCATCTAAATGTATTGAGAACGAGAGACTATATTTGCACCTTAGANCTTTAAGTAATAAGCCTGAGAGCGTTGTAATGATTCTTTTCGCAGGATTTATTGCAAGAAGAATAGTTCCTTTTATTTCAAAGGGATCAGAGNTAGCTTTAGGAGAAAGAATTGGAATTATAAAGTTTGGTTCAAGGATTGATATTTATGTNCCTNAATCTTATAGNACAGATCTTCAAGCTGGAGATAGCGTNGTAGCTGGAGAAACGGTAATATTTAATAAAGATAATGAGAAATAANAAAATAATTTCTATAATTCCCAATATGCTAACTACNGTATCTCTTTTGTTCGGCCTGTTATCAATCTTTAATGTTATAAAGTTGCTCCCACTTGTTGATAGAGAGTTTGTAGGCATTGAAGCACATTTTTTAACTGAGAAATCGCTTTGGTGGTCATGCATATTCTTGTATATTTCTGCCTTCATTGATTTTATTGACGGTAAAATTGCAAGACTACTTAATAATGACTCAGAATTTGGAGCACAATATGATTCACTTTCAGATCTTGTTTGTTTTGGGGTCGCTCCAGGGTTACTTGTCTATATAGTTTATTTGTCTTCTTATAATAATTTAGGAATTATGTGTGCAGTTTTTTATATTGTTTGCGTGGNTTTGAGGCTTTCAAGGTTTAATACTTTGNCAGAAGATGAAAANGATAATTCATTTATTGGATTNCCCAGTCCTATGGCAGCAGGGCTATTAATTTCAATTATTTTAATNGACTATAAATTTGCTTTATTNTCTTCTAGTTTTGCAGCTAATATGTTCCTTGTNTCTATGCCAATTGTTGGATTACTGATGGTAAGCAATATANCTTTCCCAAAAAAGACTTTTCTTAACAGCATGAAGAANTTCAANGCTNTAGTTATTTTGTCAATTATATCAATTACACTTTTAACTCATATTGAAATTGGGTCANTCATTTTATTTTACTCATATTTATTTTTTACTTTAGGTAAGNTGTTTGTTGTAAGGTANAANAATGATCAGTCAACATCTACTAAAACAAGTCAATAAATTATGAANAATGTAGAAGAATTTTATTTAGATAACGGATTAAGNGTTTTTTTAAAAGANGACAAGTTTTCTCCTGTTAGCTCTATCTTTGTATGGGTTAATACTGGAAGNGCTTATGAGAATGATTNTGAAAGAGGCCTTGCNCATGTNCATGAACATATGATTTTNAAAGGCACAGAAAAACTTAAAGTTGGGGAAATTTCAAAACAAATTGAAGCACATGGTGGGGAAGTAAATGCTTTTACATCTTTTGATGAAACAGTCTACTATACTACTATATCTAACAGCTTTATTGATGTTGGATTTGATATCCTCTCAGATTGTATGAGNAATGCAACTTTTAATNAGGATGAGTTGGCNAAAGAATTAGAAGTTATTATTGAGGAAATTAAAAGAGGAGAAGATTCTCCNTCAAGTTGCCTAGGNGAAATGATTTTTAAAAATACATTTCCTTCTCANACCTATGGNTTACCTATAATTGGTTCGCGTGAAAGTGTTAAAAGTTTTAAANATAAAGATGTNATGAGCTTTTANGATAAATGGTACCAGGCTAAGAATATGAATCTAATAGTTGTCGGTGGCCTTAATTNTGAAGATATGAAAAGAAAGATCACTAANGCTTTCAAAAAAATTAGATCTAATGAAATTTCAATACCTTCAATTGAAGATAGGTNTAACGAGTCNTGAGATAAAATTANATGTAGATTANAGGGAAGTTAATGA
This sequence comes from bacterium, assembly GCA_002701925.2. GTDB lineage: Bacteria > Desulfobacterota_D > UBA1144 > UBA1144 > UBA1144. Next base: position 39,442 of record NZWJ02000001.1, read on the forward strand.
AACATATTTTGCTCTATCTTTTAAAACTACAAAAGCCACTGACCTTAAATCTGTAGCGCTAGATATTGCCTCNCATATTCTAGGCGATGGNCCAAGCTCCCTTTTAAATAAGCAGCTGAAGGAAGAATTGTCACTTGTTACTTCAATCTATTCATANAACTACTCAATGAGACATTGTGGTGCATGTATAATTGGTGGAACTTTAATTAAAGAGAAGNTAGAAGAAGCTCTAAAAATAATTATTAAAAATATCTTNAAAGTAATTAACNTAGATTTTGACTCNAATCAATTTGAGATTGCAAAGAATTCAATNCTTTCNGAAGAGCTTCATACAAATGAAACTGTTCAAGGCCAGGCNCAGTCTATCGGTTACCTTCAGTCATTAGCAGGNCAATTAGATTTTAAGGAGAAATACTTAGAAAAAGTAAAGAACATATCNATTGAGGAAGTAGCCTTAGNAGCAAAAGAATTTTTTAATCCAGACAATCTTAATTTAAACTTAATCTTNCCTAAAGATTCAAGNATTTTGGAAGAGAAAGANATTCTTNGNATGTTAACTGAAGCTTTTTCGGAAGANATNACCCCTTTTAAAAATAATTTTGCTGAATATACCCCTAAAGACTATTCTTTNTCATCTATTTCATCTGATAAACCAAACATCATTNCACTTAANAATGGAATNAAGTTAATAGTATTTCAGAATGAAAAGACACCGNTGNTATCCTTGAGATCACTNTCTNTTGGAGGNTCTAGGTTTGAAGANCCNTTATTGAATGGGAAATTTAGTCTTATGACAGAGCTATTTGAAAGAGGATCGAAAGCTTACNGTAAAGAGCAGCTGTCAGAAAAGACAGATTTATTAGCCTCAGANTTAGAAGGATATTCTGGTAGAAATACTTTTGGGCTTAAAATGTTAGGACCAAGTGTAAANATGAAAGAACTTGTTCCAATTTTTTCTGACGTTCTAGCTAACCCACTTTTCTTGGAAGCNGAATTAGATATAGCAAAGAGTGATACAATTTCTTATTTAAATAGGAAAAAGCAGAACTATGCAGCGTTAGCCAGNGATAAATTCTTCGAGCTATTNTTCGANAAACATCCGTATTCCTTGAATCAGTATGGGACAGAGGAGAGNGTTNGCAACATAAANAAAGCTGACATAATTAGTACTTATAAAGATTTCATGTTTAACGANAATGTTCTACTTTCGGCAGTNGGGAANTTTAATTTAGATNNTTTGGTGAATTTNCTTGAAGAAAGTTTTGANATCAGNAACCAAAAGAATGATTTAATTAAAGACAATTCATTTGAGCCAATAATAAAAGATAGTAGTGTAGAAATTAAGTTGGGAGATAAACAACAATCACATATTATGATTGGAACATATGCCCCAAATACACANTCGAAAGATAGGTTCGCATTNCAGATAATTAACTCTGCTCTATCTGGGATGGGAGGCCGACTNTTTTTAGANNTAAGAGANAANAAAAGTCTGGCCTATACTGTGTCTTCTTTTTTTAGTTCTACTCTAGAGTATGGTTATTTCGGCATNTANATTGGTTGTTCACCNGAAAAAAAGGAAGAAAGTATTGCAGCNATTAATTCTGAGCTTTTGAAACTTGTTAATAATNGTCTAACGGAAGAAGAGATAATGAGANCAAAAAATTACCTCATCGGTAAGAACGATATTTCTTTTCAAAGGAATTCNTCAGTAAATGCAAGGATTTCTCAAGCTTTTTTCTATGATTTNGGCTTAAATGAGCCATTTGATTTTTCATCTAATATAATGAATGTATCCAAGAAATCTATTAATTCTGCAATTGAAAGCTATTTGAGGGATGCAGTTAAAGTATCTGTNTCGATTGAGCCAAGCTGAGCTTTCTGGTTCTTANGATTGATTTTAGATTTTGTAATCAGTATATTTATTCTTTCAAAAAAATTTTAATTTTTTGAANGGGAGCGTGGCGGAATTGGTAGACGCACTAGATTTAGGATCTAGCGCCTTCGGGTGTGGGGGTTCGAGTCCCCCCGCTCCCAAAATGGAGATAAGATGAGTTTTAATATAAGTGAAATAAGTAAGACAGAGAANAATGCTATTTTTAATATAGNCAAAGATGAAGTCCAAAATAGTTACTCTGAAATAGTAAAGTTGTTTCAAAAGGATGCAGATTTAAAAGGGTTTAGAAAAGGCAAGGTGCCATTTAAAGTTGTTGAATCTATATATGCTGATCAAATAATTGAGGAATTAAAATCAAGGCTTATTAACAANAATCTAAGAAGATTGGCAGTCGAAGAAAAAATNAATGTTGTTAAGACATCAAATCTTGAATGTAAAGATATTAATAAAGATTCAAATTTTGAGTTTTCTTTTAANTTTGAATTNATTCCAGAGATTAAGCTTGTACCTTATAAGACAATGGAAGTNGAGAAAGAAGTTTATTCTGTTAAGCAAAAAGANATTGATACTGCTATCAAAAATCTNTTAACAAATTTTGCCTCTAACGAAGAAGTTACAANAAGAAAGAAGGCTAAGAAGAAAGATATTTTAAGTATTAATTTTTCGGGTGAGGTAGANGGNGAAAGNATNAAGGATTTGTCTAGAGACAACGCTATAATTGAACTAGGAAATGATTCNTTGATACCCGAAATAGAGTCNCATATAGAGGGAATGACTATAGGTGAAGAGAAAGTTTTTGATGTTAGATACCCGAAAGACTTTCCTATTGCAGATGCTGCAGANAAAAATGTTACTTCAAAAGTTTTTTTGAATAAGATATATAAAAAAGTNATACCAAAATTAAATGAAGAATTTTTCAAAAAGATAGGNATTGAATCCAAAGAAAAACTTGAAGAAAGAGTTTCACAAGATCTAGACAAGTCCCATGAAGATAAATCTGAAGCCTCGCTTAGAAAAAATATAGGAGANAAGCTAATTAAAGAAAATGATTTTGAATTTCCTGTATCTTTNTTAACTGATGAAGAACAAAGACTTTCNAATGAATATTTAAGAAGAATGAATGAGCAAGGAATTAAGATTACTGAAATTGAGCAGAAAACNAAAGATGTAATTTCTGAATCAGCATTAAGAAATGTTAAATTAGCTCTTATCTTTGCAGANATTGCTAAGTTAGAGCAGATTTCAGTTTCNGAAGAAGAGTTAGAGGAAGTNCTACTTTCAATTGCTAACTCCCAGAAGACTTCTGTNAGTAAGGTTAAAAAATATTATAAGGATAATAATCTTATGGATGATGTTAGAGTTAAATTAACGGATGAGAAAGTAATTAGATTTCTAATTTCGGACGCCAAGATTAACGAAGTTGAATCAAAAGCTTAATAAACTTAAGCATTATTCTTAATTGACTATAATTATTGATTAAATTACAATCCTTTTATGTTTATCCCTATGGTTGTAGAGCAAAGCTCTAGAGGTGAAAGAGCCTATGATATTTATTCTAGACTTCTTAACGAGAGAATAGTATTTATTGGTGGTCCAATCGATGACAATCTAGCAAACTTAGTTGTTGCCCAATTACTTTTCCTTGAGTCTGTGGATAGCAAGAAAGATATTAAGTTATATATCAATTCCCCAGGTGGAAGTGTTACTGCTGGTCTTGGGATTTATGATGCAATTCAATATGTATCACCAGATGTTTCTACTTTATGTTTTGGATTAGCTGCTAGCATGGGCGCTGTACTTTTAGCCAGTGGAGCTAAAGGCAAGAGGAACTCTCTTCCAAACTCGACTGTAATGCTTCATTCTGTAGGCACTCAGTTAGGCGGACAATATTACGATTTAGAAAAGGAAATGGAAGAGACAAAAAGAAAACAAGAGATTTTAGCAAAGATTTTATCAGAACATATTAACAAAGATATTGAAGAAATTAAAAATGATATACAAAGAAATTTTTACCAGACTTCAAATGAAGCTTTAGACTATGGAATTATTGACAATATAATTGCACAGAAGGAGGTAGCTTGATATGTCTACTACAAAAGATGATCTAACTTGCTCTTTTTGTGGTAAAGGCCAGAAGGAAGTAAAGAAGCTTATAGCTGGTCCAAATACTTATATTTGTAATGAGTGCGTTGATTTATGTACAGAAATTATAGAAGATGAAGGCGTTGGCGAGGTTGAAAAAGATTCTGCTGAACAAATACCACCACCACATGAGATTAGAAGCCAATTAGACTCTTACGTGATAGATCAGGAACAGGCAAAAAAGTATCTTTCAGTAGCTGTCTACAATCATTATAAGAGAATAAGTATCAATTCGAAGCCAAAGAGTAAAAAATCTACCTCAGAAGATGTAGAAATTCAGAAAAGTAATGTCCTACTTATTGGCCCTACTGGTTCAGGTAAAACTTTATTAGCTCAAACATTAGCTAAGTTTTTAAATGTTCCCTTCACAATTGTTGATGCAACATGTTATACCGAGGCAGGCTATGTTGGCGAAGATGTTGAGAATATGCTTGTGAGTTTACTTCAGGCATCTGATTTTGATGTGAAGAAAGCTGAGAAAGGAATAATTTATATTGATGAGATTGACAAGATTGCTAGAAAAAGTGGCGACAGTCCTTCAATAACTAGAGATGTTTCTGGAGAAGGAGTTCAACAAGCACTCCTTAAAATCATAGAAGGATCTATCGTTAATGTTCCTCCTAAAGGAGGAAGAAAGCATCCACAACAAGAATTTATACCAGTAAATACCGAAAATATTCTTTTTATTCTTGGTGGCTCATTTAGTGGTCTTGATAAAATTATTGCGAATAGAATTGGTAAGAACTCTATAGGATTTGAAAAAAACGAACAGCAGAATGTTAAATTAATGAAGAACGACGACTTCTTCAAATCTATACAATCAGAAGATCTAGTAAGCTTCGGTTTCATTCCAGAGTTTATTGGCAGAGTCCCCGTGATAACTTATTTAAATTCATTAAGCGAGGAAGCCTTAATAAGAATACTCACAGAACCTAAAAATGCGTTAATAAAGCAGTATCAAAAATTAGTAAGAACTAATGATGATGTTGAGCTTGAGTTTACAAAAGAATCTCTAGTTTCTATAGCCAAGGAAGCAATTAAAAGAGANACTGGAGCAAGGGGATTAAGGTCAATTATTGAAAATTCAATTTTAGATTTGATTTATGAGATTCCACAATTAGATGGATTAAAGAAGTGCTTAATAACTGACGAAGTAATTTCAGACAAGAAATCTCCTATTTTAACTTACGAAAATAGTGCTAAAACAGGCTCAAACTAACCTAAAAAGCTATATTTTTATAGTTTTCTTGAACTTTTTACCTTTATTCATTGTTTTTTTGTTGCAAATAGATATTTAATGGTTACCGTATCTATATATAGCCTTCCGGAGGACTTCTAATGAGTACAACTTATAAACTTCCTTTATTACCATTAAGAGATGTAGTAATTTTCCCACATATGGTCGCACCATTGTTTGTCGGAAGAGAAAAATCTATCAGAGCGCTAGAAGAAGCAATGAAAACTGATAAGAAAATTCTTCTCTGTTCGCAAAAAGATGCTAAAACCAATGATCCAGGACCAGCGGATATTTATGATGTTGGAACAATTGGTACAATTGTTCAGATGCTAAGGTTGCCAGACGGTACAGTTAAAATATTAGTTGAAGGAACTAGTAGAGGTCGCTTAGTTGGCTATGAAGAAGAAAGTAATTTCTTTAATGTTGAAGTAGAAGATTTGATTGAAGAAAATGTTTCTGATATAGAAACAAATGCAATGATGAGAAGTTTAGTTGAATCTTTTGAAGATTATATAAAACTTAACAAAAAAGTACCATCAGAGACTTTAGTTACAATTTCTGCTATTGAAGATCCAAGCAAATTATCAGATACTATTGCCTCTCATTTAACTTTTAAACTTGAAGACAAACAAGAAATCCTTGAGATGTTGAATTGTGCTAAGAGATTAGAGGCATTATATGAGAAAATTCAGTCTGAACTGGAGATTCTCCAAGTAGAGAAGAAGATAAGAAATAGAGTAAAGAAGCAAATGGAAAAAGCTCAAAAAGAATATTATCTTACTGAACAAATGAAAGCTATACAAAATGAGCTTGGGGATAAAGATGATTTAAAAAGCGAGATTCTTGAATTTGAGGAAGCACTTAAATCTAAAGAAATGCCTGATGACATAAGAAAAAGAATTGAGAAAGAAATAAAAAAACTCAAAGGAATGTCATCTATGTCAGCAGAGGCCACTGTTGTTAGGAATTACATAGATTGGCTAGTATCATTACCTTGGAATTCCGATCTTACCGATGATGAGACCTCAATTGAGAATGCTCAGAAGATTCTTGATGAAGACCACTTTGGTTTAGAGAAGCCAAAAGAAAGAATTACAGAGTTCCTTGCAGTTAGGACTTTAACTGAGAAACTTAAGGGACCTATCTTATGTCTAGTGGGACCTCCAGGTGTAGGTAAAACCTCATTGGCTAAATCTGTTGCAAGATCCATGGGAAGGAAATTTGTTAGAATCTCCCTAGGCGGTGTAAGAGATGAAGCAGAAATAAGAGGACACAGAAGGACTTATATCGGTGCTTTGCCTGGGAAGATAATTCAGGGCATGAAGAAAGCTGGTACTAAGAATCCTGTTTTTCTTTTGGATGAAATCGATAAAGTTGGAACAGACTTTAGAGGTGACCCTGCTTCTGCTCTTCTTGAGGCACTTGATCCAGAACAAAATACAACCTTTAATGACCATTATCTAGAGATAGATTATGATTTATCTCAAGTNCTTTTTATTACTACGGCTAACGTNCTTCATACTATCCCTTGGGCACTCCAAGACNGAATGGAGATAATAAAGTTNTCCGGTTATACTGAGCTCGAAAAGAATAAAATAGCCAAAAAATACCTTATAACAAAACAAGTTAAGAATAATGGGCTNACAGATGCCAATACTAAATTTACAGAAAAAGCGATTAATTTTGTAATTCAAAGGTATACAAGAGAAGCTGGTGTTAGAACTTTAGAAAGAGAAATTGGAACTTTATGTAGAAAGACGGCTAAAGAAGTCGTTATCAACGGTAAGGATTATTTCCTTAATATTACACCAAAAGTTGTTCAGAAGTTCTTAGGTGCTCCTAAATTTAAACATGGAGAGATTGAAGATAAAAATCAAATTGGTATGTCTACTGGTCTTGCATGGACAGAGGTTGGTGGAGAGCTATTAAATATTGAAGTAACAATTGTGCCTGGTAAGGGTAATTTTACCGTTACAGGTAAGCTAGGGGAAGTTATGCAAGAATCTACTAGAGCAGCAATGAGTTATGTAAGATCTAGGGCAAGTCGCTTAGGTCTTGATAGGAATTTTTATCAGAAAATTGATATACACGTCCATGTTCCTGAGGGTGCGCAACCCAAAGATGGTCCTTCTGCTGGTATTGCAATGGCAACAGCTATATTGTCTGGCTTAATTCAAAAAGAGGTTAGAAGAGATTTGGCTATGACAGGTGAGATTACATTAAGAGGTAGAGTATTGCCAATAGGTGGTTTGAAAGAAAAAATCTTAGCAGCACATAGGGGAGGCGTTAATGTCGTTCTTATACCGGAGGAAAACAAGAAAGACTTAGTTGATATACCTAAAGAAGTTTTAAAGGATATTAAGGTCATTCCTGTTAGCCATATGGACGATGTGGTACCACATGCAATTATTTCTGATGAACTAATTTTAAAAGATGTTGTTATGCCTGATATGCCTTTAGGTGTCGGTAATGTCGATAATGAGAAGCCAATAAGCTTGTCTTGACATTTACCCTTCTGCATATAGTATAAAAATCTATTCAGGGAGCTTAGCTCAGCGGGAGAGCGCTTCCCTTACAAGGAAGATGTCACAGGTTCAAATCCTGTAGTTCCCATTTTTCGGGGGTCGTAGTTCAGCTGGTTAGAACGCTGCCCTGTCACGGCAGAGGTCGCGGGTTCGAATCCCGTCGACCCCGAAAAAAAAGTTTTTGTAATGTTAGATAATAATGATTTAGAATTTCTTTTATCACAGGGTATAAACAAGGAAGACTCAAGTGAACAGCTTAGTTTGTTAAAGGATAGTTCGAAATTAAAAAAACTACTTCTAATCAGACCGTGTAATCAGAATGATGGAATTCTTCCTCCTGAAGATGTTAAAAAAATTAACCTTGAAAGTAATCCACCAATGCCCGGACTTTTAATTAGTAGGTTCATTCCAGCTTCTGGTTCAGCTACTAGAATGTTTAATTTTGATTTGTTTGAAGACAATTTTTTTGAAAAGGTACATTTGTTACCTTTTTTTAAGCAGATTGAAAGCTTTTGCTTTAAAAACAAGATTGATTTGCAGAATATTATTTCAAATAAAGATTTTAAACTTTTAGATGACATAATCACGTCGAAAGATAATCTTAATCTTTCTTCTAAGCCGAAAGCTATAATTGATTTTCATCTTATTAACAACACCCCTATATCTCCTATAGAGCAGTTTCTAGTTAATTCTATGGATGATATAACTAATTCACCACTAGTCTTTTCAATTCAAGAAAATTGTGTTGATGAAGTTCGAGATAAAGTTAAACACTCTCCTTTCTTAGCAGATTACAACCCTGATTTAATGTATGAGATTACGATTCAAAAGAAATCAACAAATAGTCTTTGTGTCGATAATGAAGGACAAATATTAAGATATCCAGAAGGTGAAGTATATACTCACCCTTCTGGGCATGGAGCCTTGCTAGATAATTTAGAAGAGATTGATTCAGATTTTATATTTATTAACAATATTGATAATTTATCTCCTAAAACAAGGACTCTAAGACATGAAATATCTAAATCTTTATTCAATATTGCATACTCAAATAAAAGGAGATTTGACATGCTTCTTCAGACCTTTAGTGAACGAAAATACAATCTTTTAGAGTCTTTAATCGTTCAGTTTGAAGCATATATCCCAAATCATTTAAAAGATAAGAGTGTAGAGCAGAAAGTTGATTTAATTATTGAGATGCTTAACAAGCCAATAAGAGTCTGCGGGGTTGTTAAAGACGAAAATTCTAAGGGCGGAAAGCCATTTTGGGTAAATGATGGAAATGCGGAATCAGTTCAGATTGTTGAAGAGTCGCAAGTAGATTTAAAAGATGAAAATCAAATTAAGGTTTGGAAAGAAGGGTCTTATTTTAACCCTGTTGAAATGATCTGTAGCATTAAAGATTTTTCAGGAAAGAAATTTGATTTGAAACAATTTTCAGAAGATTCATTGAGGATGAGAGTTAATAAAAATATACAAGGTAAGGACTCTTCATTCATTGAACGCCCAGGTCTGTGGAATGGTTCGATGCATTATTGGCACACAACTTTTGTTGAGATACCAGGTGCTTCTTTTACACCAGTAAAAAACTTTACAGATTTATTTTTTCCTATTCATCAGCCATAATACTATTTTATGGAGAGGTGGGTGAGTGGCTTAAACCAGCTGATTGCTAATCAGCCGTACGGAGTAAATTCGTACCGGGGGTTCGAATCCCCCTCTCTCCGAAGTCAAAAGCGCCTGTAGCTCAGTTGGATTAGAGTGCCAGATTACGGCTCTGGAGGTCGAGGGTTCGAGTCCTTCCAGGCGCGGAAGCTAGATAA
>NZWJ02000013.1 GCA_002701925.2 bacterium
TTTAGGCTTAACAGCTCAGCAACCTGAAAATAATGTAGCAAGAATAATAACAGAAATGCTAGCTGTTACTTTAAGCAAAAATGCTAGAGCAAGGGCAGTGCAGCTTCCAGGATGGAATGAGGCTCTTGGGCTACCAAGACCATGGGATCAACAATGGTCGTTAAGGTTTCAACAAATACTAGCATTTGANACTGATTTACTAGAATATCAAGACATNTTTGAAGGGTCTATANTTATCGAAGAGAAAGTAAAGANCCTTAAAGANGAGGCATACAAAGANATTTCTAAAATTGATAANATGGGTGGCGCAGTTATAGCACTAGANAAGGGNTANATGAAAGAATCACTAGTAAAATCATTATCTCAAAGATCANATGACATTGAAACAAAATCCAAAAAAATTATAGGAGTTAATTGCTTTGAAGAAACGGAGGTTTCGCCACTTNCAGTTGATGAATCAATTCAGAAAGTAGATGAGAAGATTGTTAAAAATAAAGTTAGCTCCCTCCAGAAATATAAAAAAAATAGAGATGAAGCTATTATCGAAGAGAACTTACAAAAATTGAAATCCGCAGTGAAAAACTCTGAGAATATTATGCCGATATCAATTGAATGCGCTAAAGCTGGAGTAACAACGGGAGAATGGGCAGGTGCATTAAGAGAACTTTTTGGAGAATATCGTCCGCCAACTGGCACTAATATCAATTCACAAATGGATAACGAAGAAATAAAGAATACAAGGGAAGTTGTTAAATTAGCTAATAAAAAATTGGGAAGGCCGATTAGGGTACTTATTGGTAAACCTGGTCTTGATGGCCACTCTAATGGAGCTGAACAAATTGCTGTCCGGGCAAGAGATGTCGGGATGGAAGTCATATATCATGGAATTAGACTTACACCAGAGGAAATTGTTAGTACAATAGAACAGGAAGATGTTGATCTTGTGGGGTTGAGCATTCTCTCGGGATCACACTTGTCGATTGTTCCAAGAATAATTGAGCTTATGGACCACAAAGGTTTCAAGTCTACTCCTATAATAGTTGGAGGAATTATTCCTGACAAAGACTCTGCTAGTTTAAAGAAAGCTGGAATTAAAGAAGTCTACACACCTAAAGACTTCTCGTTAAACAAAATCATGGAAGACTTTGCCAAAATTGTTAGCGAGAACAACTAAACTATCTTTTACCCCCACGAATTTGTTCCTCATAAGTCTCATATACATTTATATAAGTATCTTTAAATTCTTGGAAGCTTCTAGATTCTTCGATTCTTGAATTAATCTCAGAGACAAAAACTCTCTTATTCTCTCTATCAATAAACAAGAAAACCTCTAAATCACTAATCTTCCATTTATAATTTTGGAATGAATAAATTGAATTCTCTTCTTTGGGTAAAGAGTACTTATCCACAATTATTTTATAAACAGAGTTGACTATTTCTTCTAAATTCTCGTCGTTTGATGCCTTAAAAGCTACTCGAGAAGAAATCATAGATCCATCAAAAAAATCTACAGCTGAATCAGTTTCTAGGTATGTGAAAAAATTCATCGTATCAAAAAGGGTTCCTTCAAAATTATAGTTTAGAAGCTTTTGTTTCGACTTATTTCTTACCTTTGTATACTTAAGNCCTTTAGATTCTATTAGTTTTTCTACTTGTTTGGCTGAATATGATAAATTAAAACCAGTAATTAAAGCTTTATTTAATGGCGTAGAACCTAGTTCATCTTGAACAGTTTTATCCGGCATAATCCAGTCTGGCCTTTTATCCCAACTTTCAGACATCCATGAGCAGCTGCTTAAAGTTAATAAAATTAAAAAAAATGGAAAAAATTTTCTAGAGTTTATAAAGCGCACAATTATTACCACCTATCTCTTGGAGACCCAGGTCTTTCAAGTTTATTATTATCTACATTATCATCAATATCTGTTGCTTTTTCCACTCTCTCTTCAATCTTTATTATCTTTTTTTTAGAAAGGTTAATCTTAACAACAGAATGCTTAATAGGCTTTCTGTTCCTTCCGTAATTCCATTTCTCTCTAGGCGAGCTTGACAATGACAAGACTTCATCGGCAAAGGCAACTGAAAAGGGTGCTAAACAAAGTAATGAAATCAGAAACAAGAAGCTTAAAGAAAAGAAGTTTTTAAAAAAAAACACTACTTTATTCATCTCTTAATGATACATTTTATTAAATAAATTAAAATGAATAAAATAGTTAAAAGAATAAAAAGAAATAAGTTCGTAGCTATCTCAATTGCTATACACTTAATTATTTTCTTATTTGCTTTTTTTACAGATGTTTTGAAACAGGATTATAAGAAAAAAATAAAATATATAGAAATAACAGAAATAGATGCTCCATCTAACAAGGTAGATAATAATACAAATAGACTTGCTAAGAGTTCCAATAAAGCTTTAAAAGAGAAAGTGAAAAAAGATAAGGTAAAGAGAAATGAGAAATTTTCTCCTCAAATAAAAAAATCTGAGGAAATGAAAAAGAAAAAAGAAGAAAAATTACTAAAAGCAGATGAGAAAGGTGATTTAGAGAAGAAAAAGAAAAAAGAAAAAGAGAGTAAGGCATCAAAAGATTCAATTAAGAAAAATAAAAAACTTTATAGTCCGGGAATTACTAGTCCTGATTCCGAGTATGAGGAGACTGTAGACTTTGATACAAAAGAATTTAAATATATATCTTATTTCTTAAAATTAAAAAGAAAAATTGGTATGGTATGGTCATACCCCAGAGAATCTTATCAAAAGGGTGAGTCAGGTAAAGTTCTCTTGCTAATGTCACTAGATAGGAGCGGAAAATTAGTAAATGTTACAATGCTAAAATCTTCAGGTTTTAGTCTACTTGATAATGAAGCTAAAAATGCTGTCCTAGAGGCAGCTCCTTATCCTCCATTTCCTAGCTCGTGGGGTGCTATGAAGAAGATCAATATTAGAATTAGTTTTGTTTATGGTACAGAAGGATGGTGGTTTAAATAATGCTGAAATTACTTGAATTTGTTACTTTTCCGANTANATAATGCTTCTCTTTTTTTGCTGCAAGTNNNCTTTGTAATCTANTNAGATTCTTCTTNTCAACACATATAACTATNCCCAAACCCATATTAAAAATATTAAACATTTCTTCTGAGCTAAGACTTGANNTTTCTTGAATAGTCCTAAAAATCTTTTGTACAGGCCATGAATTACTTTCTAACTCTACTCCAAGACCATCAGGAAGAATTCTAGGTATATTCTCTACAAGGCCGCCTCCTGTAATATGGGCAACGCCTTTGATGTGGACATTGTTTTTGAGCATAGAAAAAAGCTTAGAATAAATTCGGGTTGGCTTCATAATGGTGTTAACAAATCTAGAATCAGATGAAAAACTATTGGTTTTGGAAAAAAACAATTTCCTAACTAGGGAGTACCCATTTGAATGGATTCCACTGGATGGAATTCCAATCAATAAATCACCTGACTTAATCTTACTATTATTATAAACATCCTTCTTGTCTACAATGCCGACAGCAAATCCAGCTAAATCAAAATCTTTTCCATCATACATTCCCGGCATTTCTGCAGTTTCTCCTCCTATTAAAGAACAATCTGACTCAAGACATCCATCAACGATTCCCTTAATTATCTCAGCGTGATAATCTACCTTAAGTTTAGACGTGGCTAAATAATCCAGAAAAAAAAGTGGCTTAGCAGAAGTACATATTAAATCATTAATACTCATTGCTACAAGGTCTGTACCAAGACCCCTAATCTTGTTGGTCTTTATTCCGACTTCAATCTTAGTACCTACTCCGTCTGTGCAAGCAACTAAAATGGGATCTTTCATCCTTTCTTTTTTCAAAGAAAATAAAGCAGCAAAAGATGTTGTATTTCCAATAACCTGACTAGTTAAAGTCTTTTTGACATAAGGTTGAATTTTTTTAACAAACTTATTCCCCTCATTAATGTTTACACCAGAATCTTTATAGCTAATCTTAGATTTCATACTATGTTAATTGATTATACCAAAAACTTTTCTAATTAAGTTAGGCAAAAAAGGCCCTAAGAAGGAAATTGTTAAGAGAGTACAAATAAAACCAAAGACCCCAAGGGCAAAACCTATAGCTCCATAGGTTCCAAATTTATCACTTTTTTTATCCATTTAGTGACCCCCTCCTTTCGAAATCTTAGCAATCAACTTTTTATCTTTCATTACAAAAATAGGAAAGTAAGATAGGAATTTTGTAACACATATTAAGAAAAGACATAAGAAACCAAAAGAAATTAGTACGCTCTCAATGCCAAAATGAAAATGGTTATGCATTATAGAAGGATAAATCAACACAATCTTTTCTACAAATAGGCCCAAGAAAGAAATTGTAGCAATTGCAATTAATATTGGCTTAACTATTTTTGTAGTTCTTGGAATAAGTGCAACAAAAGGTATGACAAAAACACAAGTCAATGTTGCCCAAGAAAGAGATCTATAAGGTTCCTCGAACACTCTAGTTGCAATAAAACCAGTTTCCTCAGGCATATTCGCATACCATATTGGCAAGAATTGGGAGAAAAATGTATACAACCAAAAAACACTTAGACCAAACATTAGTTTGGCTGCATCATAAAATTGAAATTCTGTTATTACTTCATATAATTTGAACTTTATTGTCATCATAGATGAAATTATTACTACTAAACCTAAAGCTGCTAAAACTGATGCCATAAAATAGTAAACGCCGAACAATGTGCTATAGAAATGGACATCAAGAGACATAATAAAATCAAACGCTACGAAAGTCATTGATAAAGAATATGCAAAAGCAATAGCAATAGAATATTTGTAGAGCTTTTCATCATGATTAATCTGATTCCCATCTTCAGGTGGTGAAGATAAAAACGAGAAGAAGCCCTTAAATCTGCCAGTACCTTCACAATCTTGCTTGATTGAATGATACAAATAATAATAAGTAAGAATATGTAATGTTCCCACCAATAAAACACTTCTTATAAATACAGAATTAAAGTTTAGCCAAATACTATGCTTCCTGGTTGTAATGTAATCATAGTTTTTATATTCTTCTGAGAAATATAGTAGAGTCTGCTCGCCATCAACAAAAAGTAGAACAAGCAAGAAAATAAATACGACAGGCATAAATGCAGCAAAGGACTCACAAATACGCATTATAGACCTTCCCCAGCTTGAACTGGTAATCCTCATAGCACAAGCAAAAAGTACTCCACCGTGGCTTACTCCAGCCCAAAACACAAAATTCAGATGGAAAGCTGTCCAAGCTACGTCTGCATGACCATTAGAAAGAGTATANAAGAAAGCTAAAAGACCAAGAANAAAACCACCATATAAAAAATAATCCAATGTTTTAGGGAGCTCAATTTTTCTATCTAATAAAGCNTTAACATCTATACTCATAACAATTCCCCCTACTTCACCNTCCCTTGTAAATATCTTAAATAATAAACAATATCCCATGCTTCTTCAGGNGTAATTCTTCCNTAAGCTGGCATCATAACTTTTCCNCCATAACGAATATAAGCGTAAATATAACCATCTGTTCTATTAATAGTNTGTTGCTGTTTTAAANTTACTGGGTAAAAATATGAATTTTGTCTTAGATCATTTTTTATGACTGGGCCATCACCTAGNCCTGTCATACCATGACACGAATAACAATTCACTTCATAAAGCTCTTTTCCTTTAACAATAGANAAATCGCCCCTATTAGGTCCAGTAANAATTGCTTCATATTCCTTTCTTTCNAGCTCCATACTTTCTTCATTTCTAAAAACTGAATCTTTAGGATAATCTCTAGCTTCCTCATATGGTTTTATACTAGGGTGATCCCATAGATCTGTTGACCAAGGCAAAGAAAAAGAATTATTCACTAACAATATTAATCCTAAAAAAATGAAAAAGATAAAAGTAATAGATGTTCTCATGAATCACTCTCTTTTTCTTCTGTTGGTTTTTCTTGAGTTAGTGGCTCTTCAGTTGCTTCTTCTAGAGATTCGGGCTCAGGCTCGACAACTTTCTCTTCTAAAATCTCGCCATCCAACTTTAACTCTTCTGATCCAAAGTCTCTTAATATATGCTCCACTTGGTCGAAATCAGCATTATCAAAAGTAACTAATATTCCAAACTTATCATTGCTAAATCTATCATCATAGTGGATCGGGTCTACGTTTTTTCTTAGTCTAGAGTTAATTATTAATCCCAGAAAAGTCGATAGACCTCCTATNAAAATCATACACTCAAAAATAATTATCATATATGGAGGCACAGAAACAATTGGTTTTGCACTAGTTACTATTGGCCAATCTAAGGATGTCAGAACAGTAAATGCTGCTCCAACACAGGCACCTAAAATGGCTCCACATAAAGTAAAATATTTAACTTTACTAGGTTCGTATCCCTTGTCTAATGCATCCTCGATCTCATGACTTGGAACTGGTGAAAAAGCACGAATATCCTCAAATCCCTTACTTCTGAGCTCTTTAATTGTATCTATTAAGAGATCCATATATGAGTATATTGCTAAAATCTTTTTATTTTCACTCATGATTCGAACCTCCATTCTTTCTTGGTACAGGAAGTATTTCTTTGATCTCCGCAATTGATAATGCTGGCAATGTTCTGACAAAAATCAAGAAGAACATGAAGAACCAAGCAAAGCTTCCCACAGTGATTCCTAATTCAACCCAAGAAGGTTTATAAAGTCCCCAAGAGCCAGGCTCAAATTCCTTTGAAAGAGATATTACAATAATATTAAAACGTTCAAACCACATACCAATATTTATTAACAATGAAATTATAAATAGTATCACCAAGTTGTTTCTAATCTTTTTAAACCATAATGCGTGGGGCACAATTCCATTACAAAACATCATTGTCCAATAAAAGAATGCATAATCTCCTGTTGCTCTATATAAGAACTGATCATACTCATACTTGTTGCCACTATACCAAGCAACGAAAAACTCTATGAGATAAGCATAAAAAACAATGCAAGATGTTAGTATTATCATTTTCGACATACCTTCGAAGTTTTCCATTGTAATATAATCTTCTAACTTAAAAATC
This sequence comes from bacterium, assembly GCA_002701925.2. GTDB lineage: Bacteria > Desulfobacterota_D > UBA1144 > UBA1144 > UBA1144. The sequence continues at coordinate 7,083 of NZWJ02000013.1, forward strand.
TTTCTCAAAGGAATACAAAGAGTTATAACCATCGCTAAGCCAGAGAAAATAGCACCTGCAACAAAGTATGGTGGAAATATAGTTGTGTGCCATCCGGGAGTATTTGCCATTGCAAAGTCCCAGGAAACAACACTATGTACAGATATAACAAGGGGTGTAGCAAAACATGCAAAATAGAAATATGCTCTAGTATAAGTACTCCATTCCCAATTTGAGCCCTTCCAACCTAGTGATAGAACTGAATAAAGAACTTTCTTTGTTTTTCCTACAACCGTATCTCGAATTGCAGCAATATCAGGAATCATACCTATAAAGAAGAAGACTGTACTTATAGTAGCATAAGTACTAACAGCGAAGACATCCCACAAAAGAGGTGAGTCAAAATTAACCCAAAGCCCTCTTTGATTTGGATAGGGCAGGAGCCAATAAAAATTCCAAGGTCTTCCTAGATGAATTATAGGAAATAGGCCAGCTGTAGCAACAGCAAAAACCGTCATAGCTTCAGCAATTCTGTAAATTGACATTCTAAACTTGGCTCTAAATAAAAATAATACAGCTGAAATCAAAGTCCCAGAGTGAGCAATACCAACCCAAAAAACAAAATCTGTTATATATACTCCCCATAAAACTGGATGGCTATATCCTGCTACTCCAAGTCCTGTATATACTTGGTAAATAAAACAATAAATCCCAAATGCTAAAAAAATTAAATCTACTATAAAAATGGACCACCAGCCAAAAGAAGGTCTGGTTAACATATTCATAACTGTTTTGTTTAAATTGGAATATTTATCTGCTTCAGCTATTTGACTCATGCTTTATCCCACTCAATTTTCTTAAGATATGAAACGGATGGTCTTGTATTTAGTTCTGCTAATAATTTATAAGACCTTTTGTCTTCAACTACTTTTGATATTTTTGAATTTGGCTCATTTAAGTCTCCAAAGACTATAGCATCACTCCCGCAAACACTTTGGCAAGCTGTTACAACTTCACCATCTCTCAACTTCCTGTCCTCATCTTTTGCTACATCTTTAGCAGCTGTGATTCTTTGCAAGCAGAAGTTGCATTTCTCCATAATACCTCTGGATCTAACTGTTACATCTGGGTTTAGCTGCATATTTAATGGTTCTGGCATTTCGTATTTAAACCAATTAAATCTTCTAACCTTATAAGAGCAGTTGTTTGAACAATAGCGGGTACCAACACATCTACTATAAACCATAACATTTATACCTTCAGGGTTATGATATGTGGCAAAAACTGGACAAACCGGTTCACACGGAGCATTCTCACAATGTTGACATAATTGAGGTATGACTCTTGTATCAACTCTAACAGACCCTAAATAATCATCTTCTTCAGTTTGAAATCTCTCTAAGGTTAGCCAGGACATGTGGCGCCCATTTCCAACCTGTTCTTTACCAACAACAGGAATATTATTCTCAGAATAGCATGCAGTTACACAAGCTCCGCATCCTGTACATTTATCAAGATCAATATTCATTCCCCATTTATGGATAAAGTAATCATACTCCCTGTACATATCTCTTTCATGGTGCCCTCCATGATGATCATCATNATGTTCATCATCNTGGCCATAGCCAACAACTTCNGATAGAGCNATAGTCTGAGCAATAGCTCTGTTATCTTGAGAAAAAGAGTTTTGAACTTTTACTAATTTTTCCCAATTACCGGTTTTATTTATTTTTACATTATTAGTAGNCCAATTTAAATTCCCTGAATCNCCTACACTGTTTCCATTTAATAAATTTACAGGATTAACGCCTCTATCTTTTGCATATCTCCCGTAGGAAGTATGGCCTTGGCCTAGAGATATAGAGATTGTATCGGGCCTCATAGCTGACGAGAGATAAGCTTGAGTTGTTACTTTTCCGAAATCAGTCTCAATATCAATAAAATCTCCCTCTATAATATTAAGCTTTTCTGCAAGTTTTGAATTAATTTCAACCCAAGAGTCCCAGACAGTAGTAGTAAGTAAATCAGGCAACTCTTGCAACCAAGTCTTATTAGCTCCTCTACCATCATAGAATTTATACGATGGAGTAATAAATAAATTTAATTTACTACTTGAATCATCTTTGCTCACTACAACAAATTCTTCTTTGGAATTAAAATTTAAACTTGTTTTAGATTCTAACTGATCAAAAACTCCACCATTTTTAACAGCATTGTTCCAAAATGTGTTGAAAGATTTTCCAGTATAAAGTGACGCCCATGAATTCTTCAAGAATTCCAGATAAGTATTTTGTTCAATCTTGTTATCTTTAGGCTCAATATTATTAAAAGTAGAAAGAATAGAGTCGCCAATTGAAAGGTTTCCATAAAGGGGCTTCATAACTGGTTGAATTATATATCGAAGATTTTTCTTTCCTTCATAGTCACCCCATTGCTCAAGTGGGTGTAAATCAGGGAGAATTAAATCAGACAACTCTGATGTCTCGTCAAGCGACGACGAGAAACTAACTTTGTATGGAATCTTATCAAAAGCTTTTTTAACTTCAAGCGAACTTGGAAGAGAATAGACAGGATTGGCATTATAGCTTATTAAAAGATCAACTTTTCCAGATGCCGCATCCTCTTTGAACTTAATCATATCAGAATAGCTTGAGGCATTAGATATCAAATAATGGTTTTCGAAATCATACTTGTCCAAATTGCCAGTAATATGATTTAAAATATTTATAGCTAAAACTGTTTTATACTGATTTTCGTCAGCCGCGGATATGCCACCAGCCAAAGCAATAGCACTCTTCGAGCTAGCAAAATCCACAGCAATTTGCTTTATTGACTCTGTTGAAATCCCAGTAATTTTACTTGTTTTTTCAAGAGTATAGTCTGAAAGGTTTTTAAAAGTTGATGGAACTGACTTCTTATTCAATTTATTTTTTTTAATGTAATTTATAATTCCCAATGCAAGGTAAAGGTTTGTTGAAGGTTTAGCTGGAACCCAATCATCAGCTTTGGCGCCAGTTAATGTTAATTTAGGTTCAATTTGAACNAACTTACCTTTAGAACCTTNTTTAAGTTCATGCATTTTCGAAAATCTAAATCCATACTCTTGAGGGGAAAGCCAAGTTTCTAAAAAATCTACTCCAAAACTTAACAAGTAGTTTGCTTCATCAATTTTATAAGTAGGAATAATTCTTTTACCAAAAGAGCTTTCATTGGCTCTAGCAATATGCTCATAAGAGAAAGTCTCATANTTAATTCTTTTAGCACCNATCTTGCTAGAGAATCTATCTAATAGCTTATCTAAGGTACCAGTTGTATTGTCAGTAATTATATAAATATTTTCATTCTTTTCATTTAGTTTCTTTGTTAATATATCAAGTGCTGAGGTCCAGGAAATCGCAGAAAGATCTCCTCTATTGTTCTTAAATAAAGGTTGTTTAATCCTGTCAGGATCATANANGCCTTGAAGAGAAGCTTGCGATTCTGAGGATACNCCACCNTTAGATATAGGGTCTAAAGGATTNCCGGAAATGAATATAGCCCTACCTTCTCTAACTTTAACAACAATNGACGCACCAACTGGTGANGAAGGTAAAGCTGTTGAATAATAATTAGGTACCCCAGGTATTACATCATCTGGGGGAACTGCATATGAAACCAGTTTATCAAGNGGCTCNGGGGAACAGCCTGAAGATATAACAGCGGCTCCGCCTATGGCTGATAATGCTTTTAGAAAATCTCTCCTATTTAATGTTCCTTTTTTTTCTTTCTCTGAACTCATAACTTCTTAAACATTTCTTGATTAATAATGGCACGTCGAGCAATCTTTCAACCAAGCTACCTCCTTATTAATATTAATTAACTTTTCTTTTCCAGTATTAAGTTTATGTTGATCGCCTAACTTCCTATCGAAATCTTTATATAACAATTTAGACTGAATTCTACCTGTATGTGACATAATTCTCTTGTCATGATCACTTAATTTGGAGATATTCTTATGTGCTTCTTCAAGTTCCTCAAATTTTTTCCCCAACTTCTCTTCATGACAACTGATGCACCAACCCATTTGCATTTTAACGATGGGCTTAGGAATATCTACATTCTCTACATCACCATGACAGGTTTTGCACTCAAGTCCATAGCGTATATGAGGTTTGTGTGGGAATTTTGCATGCTCAGGAACATAATGATAATTTACCCAAACTATAGATTCTTTTCTCTCCCAAAAACCTGTTAATTTTTTTATTTCCTTCTCAAAACTAATTCTTTTTCTTCCATCATATAAATAATTGGTTGGATCAATTGACTCGTCATTATATTTGTATATTCGCTTAGGGTCCTTAGGGTCGTGTTTTCCATCTACATATTTATGACATCCCATACACTCCATCACAGAGGGAATTCCTGGCTGCGAAGACTTTGCTACATAAGCGTGACAATATGTACAAGGTATTTTGTTTACACCAGAATGGATTTTATGACTAAAGGCCACTGGCTGGTGAGGTTCATACTCTTTAAAGAATGCAAAATAGGAAATTAAAAGTGTAGATAACAGTGCTGAAATCGTTACAATAATGAGCTTCTTTGACAACTTTAATTTCCTTATTTAAACATTAAATTGGGGACTGGTAAAAATGATATCATAGTCAAAAATAGAGTCAATCAAGTCACTTATTAACTAGCTTAGCAAATTCTTTTTTACAATCTTTTATAAAATTTATACTATTGAATTTGCCACCAAGAAAAGAAGAAAAAAAAGTTTTAATAGGGAGTTTTGTGGATTTCATGCTTAATTTAGTAAGCTTTGGTATAACACCAAGTATTTTAATTTTATATTGGTCAAGAAGGACTGGGTTATGTAATTCTGAGATATTTGGATTTTTAGGATAAAAATTGATAACTACGCCCTTAAAAGAGATTTTTCTTGATTTCATCGCCTCGATAGACAACAAAGTATGATTTATAGTCCCAAGGAAAGGGCTTATTACCAATATTACAGTAGCATTTATGGCTTTAATTAAATCTATAACCTCAAAGTTTTTTGTGATAGGGACTCTTAAGCCCCCAGCCCCCTCGATGATTACTAAGTCAAAATCCTTTTCAAGTTTTAAGATGTTATTTGTTAAAATCATTGAATTTACTTTTCTACCTTCCAGAATTGAAGATGTTAAAGGTGCAAGAGGTTCTTTGAAAGTCTCAAAATTATAAAAAACTAGACTATCTATATTATTTTTATTGATTTTCTGAATAAAGTATAAATCTGAATTGCTTGCATTCTTTACACCAGATTCAACAGGCTTAACAACTGCAATTCTATTATATTTATCTGATAAAGACTTGACTATAAGCGCAGTAGTAAGCGTCTTCCCTATATCAGTGTCATTTCCCGTAACAAATAAAAACATTTTACGAACCTATAAATTCTAGGACTTCTTTTGCATGCTCTCTTGTGTTAACTTTTCTCCAGATATTAATAATCTCGCCTTTTTCATCCAATAAAAAAGAAACTCTTCTTGCTGACCCTTTCTCATTCAAAACTCCAAAGCTAGTTATAATTTTTAAATCTTGATCAGGTACCAATGAAAGCTTGAGCTTATATTTATTTATAAAATTTTGATGAGATTTTTCTGAGTCCTTACTAATTCCAAATACTTTAATTTTCTTTTTTTTAAACTCTTTTGATGAATCAGACAATGAACAAACCTCTAAAGTGCAGCCTGGGGTATTATCTTTAGGGTAAAAACAGATTAATACTTTTTGCCCTATATAATCTCGTAAACTTTCTTTTGAGCCATCTGAAAGATTAATTATAAAGTTAGGGGCTTTCATACCTACTTCTAAACTTTTTTCTTTCATTAATCCATACCCATGCTAACTCTTGCTTCGTCGCTCATCTTTTCTGGTGTCCATGGTGGATCCCAAACAATTTCTACATTAGCTTCACTTACCCCTTCAATCTCGCTTACAAGAGTTTGAGATTCAAGAACTATCTCTCTAGCAGAAGGACAGCCAGGTGAAGTCATTGTCATTTTTAAATTAACTATAGTTCCATCTATTTCAACATCATAAACTAACCCAAGATTAACTATGTCTATTGGAATTTCTGGATCATAGACATCGGAGAGTACCTCTAGGACTTTTTCTTTAGTTAAATTTAAGTCACTCATTAAACTAAACTCTTAATTACAGCTAAAGCAGAATCAAAATCTGGTTCGGACGCAATCTCACTTACATATTCAACGTATTTAACTATGTTGTCTTTATCTAGAACAAATACAGCCCTAGCTAGTAAGCCTTTGTCTTTAATCAAAATTCCGAAAGCTTCTCCGAAACTGTTATCTTTATAGTCTGAAATATTCTCAACTCTTTCAATTCCTGCCGCGCCACAAAATCTCTTCTGCGCAAATGGCAGGTCCGCACTAACAGTAAAAATCTTTAAGTTACCTGATATATTTGCGGCCTCTTCGTTGAATCTCCTGGTTTGCGCATCGCATACAGGTGTATCAACTGAAAGAACTACATTGAAAACTTTCACCGAGTCACCCATGTCGCTAAGTGATACAGAAGGCATAAGTCCTTGATCACAAGTAAAATCTGGTGCTTTATCTCCTACTTTTAACTCAGATCCAACTAANGTAATTGGATTACCTTTTAATGTAACTGCAGCTTCTCTTTCATTGCTCATAATTAAATCCTCCAAGTACTAAACTATACAGATTAAAGAAATGTGTCAAGATTATCATAATCTCTAAAGTGACAACCTTTTAATTGAATCTTCTGCTGTTCTAATATGAATCTCATTATGACTTTTTGCATATTTCTCTAAGATTGGAACGTATTTCGAGTCTCTTGAGTTTCCCATCACAATCAAGATATTTCTTATTAACCCATCCTTTTTTGCTCTTTTGATAGGACTCTTTATTTTAAGCGTCTCCCATTCTGTTTCGATCTTATTTAAAAGAATAGATATGTCGGGACTTATTAGTTCATCTCTGTTATTAAAAATACTTGATTCTACAATCTTAGCTTTACTATTCCACGGACATACCTCTTGGCAAATATCACACCCATAGACATTATTTAGAAACTTCCTAGCCAGACGGTCTTCAACATACTTTTTATTTTCTATAGTCAAATAAGATATACATTTCTTAGAATCAACAACTCTTTCAGATACTATTGCATTTGTAGGACATGCATCAATACACTTAGTACAAGTGCCGCAAAAATCTTTTACATTTGAGTCATACACTAGACTTTTATCAATCAAAATATCTGAAACAAAAATCCAAGACCCTATTTCTTTATTAATTAAGCAGGAATTCTTTCCAATCCACCCAACACCTGCCGTTGAAGCATGAGCTCTTTCTAATATGGGTCCTGTGTCAACATAAGATTTAACAACTATTTGTTCGTCAAATAACTCTTGAATCTTTAGGGCTACAAGCTTCAGCTTTTTGCCTAATATTGAGTGATAATCATCACCAGTTGCGTACCTTGAAATCCAGCCCTTGTTATCTTCTAGGGCTTTATAAGAATTACTGTCTTTTGTTAAATTATTATAATTAATCGCACAGCTTATTACTGACTTAAATTTGGAATTTATTTCTCTTACATCTGATCTTCTCTTAGAGTCCTCCATATATTTCATGGTCCCATGAAAGCCCTTCTCTAACCAATCCTTAAGAAAATGTGAATCTTCTAAGATTTTAGCTTCGGATATTCCAACTAAATCAAATCCAGAAGATAGGACAATCTCCTTAATTTGATTGCTAAGATTAATCTTGACCAGAGTTTGCATATATTTTGAGAATCTCAGATGTTACATCTTCTGGTAACAAGTTATCAGTTTCAACATAATGACTAAATGATTCATATATCTCTTTTCTAGACTCGAATAATTGTCTTCCAGTCTCATAAGGATTGTCTGTATTTAGTAAAGGTCTAGTTCTATCTTCTTCTATTCTTTTGAAAATGTTCTCATAAGAAGCTTTGAGATAAATAGACANATTTCTNTTTAAAATATCTAGGTTTTTNTCTCTAANAATAATCCCTCCACCNGTTGAAAAAACTGAATCTTCCTTGGTTTCTAACTCTANAAGTTTTCTTGATTCTAGATCTCTAAAGTACTGCTCGCCTTTAGAGGAAAAGATATCAGATATTGATTTTTGCTGCTCTTCTTCAATGAGTTTATCAGTATCATAGAGACTAAATCCTTTTGCTTCTGCTAACAATTTTCCAACTGTTGTCTTCCCTGCACCCATAAACCCAACTAGAAAGATACTCTTCATTTCTTAATTAACCTCTCTATATATTTTCCAATCATATCAAATTCAANATTAACTAAAACATCNTTTTTCCAAGTATTTGACAAAGTATTGTCTGATGTATGTGGAATAATNTTAACAGANAAGGAAGTACTNTNGACCTCGTTAATAGTTAAACTAATTCCATCAATAGCAACAGATCCTTTCTCAATTATATATTTTCCAAATTTTTTCTTAATCTCAAACCAATATTCATTAGACTTTCCTGCTTCGTAAACACTCTTAACTTTAGCTGTTGTATCTATGTGTCCACTTACTATATGTCCACCAAACCTAGANTCTGCNTTCATAGCCCTCTCAAGNTTTACGNAAGAACCCTTAACTTTATTANTTAAGTTACTTCTGCTAAGAGTCTCNTTGGAAGCCAATGTCTTAAACGAGCCTTTNCTTTTATTAACAACTGTNAGACAAATCCCATTTACAGCAACTGATTCACCAATGGATAGCTTTTGTGGAGAAATTAAAGAGCATTTAACTTGAATTAAATACTCCCCTGTAGATGTTTTTTCAATCTTAGAAATCTTCCCTACTTCTTCAACTAGGCCTGTGAACATTGCTTCTTCCTTCAAGTATAAAAAATAATATATATATAATAACACCAAGTGAAATCATTAAGTCTGCAATATTAAATGCAGGCCAATGGTAGCCGAAATAATGAAAGTCTAGAAAATCAATTACCCCGCCTTTAAATATTCTATCAAACGAATTGCCGATAGCACCAGCAAATAAAAGTATAGAGACAGTTCTAAACCGTAATTCAACATAAATAAGCTTAAATATTATTATTATAGCTAAGAAAAAAAGAAGAATATGAAGAATTAAGAGCAATGACTCATCTAAATTAGAAAAAAAGCCGAGTATAAACCCTTTGTTCTTTATATGAACAAAATTTAAAAAATTTGTAACCTTATAAGAACTCTCAAATGGAATTGTTATTACAATATAAAACTTTGTTAATTGATCAATAATAAAATAGATAAAAATTATAAAGATGTTCTTCATTAATAAATCTTATTTAATACAAATTCTTTGGTTCCTGAAGGGGTTTGAACAATAAACTCATCCCCAACCTCTTTACCAATAATTGCTCTTGCCATAGGTGATTCGATTGAGATTGAGCCATTATCAGGGCTAGATTCTTCAGGTCCAAGCAATTGAAAAGACTTGGTTTCCCCAGTATCTAGATCCTCAATTTCGAACGAAAGACCAAATATAACTTTTGTTTTATCTTTAATCTTGGTTGTGTCAATAACGACAGCNGCGGATAATTTAGTTTCCAGTTCATTTATTCTCTTNTCATTAAAAGCTTGTCTCTCTTTAGCAGTTTCATATTCAGCATTCTCAGATAAATCACCNAATGATCGTGCAAACTCAATCATCTTTATAATTTTAGGTCTTTCTTCATTCTTTAGTCTTTTTAATTCGATTTGTAATAACTCNAATCCTTTTGTACTAAATGGAACTTTACTCATAATAACTAACTATACCTTCTTAATTAAAGTAATCNTGAAGAGGTTTTACTTTTATTATACCCTTTTTTAAGTACTCAATAGAATTAATGGCCTCTATTGCGCCTGCTATTGTTGTAAAATATGGAACTTGGCTTATTAATGCTGTCCTTCTAATACTAAAGGACTCAAAAATTTCTTTTCGTGTTAATGTCGTATTAACTAATATNTCAATATCTCCATTTTTTAACAAAGTTACTATATGATNTCCGCCTTCTTTCACTTTATTAACCACTTCAGAATCAATTGAATGTGTTTTCAANAATTCATGAGTTCCNTTGGTNGAAAATATTCTAAAATCTAAGTCTATTAGCCTTTTACANAAATCAACTATCTTAGGTTTATCNGAATCTTTTACGCTTATAAATGCATTACCATTNATTGGCAACTTATTGCCAGATGATGTCTGCGCCTTAGCAAAAGCCGCAGATAAATTATCATCGATGCCCATTGTTTCTCCCGTAGATTTCATCTCTGGACCCAAGATTGTGTCAACTTCAGGGAATTTTATAAAGGGAAAAATAGACTCTTTTACACAGAAGTGATTTAACTTAATCTCTTCTNTAAAACCCAANTCAAGAAGTTTCCTGCCAACCATTACTTTTGCTGCAATTTTCGCGATTGGCACTCCTACAGCTTTACTAATAAATGGTATCGTCCTACTTGCTCTNGGGTTAACTTCAATCATATATAGCTTATTNTCTTTGACTGCGTACTGAATATTTATTAAGCCCTTTATTTTTAATTTAATAGCAATCTCTTTNGTTTTTATTTTCACTTGNTCAAGTATTGNGTCAGGTAATGAAAAAGGNGGCATNATCATTGTGCTATCACCAGAATGAACTCCAGCTTCTTCTACGTGTTCGAGAATNCCACAAATTACTACATCTTTGCCNTCAGACAAAGCATCTACGTCCAGTTCTTTTGCATCATTTANAAAATGGTCCATCAANAATGGTCTATCTGATGAAATATTTANTGACTGTTTAAGATACTCCTCTAAATCTTCCTNGCAATAGATTACTTCCATCGCTCTTCCGCCTAAAACATANGAAGGTCTAACAATCATCGGGTAATCAATTTGCTTTGACAAAGAAATGGCCTCTTTAGGAGATTTNGCTATTCTTGACTCNGGTTGNAGTATTTGTAGCTGATCCATAAGATTTTTAAACCTTTCTCTATCTTCTGCTATATCAATACTTTCTGCTGATGTACCAACTATTTTTACTCCTGATTTCTCAAGACCTAATGCAAGCTTTAGTGGAGTTTGTCCCCCTAGGTGCACTATTACTCCATCAGGATTTTCTCTCATTATTACAGCTAATGTATCCTCTATAGTTAGAGGCTCGAAATAAAGCTTATCAGAAGTATCATAATCTGTACTTACAGTTTCTGGATTACAATTAATCATTATAGTTTCATAGCCTTCTTCTTTTAGAGAAAAAGAGGCATGCACACAGCAATAATCGAACTCAATTCCTTGGCCAATCCTATTTGGGCCACTGCCGAGAATAACAATTTTTTTCTTTTTAGTTGGGTTTGACTCGTCCTCAGACTGGTATGTTGAATATAGATAAGGAGTAAAAGCCTCAAATTCCGCTGCGCATGTATCTACCATCTTGAAGCAAGGTACTAAATTATTTTTAATCCTAAAATCTCTAATCTGATCTTCCGTTTTGGAAGACAAAGCTCCTATTGTTATATCAGACAAACCATGTTTCTTTGCTGCGAGAATTAGGCCTATATCTAGATTGTCACCATTTAAGTTTTTAATTTTTTCTTCTAACTCCAGGATCTCTCTAATATTATTAAGAAACCATCTATCTATCTTTGTAATATTGTATATTTCTTCNACTGACATCCTTTTCCTGAAAGCCTCTCCTACATACCAAAGCTTCTCTGGATTATTTGTATTCAAAAGTTTTATTATTTCTTCCTTATTGGCAACTTTTTTATCAAAACCAGCGCTATCTACCTCTAAAGATCTAATCGCTTTGCCTAGCGATTCTTTAAAGGTACTTCCAATTGACATAACTTCTCCAACAGATTTCATTTGTGTTCCTAACTCAGGTTTTGTTTCAGGAAATTTCTCAAACGTAAACCTTGGAATCTTAACTACAACATAATCTAGTGTAGGCTCGAATGATGCAGGTGTATCTCTAGTTATATCGTTAGGAAGTTCATCTAATGTAAATCCAACTGCTAATTTTGCTGCAATTTTTGCTATAGGGTATCCGGTTGCTTTAGAAGCTAAAGCAGAACTTCGTGAAACTCTAGGATTCATTTCGATAACCACGACATCTCCATTATCAGGGTTAATCCCGAACTGAATATTTGATCCTCCGGTATCAACACCAATTTCTCTTATTATTTCAATAGAATAATTACGTAAAATTTGATACTGCTTGTCTGTTAAAGTTTGAGCGGGTGCCACAGTAATACTATCACCAGTATGAACACCCATGGGATCAAAGTTCTCAATCGAGCAAATAATTACCACGTTATCTTTAGTATCCCTAACTACTTCTAATTCAAACTCCTTCCAGCCTATTATTGACTCGTCGACTTGTACTTCCGAGATTGGGCTAGATTCTAAACCAATTTTTAAAAGCTTTTTAAAATCCTCAAATGAATTAGCAACACTTCCACCAGTCCCACCTAGTGTAAAAGAAGGGCGAATAATTGCAGGAAACCCTATTTCTTTAACTTGTTTTAACCCTGTCTCATAATCAGAAACAATAGCACTTTTTGGAGTTCGCAAACCTATTGATTCCATTGCCTTTTTGAAGCTTTCTCTCTTTTCAGCTTTCTCAATTGAAGCAATACTTGCACCTATTAATTCAACATTATACTTCTCTAGTATCCCTTCCTTGCTTAGTTCCATTGCTAAATTTAAGGCAGTTTGCCCACCAATTGTTGGAAGTATACAGTCTGGTTTTTCCTTAATTATAATTTTCTCTAAAGTATCTATATTTAGTGGCTCAATATAAGTCCTATCTGAATAATCGGGGTCAGTCATAATTGTAGCTGGGTTGCTATTAACAAGGATAACTTTGTAACCCTCTTCTTTTAACGCCTTACACGCTTGTGTTCCAGAATAATCGAACTCGCATGCTTGACCAATCACTATTGGGCCTGAACCTATTACTAAGATAGATTTAATATCAATTCTTTTTGGCATATTTATAAACTATCCTGATTAGCTTAGCTTAACGTAAATATCTCCGCCAGCTTCTTTGAACTCTTCAGATTTTTTCTCCAATTCTTTTTCTATATCATTATTCTTTTCTTCTTTATTTCCACCAAACTCTTTAATTATATCCTGAGTAATTCTCATAGAACAAAATTTAGGCCCACACATTGAGCAAAAATGTGCGACTTTTGCATTATCTGAAGGAAGGGTCTCGTCGTGATAAAGCTTAGCAGTGTAGGGGTCAAGAGATAAATTAAACTGATCTTCCCATTTAAATTCAAACCTAGCTCTACTAATCAAATTATCTCTCAATTGAGCTGTAACATGACCCTTTGCTAGATCTGCTGCGTGTGCTGCTATTTTATATGCAATTAATCCGTCCTTGACATCATCTTTATTTGGAAGACCTAAGTGTTCTTTTGGTGTCACATAACAAAGCATTGCTGTTCCGTACCAACCTATCATAGCAGCCCCAATTGCTGAGGTGATATGATCATATCCTGGAGCAATATCTGTTGTTAAAGGGCCCAAAGTATAGAACGGGGCTCCCTTGCAAATATCTACTTGTTTATCTACGTTCTCTTTAATCATTTGCATTGGCACATGCCCAGGACCTTCAATCATAACTTGAACATCGTGCTTCCATGCAATATCAGTTAGCTCTCCAAGAGTATCTAGCTCTGCAAACTGTGCTTCGTCGTTTGCGTCATAAATTGAACCAGGCCTAAGTCCATCTCCCAGTGAAAAAGAAACATCATATTTTTTCATAATTTCGCATATTTCTTCGAAATTTGTATATAAGAAATTTTCTTTATGGTGAGAGAGACACCATTTCGCCAATATTGAACCGCCCCTTGAAACAATCCCGGTTCTCCTTCTTACTGTCATTGGTATGTATCTAAGCAACACTCCAGCATGGATAGTAAAATAATCTACTCCTTGTTCAGCCTGCTCAATTAGAGTATCTCTGTATATTTCCCATGTTAATTCTTCTGCAGCCCCTCCGACTTTTTCTAAAGCTTGGTATATAGGAACTGTTCCAACTGGCACTGGCGAATTTCGAATAATCCATTCACGGGTCTGATGGATGTTCTCACCAGTTGATAAATCCATTAGAGTATCCCCTCCCCATCTACAAGACCAAACAGCTTTCTCGACTTCTTCACTAATACTAGAGGTTACTGCAGAGTTCCCAATATTTGCATTTATCTTGACTAAGAAATTAGCGCCAATGATCATAGGCTCTGCTTCTGAATGATTAATATTTGAAGGAATAATAGCTCTACCTGCGGCTACTTCAGATCTAACAAACTCAGGGGTAATTAGCTCTTTAGAAATATTCGTATTAAATTCTTCCCCTTTATGATTTAGAAGAAGCCCATCTCTATCAATAAATTCTTTTATATTTTGATTTTCCCTTATAGCAATATATTCCATCTCAGGAGTAATAATTCCTTTCTTTGCATAATGCATTTGAGTTACATTCTTTCCATTCTTAGCAATTAGTGGTTTTCTATTTAAAAACTTTAGTGGAATAAGATCCTTCCTATTTCTTGCAGTATTTGTAAAAGAGGAAGAAAAGCTTTTTGCTTCTTTAACGTCTCCCCTTGCTAAAATCCATTTTTCCCTAAGCTTATCTAGGCCTTTTGTTATATCTATTTGAACGTTGGAATCTGTGTATGGACCGCTTGTATCATAAGTTGAATAATGTGCATATGTGTTAGTTGGATTTGATGAAAAGAAATTATCTGACTCAGAAATCTCAATCTCCCTCATCCCAACACTTACATTTGGATGAACCGAGCCTTTAATGTATATTTTCCTGGAATTTGGAAATGGCTCACGAGAGATATTCTCTTGACTATTATTTAGAACATTATTTTTTTTACTCATTTACAACTAAATTTTACCACAGATTTAATGATTAGTTCATTTTGGAAATTAATTTTCTTATGGATAATTAATATACATGGACTACATTATGGGAATTGAAACTTCTTGCGACGAAACAAGTGTCTCAATTATAGATACCAACTCTAAAATTTTATCTAATACAACTTTTAGTCAGATTGATATTCATAAGAAATTTGGTGGAGTAGTTCCCGAAATTGCATCAAAAAACCATCTATTAAAAATCATACCCGTAATTAAAGAGTCACTTAAAGAGTCAAAAAAGACTATTAATGACATATCTTTAATCTCTGTAACAAATGGTCCTGGATTGATAAGTTGTTTAATGATTGGTGCTGCATCTGCTAAAGCATTAGGAATGATTCATAAAATCAAAGTCTCCCCAATTAATCACTTAGAAGGTCACATTGCCTCTTGCTTCATTGAGAATAAGGTTACCTTTCCTTCTATCTGTTTAGTTGCTTCAGGTGGGCATACAAATTTATATTATTTGGAAAATGAAAAAAAATTTAATTTAATCTCGTCAACACGTGATGATGCAGCAGGTGAAGCTTTCGATAAAGGAGCTAAAATTATGGGTCTTGGTTATCCTGGTGGAGTGGAGATAGATAGAATATCCAAGAATGGTGATAAAAATTTTCACAAGTTNCCTNTTGCNGACNTANACTCAAGCTTGGATTTCAGCTTTAGTGGGTTAAAAACATCTCTAAAATACTATATTGATAAAAATATTGGTTGGGAAAGTAAGATTAATGATATAGCTGCTTCTTTCCAAGAAGCAATTATTAAATCTCTAATTAAAAATACTAAGAGGGCTGCTGTTAAGTATAAAGTTAAGAATATTCTGTTTGCTGGAGGTGTTGCTTGCAATTCACGCCTTAGAGAAAAATCATANGAAGATTTAGGAAATTANAAGATNNTTTTTCCTTCTATAAAATTATGTACTGATAATGGNGCAATGATTGCTATGCGCGGTCTTCAATTAATGAATACTAATAATCTANATCCAAGTCTGGACTTCCCTGTCTTTAGTAGCACTAAAATTAAGTCTAATTTAAATTTGGATTAACAAAATCAAAATCATCAATATTNATTCCTTTTGCTTCAAGTAGCTTATGAATTTCCTTAGGAACAANCNTAATGAAGTCTTTTGAAATACTTTCAAAATTTTGAATTAGCATTTCAGCTCTTTTACTTTTTGTTAATTTGTAGTGAGTTGCAAGNATTTTTTTAATCTTCTTCTTGTCTTTTTTACTAATTTCTTCAACTAANACCATATCATGATTAATCAATTGATTAATATCTTCATTTTCATTTAAAATATAGGCGACTCCACCAGACATACCCGCGCCAAGATTCTTNCCTATTGGCCCCAATATATAAACTTCGCCTCCTGTCATATATTCACAAGCATGATCGCCNACTCCTTCTACAANAGCAACTGCNCCACTGTTCCTTACGCAAAATCTCTCNCCTGCAGAACCCGCNGCGAATAAGAACCCAGAAGTTGCGCCATAAAGTACAGTGTTACCTAATATGGAGTTTCCTTCNGACGAAAGATTTGACTCTCGATCAGGGTAAATATTAATTTTGCCCCCATGCATAGATTTTCCTACATAATCATTGGCCTCTCCNTCTAGGTTAAGTACCACTCCATTTATTAAATAGCCTCCAAANGTCTGGCCAGCATTTCCTCTAAAATTAATTGANATTGTGTCGTCNGGTAAGCCTTTATTGCCAAACTTCTTAGCAATATGNGCTGAGAGAATTGCGCCAACTGATCTATCTTTAGTTCTAATTTCTAGATCAAANGACTTCTTTTTTAGTTCTTGAATACTATTAGTAAAAATATTAATTANTTCATAATCTATAGGGTCTTCGTCTCTTGCATTCCTATCTATGACTCTTCTCCTNGGTTTCTTATTTGTTGGATCAGGGTCGCCAATCAATTTTGATAAATCAAGATTTGANGTCTTCTGAAAATCAATATCAGTTCTAGTTTTTAACAATTCTGTTCTTCCAATTAAATCGTCCATTGACTCAACTCCGATGTTTGCGAGTATCTCTCTTACATCTGTTGCTATTGAGTACAAATAATTAATTGCTTCCTGTGGTACTCCAGGAAACTTTTTTCTAAGCTCTGGTTTTTGAGAGGCTATTCCAACAGGGCAAGTGTTTATATGACATTGCCTGGCCATTACACACCCAAGTGCAACAAGAACAGAAGTNCCGAATCCATACTCTTCAGCGCCTAAAATTGCTGCTTTAACAACATCTGAACCTTTCTGAAATCCTCCATCTACACTAAGGCATACTCTCCCTCTCANATCATTCATNACCAAAACTTGTTGAGTCTCTGCCAAGCCCATTTCCCANGGAATTCCAGCATGCTTTATNGAGCCTAGTGGTGAAGCACCGGTTCCNCCTTCGCTTCCACTAATTTGAACATAGTCTGCATATCCTTTAACAACACCAGCAGCAACAGTTCCAACTCCAACTTCAGAAACTAACTTTACTCCGACCTTAGCTGCGGGATTCGCATGCTTNAGGTCATAAATCAACTGAGCTAANTCCTCAATNCTATATATGTCATGATGAGGAGGAGGTGAAATTANTCCAACTCCNGGCATGGATAGTCTCTGAGAAGCAATTTCATCTGTAACTTTAGTCCCGGGAATCTGTCCNCCTTCACCTGGCTTAGCCCCCTGGGCCATTTTAATCTCAATTTGCTCTGCTGANGCCAAGTATTCTGGNGTNACACCAAATCTACCCGAAGCTACCTGCTTGATAGCACTATTTCTAAAGTCACCATTAGCATCTTTTACAAATCTATTGGAATTCTCNCCACCCTCTCCACTNTTGCTCTTCCCACCTATTTTGTTCATCGCAATTGCAACTGCTTCATGAGCTTCGGTGCTTAATGCACCATGAGACATAGCACCTGTTCTAAATCTCTTCAGAATAGAATCAACNGACTCAACTTTTTCAATATCAATTTTTTTTGAAGATTTAAATTCAAGCAAGTCCCTNATTAAATAAGGTGGTCTCTCTTCTGTCAAACTTACAAAATGTTTATANTCGTCATANGAACCTGTTTTAGAAGCTTTTCGTATAGACTTGAAAATCATTGGGTTTAAAGAATGAAATTCACCNTCTTTTCTGAATCTATATATTCCTTCTTCTTTTAGCTTCCCTTCCTCGTTNGAACCAAAGGCACGAGAATGAAGAAGAACTGTGTCATCTTTAAAGTTCTCCAANGAAACACCTCCAATCCTGCTAACAGTNCCAGGGAAAAAATTNCTTGTTGTTTCATCATCAATTCCAATTATTTCAAAAATTTGTGACCCTGTGTANCTGGCTACAGTNCTGATNCCCATTTTGGACATAACCTTAAGGATTCCTCTTTCCAAACCAGTTCTATAATTTCTTTCATACNTATCTTGATCCCCATCAAATTTCTTCATCCAACTTTTAGCNCTTTCAAAAGCCAAGTATGGNTTGACTCCTGAAGCTCCNTAGCCAAGCAGGCAACAAATATGATGGTCTTCCTTTATTTCTCCACTTTCAACAATTATTGACACATTCATTCTTTTCCCTTGGGAAATTAATTCATTATGTATAGAGCTTACAACNAACATAATAGGCAAAGGGCATCGATTCTCGGAAATTTCTCTATCAGTTAGAAGCANAATGGTTGATCCATTTTTAACAGACTCAATTGCGGCATATTTAATGCTATCTANAGCTTTTTCAAAACCTAGTTTTTCTTTGGTATCAAATAANGTATCTANAACGCTAACCTGAAATGAATCAGAACGTAAAGTTTTAATCCAAGATAATTCGCTGTTAGTTAAAACTGGTGAGTCAAAGAANAAGAAGTTGCTTTGATTAGAAATTTCATTGAAAAAATTTGACTTATCACCAAGAATAAATCTCAAAGACATGACTCTATCTTCTCTGTAAGGATCGATAGGAGGATTAGTTACTTGNGCAAATCTCTGTTTAAAATATGAAAAAACGGATTTTGGCTTAGATGAAAGTGCTGCAATTGGTGTGTCATCACCCATGGAGCCTATTGGCTCCTTAGCTGTTAGACATGTTGGTTCAATTAATCTTTCAAGATCTTCNAGTGAATAACCAAAAGCCTTTTGNAGCTTTANCAACTCAGNCTCGCTAATNNTNTCACTAGGGTCCTTACTATTGTCTNCTGAGGAAATAATTTCATTTGCATTGAGAAACTTTTCAGCGGACCACTTCTCATAATTTAATTTACGNGAAATATTATTCTTAATCTCCTTATCAAAAAGAACAACTTTCTTGTTTGTATCAACGGCTAAAACTTTTCCAGGTCCNACTCTTCCNGATCTTACTATATCTTTGGGGTGCAAATTCAACATTCCNGCNTCAGAACCAAGAATTATCATGTCGTCTTTTGTAATATGNTATCTTATAGGTCTTAATCCATTGCGNTCAAGTGCGGCTCCTACAATTCTTCCATCTGTAAAAGCGATAGCTGATGGTCCATCCCAGGGCTCTACAACGCATGAGCTATAATCATAGAATGACTTCACATTCTTAGGGATAGTGTCNTCTTTTTCATACGCTTCAGGAACTAACATGCAAATTGCTTCTAAAATATTTCTTCCTGAGATTGTCATTAACTCTAATGCATTATCTAATTCTGATGAATCACTACCATCATCAGAGATAAATGGTTTAAGTAATTCAATGTCTTCTTTCCATAATTCTGAATTCGCACAGTTCTCTCTTGCCTTCATCCAATTCCTGTTACCCTGAATAGTGTTTATTTCACCGTTATGNGCAATCGACCTGAAAGGGTGCGCTCTTTTCCAATCTGGGAAAGTATTTGTACTATATCGCTGATGAAATAGTGCAATTGAAGTNTTATAGTTTGGGCTACGTAGATCTAAATAAAATTGGTCTAGCTGATGAGCTTGGAGCATGCCTTTATATAATAAAGTTCTAGAAGANAAAGAGCAGCAATAGAAATCAGAGTATGAAATCAAAGAAGTATCAATTGTTTTTCTAATCCTAAAGATTTCTCTTTCAAAATCATCTTGTGTNGTAAAATTATTACTAGCTATGAAAAATTGGTAGATCTCAGGAAGAGATTCNCGAGCTTTCTCGCCTATTGAAGATGGATTAGTTGGTACTTCTCTTATACCTATCAAATTAATATCTTCAATNTGAATTAACTCTTTAATCTTTTCAAAACATTCTTTAAAGCCCTTATTNGTCTTACTAGGAAGGAANAACATTCCAACNGCNAGATTNCCTAATGTTATTTTCTCTATATTATTTGAGGATAAAAACTCATCAAAAAACTCTAGGGGAATTTGAGTCAGAATGCCAGCTCCATCTCCTGTTTTCTTATCGCCTCCGACTGCTCCTCNGTGTGTCANATTAACTACGCCTTCTAANGCTTTCTTAAGAATTTTATTAGTTCTTCGNCCCTTAATATCTGCTACGAAACCTACGCCACAGGCATCNTGCTCAAAATTTTTCTCATATAAAAGTTTATTTTTCATTAATTAAAACCAAAANGGGGTAATACAATATTTTACACTAAAGAAGAAGTAATTTTAACTTTTTTCTACTTAAAGCTTTTAGGCNCGCACNCTTGATTTTCTAAGAGAACTTTCATATAAGTCAAAATACATTAATATTATATAAAAATGAAAGATAGTGTTCCTGTAGTACTTTGCATAGCTGGATCAGACTCTGGGGGTGGAGCCGGGATTCAAGCAGACATTAAAACCCTGAATACAATGAAAGTCTTTGCTACTGCTGCTATAACTTGTGTGACTGCCCAAAACACTAAAGAAGTTGTAGCAATAAACAATCTCNNCCCTGATATAATTAGACAACAAATTTCTGCTATAAAGAACGATTTTAATGTCTCTGCTATTAAAGTTGGAATGCTTTTCAATAAACAAATAATAAAAATCGTAGCTAAATCTTTGTCGGAATTTAAAGGCGTACCTATAATTGTAGATCCTGTAATGATTTCAAAATCTGGAGATTTTTTACTTAAAAAAAACTCAATTGATTGCTTTAAAGANGAAATAATNCCAAAATCTTTTCTTATTACNCCTAATATCCATGAGGCTNAAATAATTTCNAATATGNACACCATTGAAACATTGTCAGATATTAAAATGTGCTGNGATAAATTTAGAAANATGGGAGCTAAGAATGTTTTAATNAAAGGTGGTCATTTAAATGANGACATTTATGCTATTGATTATTTAAGCATTAATAATAAGNTAACTAAGCTTTCGTCTAAAAGACATAATACAAAAAATACTCANGGCACTGGGTGCACCCTCTCTGCATCAATTTCTGGTAACATAGCTAAAGGTATGGATACACTTAAAGCTGTTCGTNTGGCTAAAAACTTNACTAACAGAGCAATAAAAAATTCTTTAAATTTAGGCATGGGANATGGGCCTCTAAACCATTTTCCATAAGGAGTANAATATGAGTGATAAATTAATTGATGGAAAGTTAGTTTCAAAAGAGATAAGAGAAATTATAAGAAGTAANGCNGCTAAGATAAAAGAAGAGTCCTCTAGANTTNCAGGGCTTGCTGCAGTCTTGGTGGGTGANGATCCAGCTTCGCAAATTTATGTTAGAAANAAAAGGAAAGCTTGTGAAGATGTAGGNATATACTCNGAAGAGCACAAATTANCTGAAANTANNACTCAAAATGAACTCTTAGAGCTNATTAATAAATTAAATAATGATAAAAATATNAATGGTATTTTAATACAGCTACCATTACCNAGCCATATTGATGAATCTCTAATTCTAAACTCTGTTGCACCAGATAAAGATGTNGATGGTTTTCANCCNATTAATGCTGGATATCTTTTTGAGGGTAAGCCGAGTTTTATTCCATGTACACCTCATGGAATTATAAAAATGTTGGAATTTTATGAAATCGAGATAGAGGGTAAAAATGCTGTAGTTTTAGGAAGAAGCAATATTGTGGGGAAACCTGCTTCTATCCTTTTGCTTCAAAAAAATGCAACTGTCACCATATGTCACTCAAGGACTAAAGATCTAGCAAAAATATTAAGCGCTGCAGATATAATTGTCGCAGCAATTGGAAGAGCAAATTTTGTAAAAAAAGACATGGTTAAAAAAGGAGCTGTCGTTATTGATGTCGGAATCAATAGGCTTGAAACTGGTAAACTTGCGGGTGATGTAGACTTCGCTGAGGTTAGTAAAGTTTGTAGTTATATAACTCCTGTCCCTGGAGGGGTGGGTCCAATGACAATAACTATGCTACTTTGGAACACTGTTCTCTCGCTTGAGAAATCAATTAGTTGATTGTTTAAGTATGAAATTTCCTTCTTCATCATTGCCGTTAAAAATTAATTTAACTGAGGGGTGAGTGAATGGTTCGTTCGAGTTATCTTTCTCCAAATTTTGTTGTGATACATATGCTATATAAACAGATCTATCTTCGTTCTCTGCGAGTATATGATAAAAAGGTTGGTCTTTCTTGGGTCTCCTTTCTTCAGGAATCCTCTCTAGCCATTCATCAGTATTATCAAAAATAGGATCAACATCAAAGATGATTCCTCTAAAAAAGAACAGCTTATGCTTGACTACTTGGCCTAGTTTAAACTTAGCTGGCTTTGTGTCCATTTAAAAATAATATACATTCATTCATGCTTTTCAATAATTAATAGCATTAAGTTTGACGATATCTTGGTCTTCTAAATCAATTAAAATATCTTTTAAATTCTTATTTAAACTTGGGTGAATTAAATTAGGATCAATTTCTATTAAGGGCATGAGAACAAAAGCTCTAAGATGTGATCTAGGATGAGGAATCTCCAAGTCTAATTGCTTGACGTTAAGCAAATCAAAAAAAACTATATCAATATCCATAGCTCTAGGCATATTCTTTTCTTCTAAATTCCTCCCAAAACTTACCTCAATTTCTTTTAACAATCTTAGTAATTCATTTGGGTTTAATTGTGTAGAAACTTTTACTGCAATGTTAAGATATTTGTCTTGAGGTGCATCAGATATGGCTACACTTTCGTAAAGACTCGAAACTCTTCCCAATTTAACATGACTTGATAATTTCTTAAGAGAATTTCTCAAATTAAGTTCTCTGTCCCCAATATTAGAGCCCATTGATAAATAAACTTCATGCATTCTCATATTGTAATTAATTTTTTTGACTTGTTAATTATTTATGTTTATCTTCATTTTATGGCTAGAAATACAAAAGCTTTATCAGACTCTCAAATAAAGAAGCTAGCGCCCACTTGGAGAGTAAAAAAGAAACAGTTATATAAAAAATTTATTTTCTCAAACTTCTCTGATGCCTTAGGTTTTATAGTACAAATTGGAGTTGAGGCTGAAAGATTAAATCATCATCCAACTATTCATAATACTTATAATAAAGTTGAAATATATTTATCTACTCACTCAATTAATGGCTTATCAACATTAGATATTAAACTAGCTGACAACATAGATAATATTTAGTCAACCTTATAGTCATCTTCTTCAACATCAATAATATCAGTTTTCTTGTTTGACTCATCTGTTCTAGCNGAAGNATTAGGCTTNTCTTTTTTCTTCATGAACTTACTATACATTCTTGTTGCAAAGAAAATTAACAATATCGCTCCAAAAGCTAAGCCAAAGAAAATGAACAAAGCCACTATTATAATAATNCTTAATATTGAAGTTAGAGTGATTTTAAGATTTTTTATCATTTTCTTTGTTTTCTTTTATGCTTTTTCTTTTGTTTTTCTAAATTTCTTCTCTTCACTTTATCTTTTTCCATNTTTGCTTTATTNATTAACTTCTTATTCCTATTTTCCTCATCCTTATTTTTATTATCTTCTTCTTTTTGAACAAAATCTACATCATTTTCTGACTCAAGAATNTCTGTATCACTTAAAAACTCAACTTTTTCNTGCTTATTTCTCTCTGACTCAAGTCTTTCNAGCTCTTCGTTAGAAATTGGTTCAACAATTAAAAAACTTTTTAANGCATCAAAATATAGGCCCTCCATCATGACTTTGAACATNTCAAACCCTTCCTTTTTATACTCATTTAAAGGATTCTTTTGTCCATAAGCTCTCAATCCTACNCTATCTCTTAGATAGTCCATGTTTAANAGATGNTCTTTCCATGTCATATCCAAGGTTGTTATAAGTATATATTTTGATACNGGNATAAAGTGCTCACCNAAAGATGCAGTTTTTTCANTAACTTTCTTAATAATTACATTTTCCAGNGCNGAAACNGAGCTAAAACTTTCTTCAATAGNGAAGCCCAAAGAGTTAATAATTGATTCTTGATCTAGGTCAGANAAGTTATCAGGGTCATCAAAGTTTACCTCAATATTTTGTATTACGTTATCTGATATGNTGNTTAAAATCTCTGAGACCTCCTCATCAATTAATAATTTATTTCTTAAACCATAAATNACTTCTCTCTGTTTATTCTGTACATCATCATATTCAATCAAATATTTTCTCATCTCAAAGTTACGAGCTTCNACTTTCTTCTGAGCATTCTCNAGAGAGCCTGTAATCATTTTATGTTCAATAGGTTCTCCGTCTTTCCAGCCAAACTTNGTCATCATNGANGAGATNCTTTCTGAGCCAAATAATCTCATTAAATCATCTTCCATTGATACAAAGAATTGACTTCTACCTGGATCCCCTTGNCTGCCAGATCTCCCTCGTAANTGATTATCAATTCTTCTAGATTCATGTCGCTCNGTTCCTAAAACTATNAATCCACCAAGTTCAAGTATTTCACTTTTTTCATTTTCAATCTCTGATAAAATTTCATTTTTATTTAAGNTCTTATCCTGTAGNATAAAATCAATATTTCCCCCTANTTTNATATCTGTTCCTCGACCTGCCATATTAGTTGCAATTGTTACTGCGCCTAGCTTCCCTGCTTGGGCAATAATTTCTGATTCAGACTCGTGGTTTTTAGCATTCAAGACTTGATGAACNATATTCCTTTTTTTTAATTCNACNCTAAATTCCACNGACTTTTCAACCGAAATAGTCCCTACTAAAACTGGGTTTCTACTTTGATTAAATTGGACNATGTTCTCTAGGATTGCCTGNAACTTTTCNCTCTCTGTCCTATATATTAAATCATTTAAGTCTTCTCTNATCATAGGNGCGTTNGTTGGCACNACAACAACTTGTAAATCATAGATATTCTTAAACTCAAGGGCTTCTGTATCTGCGGTACCTGTCATACCTGCCAACTTGTTGTACATTCGAAAATAATTCTGTATNGAAATTGANGCAAGAGTTTGATTTTCTTCCTCGACATCAACTCTTTCCTTTGCCTCTACNGCCTGATGTAAACCCTCACCCCATCTTCTACTTGGCATTAGTCTTCCTGTAAACTCATCAATAATAATTATCTTGTTTTCTTGTACAACATAATCTTTATCTCTTTCATACATATGGATTGCTCTAAGAGCTTGGTTGATAGCATGAAGAGTTATTAAATTTGATGGATCATATAAATTAGCAAGACCAAGNGATTTCTCAATTTTTTCTATGCCNGAGTCCAATATAAAAACTTGTTTNGTTTTTTCATCTTTTGTTAGATCTTCNTCAACTAAAGTTTTTGATAAATCATTAATTTGCTTATAATCAATTACGGAACTGTCNCTAGGTCCAGAGATTATTAAAGGAGTTCGAGCTTCGTCAATTAAAATACTATCTACTTCATCTACTATTGCAAAAGAATGGCTTGTTTGAACAACTTCTTCTATTGAATATTTCATATTATCTCTNAGATAATCAAAGCCAAACTCACTATTGGTTCCNTAGATTACATCACACTTATATACCTCTTGTCTTAATGAATCAATTAACTCTTCCTCTTGTTTCTCATTATTAGCAATAACCATGTAAGACTTATCATTATTNAGTACTCCAACAGTTAGGCCTAAACTTAAATATATTGGGGACATCCATAAAGCATCACGTCTAGCTAGATAGTCATTAACTGTGACAACATGCACGCTTTGNAATAAAGAATTAAGAACTACNGTTANTGCTGCAACTAAGGTTTTACCTTCCCCTGTTTTCATCTCAGCTATTTTTCCTTCATGNAGAACTATCGCACCTANTATTTGNACATCAAAAGGTCTCAATCCAAGCATTCGCTTTGAGGCCTCTCTTCCAATAGCCATTACTTCAGGAATAACTGNATCAATATCTTCATAGTTTTTAACNTCTTNTTTCAAAGAGNANATTCTATCTCTCAAGTTATCAATAGATTTTCCTGCAANGTCCTCTTCATGACTGTTAACAGTCTCAACAATTTTTTTAATTCTTANAACTTCTCTTTCGTTCTCAGAACCAAATATTTTTTTGATTATATTTAACATGATAATTNGAACAAAGAGTTTTAATTCTGAAGATCTATTGGAACAACCTCACTTAAGCCTTCGAGTTTAGAAGTAATTCCAATCAACCTATTAGTAAACTTCATAGTTTTCTTATTGTGGGTTATGATTGCAACCTGAGACTTCTTAGAAATCTCCTTTAACATTTCTCCAAACTTAGAAATATTCTTATCGTCTAGCGGAGCATCTACTTCATCAAGCAACAAGAAAGGAGCAGGNTTCACAAAGTAAGCAGATANAAGCAGAGCTATTCCAGCTAATGCCCTCTCGCCACCAGAATATGACTTCAAGGTTCTATATTTCTTTAACCCTATTTTTAACATGACCTCAATTCCAGTATCTTTTATTGAATTAGGGTTTGTAAGCACCAATTTGCCCTCGCCTCCGCCAAATAAAGTTTTTATATACTCATCATATTTATGGCTAATTTTTGAAAAGNTTTCAAGNAANGCNGACTCTGATTCATTATCAATTTTATCAATAGTCTTATTAAGATTTGTTAATGAAGTCTCTAAATCGNTTATTTCTCCAGNAATAAAATCATATCTTTCTTCGAGTTTTTCAAANTCCTCGGGTGCTAAAAGATTAACTGGNCCAAATGAGTCTATAGATTTCTGCAATTTATAAAAATGTGACTTAGATAAAAGATTATCTTTTTGTAGNNTTGATATAGCTAGCTTTTCTTCNTCAGAAANATTTTTTATATCATAATCCTTTGAATCTGCTTGCAAGATCTCAAAAAGTTGATNAATCTCCANCTCTATTTTCTGAAGGTTTGAGCCAAAAATCAATGACTGTTGCCTTTTCTTTTCTAGCTCCTCATCAATTAGAATTGAGTCATTAGATATTAAATTTAACTCATTCTTATTAGAATTTATTTTATCCTTAATTAAAGCGATCCGCTCCATCANTTCTTTTTCTTCNTTATCTGAGACCTCNGTCGNNCTNTTTAGTTCNGTTANAGAATCTGAATTTGCTTCAATCTTCTCCTCTAATTTTATAATTCTACTTGATTCAATATCAATTTTTGATTNNAGTTTNTCGATTTTTTCAGCTAAATCTGATTTGAANGTCNATTGGTTNTGAATTGCTGATTTAAGATTCTCTACTTCTTTCANCTTAGACTTTTTCAGAAATTCAGAAACCTGTANATCCTTATTNCCCTCAAAAAAATTAAACCTNTCTTCAAATTTATTCTTTTCTTGCAACATTACTTCAATTTCATAAAATGTTTCACTNAGCTTATTCTTTTTGAATTTTAGGTTTGCCTCTNTNTCTTTAATTTGAGTTTCAGCTTTCTCTTTNGAAGAAATCTCATTGTTTAATTTTGNACTAAAATCTGAAAGCTCTTTAGACATTGTTGAGTAAGAATCAGAATAGGAAATAATTTCATTATCAAATGTATTTATTCTCATATTAATATCAAAAACTTCATCTTCAATCTTTTTAATTTCAATATTAACTAAATCAATATCTTTCTCATACTCGATCTTTTGCTTTNTTAAATCTTTTATCTCATCNTTAATCTGCAAAATATTCTCTGGTGCTGANCCAACTGAGATTGAGCCATTTGANTCAAAAAATTCNCCATCCTTTGTAACAAAATTATATNCGGGGTTTTTCTCCNTAGCTTTTAATGCAGATANAAGGTCCTCTGTNACGAAAGTATNTCCCAAGATTGATGATAGGAATGGTCTATATTCNNTATCGCACTCTATACAGTCAAGTAAATTAGTCTCGCCTATATCAGAACTTGCNCCTATCATTCTTCGATTTTCTANAGATATAAAAGTACCTCNTCCAACGCCTGTATTCTTAAACATTTTTATCGTTTCAATTGCATCCTTATTATTATTAATCATTATCCACTTTAATTTTTCTCCTAAAGCTGCCTCTACNGCCTTCTCATANCCTTCCTTGGAATTTAANTAATCNGACACTGTTCCATTAATACTTTTTCCTTTTAATTCATGGACAAAATTCCTAATTCCTTCGGGAAGCCANCCGTATGTTGATTCAATGTTCTCCANGACTTTTACTCTAGACTTTGTAGCTTCTATATCAGAATTAATCTTAATAAATTTNTCATTAATGATCTTAAGNTCNCNGTTTAAATTAGAGAGTTTGACGTCNTCTTCACTCTTATTAGCAACACATNCTTCTTTAATTGCCTCTAATTCAAAGCAGTTCTTTTTAATTTCTTCCATTTTTTCTTTTATACTAATTGCTGATTCCTCGAACCTTTTGGATTCAGAATTAAACATCTGATGCTTGAGAGATAGCTCTTTAAGTTCATTCTCTAANATTGAGTGNCTNGTTTTCAAAGATGAATAATTCTCAACTGCATCAAGGAGCCTTTTCTTAACTTGGGCATGAGACATTTCGCTTTCTTCGNTAGGCTCTGAGCCAACATTCATCTGACTTTCAAGTTCNCTAACTTTAATTGCTGACAAATCATTACTCTTCTGAATCTTTTCNACATCATTANGGTAGGAANTAACCTCGTTTTTCAATTCTACTTTATTATTNTTNGCTCTTTCTANCTCTAAAACAAGCATATTATTTTCACTTTCAATTATTTGAATCTNGGAATGAATTTTCANTTTTTTCTCTTTCTCATTCAATAGCAAATTAGTTGAAGATTCTTGTTCNATACCTAACTCGCCATGTTTTTTGGAATTACTTTCTGTNAATAACTTAATTTCTTTCTTTCTATCTTCAAGATTTTTGATTAGAAGCTCAAATTCTTCTTTTTCCTTNCNTGATTTAATTAGCTTTAAATCAAGCTCCTGATAACGATTTTTATAAAAGAGAACTTCAAGATCTCTAAATTGATCAACTAAGGCTGTATATTTTTTTGCTTTATTAGACTGNTCCTCTAAAAGATCTTTCTGGTTTTTTATCTCAGCNTGTATATCTTTTGTTCTTTCAAGGTTGTCCTNAACTAAAAGNATTTTCCTCTCNGTCTCAGCTCTTTTTAATTTATATATAGATAAACCAGCTGCTTCATCTATTAGCTGTCTTTTGTCTTCNGGCTTGGCAATAATATATGTGTCTATTTGACCNTGAGGTATTATAGTAAAGCTTCTAGAGCCCGCTCCTGCAGACATAACTACTTCGGTAATATCCTTCAANCTGCACTGGTTNCCATTCAAGTAATATTCACTTTCACCATTTCTGTANAATTTCCTNTTAATTTCAGTCTCTACAAAAGCTTCTTCCTCAAAATTTTCAATCAACAAAGAAACTTCAGCAAAATTTTGCTTTGGTAAATTATCATTACCATCTGCNACAACTTGCGACATTGAATCCAATCTTAAAAGTCTAGGATTCTGTTCTCCNAGAACCCANCGCATAGCATCAAGAAGATTTGTTTTNCCNCAACCATTAGGACCAACAATAGTCGATATCTCAGANTCAAAATTTACAACTGATTTTTCATAGAAAGTCTTAAAACCTTTAATANTCAGGGACTTAATTCTCATTTTTGCAAATAATAAAATACATTGTCCGTAAAGGCAAGAGAAAGAATTAAGTAAATTCTTGTAAAGAATTCTATTTTAGTACTAATTAAAATATTTATCGTTATATCTAATGGCTGACTTGTTTAAAACTTCTCTAGAAAAATCTAAATAAAATCTAGATTTCTTGTCTAAAAATAATTTCTGTTTAATTCTATCCTCATCAAGGGATAAGAATTCTTTATTAGCTTTTCTTATTCTTTCTATATAAATTACGTATTTCTCATCTTTACCAAACAACTTCCTTTGATAGAATTCCCCTTCTTTTATTGATTTAAAATCAACTTTTTGCCCAATTAGATCCTGAAAGTCAGTCAGTTTAACATCATAATTAAACTCATAAAGATAATTATTGCTAATCTTTGCTTCCTCAAATAAAGATGGATGCTCTTCACTGCTAGTATTAACTAGTTTTCCTAGTAATTCTTCCTGCTTTGCGCCAGCAAATTCAAGTTCCATTTTCTTTAATATATAATCATCATCTTCGGTCTGATGTTCATCAGGGCTAATAATCCAGATATCTTTTTGGTATACAAAGACTTTTACTTCATTCATTTTAAAGTTTGACTTTAAAACTTCGTCTAATAACTGTCTAGGATATTTGCTCCCGGGGAGATCTAGTCTAATTTTTTCAACCCTAGACTGTGTATTTGTCACATCTATAATTGCTTTAAATGAAAACTTACTAGCTAGGTCATTATACTCAGCTAACTTTTGTGAAAATAGATTCTCGGCTATCCTCTTTTTAATTGCTTCTATTACTTTAGATTCATCTTTATCCTCAAAATCTCCGTAATTTGCAACAAAGTTGGCAATATCTTCTGAAGATACCATTATATCTTTAGTAAAATCTAAGTAATCCAAATGAATTGCTTGGAATATGTTTTGGTTAACAGGTGAGACATCAAGATAGTTCTTCTTATAAAGCTCTATTTCTTTTTCCGTGAAATTTATTACCTCAGACTTATTAGGTCGAATTTTTATTAAATAAAAATTCATTTTTGTAGACTCCAAACTATAGCTCTGAATCACTTCTCCATCGGATATTGATAGAAACTTAGACACATATTGCTCTAATTTATCATTTAGAATCTCTTCGTATAATATGTTTTCAAAAATTTCTACTTTTAATCCAAAAATATTTCTTACTTTATTCTCATATTCCTTAAATCCTATGAAGTTTCCATTTTGTTGAAATAAATAACTATTTTTAATCTTATCTTTTAACTCAGAATTATTAACTCTTAGTCCCAATTCTTTTGCTTTGAATGATAAGGATTTTCTGCTGGCGATAGTAGCTACTACTTCCTTATCTAAAAGCTTCATAAGCTCTTTATCTTGCAGTAAATTCTTCGGCATTTTAGAAATCTTTAAATTCCTAAAATAATTAAATTCTGTCACTGTAATATCTTCACCGTCAACTTGAGCAATTATTTTCTGTGACATTCCAAAAGAAAATAGATCTGAACCTACACCTAAGCTTATTATGAGTCCTAAACCTAAAATTAGAACTATAGTCTTACTAAAAAAACTTTTAATAGTCTCAAAAATCATATTTAACAATATATCATATAAGTCTTATAAATTAACAACATCCTTCCTCATTGTGTAAAATACTCTTGATGAAAAAGAATATAGGAGTGGTTGGCTGTGGAATAGTTGGCCTTTTGGTTTCATATAAATTCTCTCAACTAGGTCATAAAGTTACAATATTCGAAAAGGATAACGGTCTCAACTTCAGCAACTGTAGTGTTACTGCCGCTGGGATGATTGCCCCTTACTGCGAATTAATCCATAGTAACAAAAAAATCTTCGAATTAGGCGAGACCTCCCTGTTAAAATGGAAAAAGATTATTAAAGAATTGAATTCTAGAACTTTCTTTAAATCAAAAGGTAGTTTGGTAGTAACTCAAATAGCTGAAAAATCTGATTTAGAATTAATTTGTGAACGAGTTAATAGCCACACCAAATCTAAACTCAAAATTCTAACTAATAAACAAATTCAGAAATTAGAGCCTGATATAGATTCTATTAATTTAACAGGTTTGTTATTTAAAGATGAGGGTCAAGTTGATTGTTTAGAAATTATGAATGCTTTAATAAAATTCTTAAAGCTTAATGGCTCTTTAATAAAATTTGAATCCCATGTTGAAGAAATTAAGAAAAATACAGTTTCACTTAAGGGGGGGGAAAGAATTAATTTTGATCATGTAATTGAATGTACTGGATTAGACTCTATTGGTGAAAAAGGAAAATTGAGGGGAGTTAGGGGTGAAATAATAAAAGTGTTTGCTGAAAATGTTAATATAACTAGACCAATAAGACTTCATCATTTCAGGTATCCAACTTATATTACTCCTAGAGGTAAAAATAATTATCTAATTGGTGCAACAGAAATTGAAAGTAAAGATTCATCACCTGTCTCTGTAAGATCAGCCTTAGAGCTTTTAAGTTCGTCAATGCTTATCTCTAAAAGTTTTTCGGAAGCAAGAATATTGGAATTATCTACTAATTGTAGGCCAGCATATATTGACAATTTGCCAAGTATAAATATTAAAAATGATTTTATTTCTGCAAATGGCCTCTATAGACATGGTTATCTATTGTCTCCGCTAATTGCAGAATTAATAGCCGACTACTGTTTAAATAAAAAGAAGGATAAAAAACTTAGTTACATTTATAATTANATTATGAACTTTTATATTAATGGCGAAAAGGCAGTAACANCCAGTGACTTAAAATTAACTGACTTACTTAAGGAGAGCTTCTCAACAANGGNCAGCTATGCCGTGGCAATAAATGGTGAGTTCGTTCCAAAATCAAANTATNAAACTATTATTATTAATTCTGAGGATAAGATTGAGGTCGTAAGTCCTCATCCAGGTGGCTAAGATGAAAATATATAATATTGAACTATCGAACAGAATTATACTCGGATCNTCCGGCTACACNTCNCCTAAAGTATTTATTAACTGTATAAAGATTCTAAGAGTAGAGATGGTAACTGTAGCTATTAGAAGATTGAACAATAANGATAATANTTTCTTAGATATAATTAAGAAAACAAAATGTCATGTATTGCCAAATACTGCGGGGTGTTTATCGCCGAAAGATGCAATTGTAACAGCAGAAATGGCTAGAGAAATTTTTGAAACCAACTTAATTAAACTTGAAGTAATTAAGGACGATTTAACTCTAGANCCCTGCATGAAAGGAACTATTAAAGCAGCAGAGACTTTAACNAAGAAAGGTTTTAAAATTCTGCCATATATAACAGACAATCTGAAGTTTGCTAAAGCAATGAAAGATCTTGGNTGTAAAGTAGTTATGCCTTGGGGCTCCCATATTGGTTCAGGTCGTGGACTAGATAACCAATCCAACTTNATTGAGATAAGAAAGGAGCTTCCTGAAACCACACTAATTATTGATGCAGGAATTGGGAGAATTTCTCATGCTTGCCAGGCTTTTGAAATTGGTTACGACGGNATACTCNTNAATACTGCTGTGGCCAAATCAGATAATCCTGAGCAATTCTGTAAAGCACTAGATATGTCAATAAAGGCAGTTGAGCTCTCGATCGGTTCAGGGCTAATTGCTCAACGAAAGCATGCTACAGCTTCATCTTCAAATATTGGAGTTCCTTTTAAAGATTAGTTAGAAACAATAGACTTAAATAAAGATAGCTTCGAGTTCTTTCCCTGTCTTTTAATAAAAAATACACAATTCTGATCTTTCTGAATAGAAGCTATAGCTTGCTCAAAACTTTTTATATTTTCAACACTCTTATTGTTAATTTCAAGGATAATGTCTCCTTTCATTAAAATTGTATGAGCATTTGAATCTCTAAATACTTTAGAGATAATAATGCTTCTTTCGTTACTAGACGATGGGCTTGGGATTTCATTAACTATAAATCCAAACTTATCGACTGCTTTAGAAGAAGTGCCAACCTTGGAAATTAAACTATTAGGAATTGTAGCAAGTTTAACGTCTAAATTAATCTTCTTTAAATCTCTCAAAATAACCAGCCTAACAGTAACACCTGGCTTAATTTTTCCTACTTCTCTGGGCAAGTCTTCCATCTTTAAAATTTCTTTATCATTTATAAATAAAATAATATCTCCTCTTTTAAGTCCCGCTTTAAAAGCAGGTCCTTCAGCTACAACTTCAGTTACAAGGGCTCCTTTAATATTAGATAATTTTAATGAATCAGCTAGTTCTGGAGTTATCTTCTGTACAACAACACCAAGCCAACCTCTTTCTACTTTTCCATTAATTTTAAGTTGCTCTATAACATCAGATGCCATAGAAATTGGTATTGCAAAGCCGATACCTTGTCCTTTCGCAGCTATTGCAGTATTAACGCCCACCACTTCACCTTTAATATTAAAAAGTGGTCCACCACTATTTCCTTTATTTAAGGCAGCATCTGTCTGGAGAAAATCTACATATGTTCCCAAGCCATCTATATATCTGCTTTTTGCACTTATTATTCCAGTTGTAACAGTAGTCCCAAATCCTAGTGGATTTCCTATAGCTATAACCCACTGGCCGATTCTTAATAATTCTGAATCTCCTATTCTGACTTGGCTCAGTTCGTTCTTTGGTTTTATTTGAAGCAAAGCTAAGTCTGTTCTAGCATCAGTCCCAATAACTTCAGCCTCGTGCTTGCTTCCATCACTTAGTACAACTGAAATGTCTGTTGCCTTCTCAACTACATGATAGTTCGTAACAATAAAACCNTCACTTGAATAGACAAAACCAGACCCCAAACCTTTGCTTTTCCTTGGTTGACTATTTTCCCCAAATTGTCTTTTAAAAAACTCATCGAAAAAGGGGTCACCTGTAACGCCAATGTTCTTCTGTCTAATACTAGTTGTCTCAATTCTTACTACAGATAAACTTAATTCTTCTACTAAATCAGGTAAATTTTCTAAATCAGAAGAGAAAGAAATGTTTGATATTACAAAGAAATTAAGAATTATTAAAAAAAATAATTTAGCAGGCTTAATCATAGAGTCTAAATATATCTAATTAATTCATACCAATCCAGTAAATAATTAATTATTAAAATATGCTAATATAAAAAAATAATGAGAGAAGTCTTCATAGATAAAGTTTCCATGACTAAGTTTGGTAGATTTGAGTCTGAAATCCGTGATTTAATAATTAATGCCGGAAGAGGATGTTTAAAGGAATCAGAAAAGAAAATTGACTGTTTATTGATAGGGTCAATGAATCCTGAAGAATTTAACGATAATTCTAATCTATCTACTCTTGTAGCAGATTATTTAGATATTCAAGGTATCCCTTCTTTTCGGATAGAAACTGCTTCTTCGTCTGGTGCAGCAATATTCAACATGGGCTGTAATCTTGTTGCCTCTGGCGTCTATAATAATGTTCTTCTTGTTGCAGCAGAGAAAATGTCCGGACTAGAGACTCAAAGAGTTACAAAAATACTAGCAAAAGTTATAGAGGAAAATGAAAGGAAATCTGGCGCTAGTATGCCCTCTCTTGCTGCTATGGTAACTATGGCTTACAAATTAAAACACAGAATAAACAAAGAGCTTTTAAACGAATTAATGAAATCGATTGCAATAAAAAATCATTTTAATGGCTCACTTAACCCATTGGCTCATTTTCAGAAAGAAATCTCTGAAGAAGATTATGAAAAGAGTAGAATAATATCTAACCCTTTGAATATGTACGATTGCTCTCCNATNTCTGATGGTGCTACTGCTNTAATATTNACTTCAGAAAATAGTGATATAAGAGTNACAGGATGTGGTCAAGCTACTGATACAGTAAGTCTTAAAAATCGTCAATCCTTAAGTCATTTTGCTGCTACAAGATTGGCAGCNAAAAAAGCCTATTCTATGTCAACATTNTCACCAAAAGATATAGACTTCGCAGAAGTCCATGATGCTTTTACAAGCTTTGAAGCTATAAACGCTGAAGACCTTGGATTTTTTAATGAAGGTGAATCATATATGTCTATATTAAAAGGTGNNACAANGATTGATGGATCTTTGCCTATAAATGCATCNGGNGGACTTAAATCNAGAGGTCACCCTGTTGGTGCTACNGGTTTAGCCCAAATAATAGATTGCGTGTTTCAAATGAGNAATCTTGTTTCTGAAGATAGACAAGTCGGGAANAATAATACNGCNTTGTGTCACTCAATTGGAGGCATGGGAAACAATATTTTTGTAAANATNCTTGAAAAAAGCTCGACTAGGNGTTCTTCTAATCTCTTAGACATCAGTGTAAACCATGAGAAAATAGATAAAATCTCAGATTCAAGTGAATTGATAGAGGAAAAAGAAGAGCTTGAGGGAAGACTTGCTAGCTATACTACTTTGTACGTGACACCTGAAGGTTTTGACTCGCCTTTAACATTAGGGATAATTGACACTATTAAATATAAAAGAATCTTTGCTAGAGCTATGTTTGAAGGTGAATTCGAAATTGGTGGTAAAATTACTATATTTAAGGAAAACGACATAGTTTATTTTAGAAAAACTTCTTATTTAGATAGAATCAGGTTCTTTGCTAGAAGGAATGTAAAAAATATCATAGACTTGTTTGAATAAAATGAAAATTATCTTTATGGGAACTCCTGATTTTGCACTTAAAACTCTTACTGCATTAGAGAAGGAATTTGGTGTAGGTTTGGTAATAACACAGCCTGATAAACCCAGTGGAAGAAAGAAAGAAATTGTTTATAGTCCTGTAAAACAGTTTTGTCTGGACAAAAAAATTAATTTTCTTCAGCCAGCAAAATTAAAAGAAAATGAAATTTTACTAAAAAATATCAATGACTTTGCCCCTGATTTAATTTGTGTTGCCGCTTACGGAAAAATCTTAACTAAAGAAATTTTAGAAGCTCCTAAGATTGCTTGTATAAATATACATGCCTCAATTCTTCCAAAATATAGGGGTGCTGCTCCAATAAACAGAGCAATAATTGATGGGGAGAAAGAGACAGGAGTAACAATAATGGATATGGATCTTGGAATGGATACTGGAAATATAATTAGCATAGAAAAAATTAAGATAGAAAATAGCGATACAACGGAGTCATTAACCAATAAATTAAGTAATCTGGGTTCAAAACAAATTGTTAAATTTATTAATAAATTAAAGATAGACCCAATATATAAGTCTGTAAGTCAGAATCATGGGGAATCAACTCTTGCGCCTAAAATGAATCAAGCGGACGGAATAATTGATTGGACAAAAAGCGCAGATGAAATTTTTAATCTTATACGGGGCTGTAGTCCTTGGCCAATTGCCCACACTAGAATAAAAGATAAAATTATCAAAATTCACAAAGCAACACTAGACGACTCACCCAAACTTAGTCCCGGAGCAATTAAAAATGTTGAAGGAAATATGATAGTAGGATGTAAAGACAGAAATCTTAAAATAATTGAGATACAAAAGAGCGGGCAAAAGAAAATCTCTGCAAAAGATTTCTTGAATGGAATTAGCAATATGTCTGAACCAGTTTTTAGGTAATAGGAATCTCTACAGAAAAGCTCGAGATTTTTATTTTCTCAATCAACTTGTTATCCCAAAAAAA
>NZWJ02000003.1 GCA_002701925.2 bacterium
AAGAAAAACCTATATATAAGAAAGACGAAAATGCATATTACTACAAACCTTAGAAGGGAAAACAATAGGTCATTATCAATATCAATTAGTAAATTTGAGAATAAAGAAAAAATTGCTACAGGAGCAAGCAACATTAGATAGTTTGTAATTTTAATAACTAAATTATTAATATAAGAAAAAAAATTTAAAATATTTGTTTGATACGAAAATCTTACTCTAAGAAGCAACCCTAAAATTGTTGATAAAATCATTATGGCAATTGGGTTGCCGTCTAAGATAAGATTAAAAAAATTACTAAAGTCAATTGCAATAATACTTACACTAGACTTTAAACTTAATGAATCTGTTTGCACTAATGATGCGCCAATATTTAAGTTTTGGTCAGGTGCAAAATTTATATTTGAGGCAATTGAAAGTGCATAGATTATTGCAATCAATGTTGAGGTGATATAAAAAAGTAAAGTTAGAGGTACAATCTTCTTTAATTTTGACCCGGACTCAAAAGAAGCAATTGAAAAGGTAATTGTTCCGAAAATTAGGAATGGAACAAAGGATTTTAGGAGATATATAAAATAATTACCTAAGAACTTGGATTTAATAGTTAATTCAGGAAAAAACTTAGCGAAGGGTATTGACAAAACAAAACCTAACAACATCAGAACTGAAAGTTTTTTTTGCATTATCCTAAGTCAATAGCAAATGGCTTTAACGTTTCAAGGGGGATTATCTTTAAAGTTTTAACATTAGTAGATAACAAAAAAACGTTGGGCGCGCAATGGTTATCATAAGCTTCGATCCATCTTTGAGCGCATAAACACCACTTGTCTCCTTCTTTTAGACCAGGGAAGTTAAATTCTGGAACTGGAGTTGATAAGTCATTCCCAACTTCTTTCGAAAAAGTTAAGAATTCCTTACTCATTAGACAACATACAAGATGCTCCCCAAGATCATTTATATCAGTATTACAACAGCCATCTCTGAAAAACCCAGTCAAAGGGTCATTGCTACATGTTTCTATAGAGTCATTAAATATGTTTTTTTGATTATCATCCATTTTAATTACTTGGCAATATCTTTCTAATTTTTCTTACTAGATCGACTGACTCCTCAACTTTCTTCGCTATTACTTCTGTCAGCTTCTGGGACTTAACAGTATACAAAACCCACCTTGGAAAAATAAATCTCATTTTAAAATAGATATCACCCTCAGGAGTCAAAACTAAAGCTTCAAAATCATTAATTGATATCAAATTAAAAGATTCAAGTGAATAGCCATCATAGCTAAAAATTTGGCTGTTAGCACCTGATGATTGATTTACTTCATCTTGAGAATTTGGGGTTTTTGATGAAGAGATTTTAGCTAGCTTTATTATAGAGTCTGGGTTTATAACTTTTTTAACAGCAACATTAATTGCTTTTTCCCCAAATAACAACTCACTAAACTTTTTTAAGTCTTCAATAGCTCCACCTATTGGGCCATCAACTTCTTTTTTTCTAAGTTGCTCCCTGTTCTTTAAGAATAGTTTAAGATCCTCTTTTACCGAAGCTTGTAGCTCAGGCCAGCTAGTATAAGAGTTAAGAGTTTCTTTGTCCTCAGATTTTATGGAACTCCCTATTTGATACATACTATAAAAGGGTGAAATATAAAAAAGGAACCCTATCAAAACAAGAAAGGAGACGAATGCTTTCATTTTTTTACTTTACACTTTAATGACATAAATTAAATAAATATTATAAAATAATTACTGCTTATTAGAAAAAATAAGCCTATTTCCCTTATCCTGATTAAAGTAGCTTAAAGCCCATTTTGTGACAACTGAAACCTTGCTACCGAATCCAACTAAATATAATATGTGTATAAATATCCATAGAATCCAAGCTATAAAGCCCTTAGAAGTAAAATATCCTAAATCAGCAACAGCTTTATTTCGGCCTATAACTGCAAGGCTGCCTTTATTTTTATATTTGAATTCCTTTTTATACCTCTTTGCGTTTGATGTTCGATTTTTTATTAATTGTGCTACAAATTCTCCTGATTGCATGGCTACAGTAGCAACTCCAGGAAGAAAATCCTTACCATCCTTTAACCTTGCCAAATCTCCAATAACAAAAATATTTTCATAATCTGTAATAGAAAAATCTTTGTTTACCATTACCCTTCCCACAGAGTCAAGCTTCACACCCGTGGCCTCGGAAAGAATCTTCCCCATCGCTGAAGCTTTAACACCTGCACCCCAAAGTATTGTTTTTGATTCTATTCTTTTATTTTCATTCTTAATCTTATAGAATACTGTATCGTTTTGTATGTCAGTTACTAAGGAATCGGTTAAAACTTCAACACCCATGTCTTGCAAATATCCTTTGGTTACATCAGATAAAGACTCCTTAAATGATGGAAGCACCTTAGGTAATCCTTCTATTAGATATATCTTGCATTCTTCTCGAGTATTAATATTATGAAATTGTTTCTCAAATGTTCTATAAGCTAGATCAGATAAAGCACCTGCTAGCTCTACCCCAGTAGGTCCTCCTCCAACTATTACAAAAGTAAGCAACTGTTTTCTTTTTAAAGGATCTTTTTCGTTCTCTGCAAGCTCAAACGCAGTGAAAATCTTTCTTCTCATTTCAAGGGCATCTTCAATAGTTTTTAGTCCCGGTGCATTCTTTTGCCATTCATGATGCCCAAAATAATGGTGGCTGACGCCTGTAGCAATTATTAAATCATCATAATCAATATTAGTATGGCTACTAGTGGTAAGTTGCTTTGCTTCAACGTCTATACCAACAGCTGAATCTAATCTAACTGTTATATTTTTTTTGTCGCCGAAAATAGACCTTATTGGTGCACTTACGTCAGTGGCAGAAATGGTACCAGTTGCAACTTGATAAAGTAAAGGTTGGAATAAATGAAAGTTTCTCCTGTCAATTAATGTCACTTCAACATTAGAATCTACTAGATTGTTTACAGCGTAAAGACCACCAAATCCAGCACCTACTACAACTACATGGTGTTTTTTATTATCGCTATTCATTTATTTAAATTATAACTAATTTAAAATCATTTACTTAGTTGAGTTTCGCATTTAAGACATAGATCAGAGTCTTTTGCTGAAAATTCATTATTAGAAAAATACATCCAACATCTTTGGCACTTCTTATACTTTGTCTTAGTAACCAAAACTTTAATTTCATTGTTACTCGATTGATTGATTTGCAACTGTGAGACTATCAAACACTTCTTTAAAAGATCTGAGTTAATTTGAAAGAAACCTAAGTCTTCCTTGTCGACTTCAATGATGACGTTGGCTTCTAATGATGAGCCAACAATCTTTTCTTCTCGGCTCTTCTCAATTTCTTTTAAAACTAATTCTCTTATAAACATTAATTGTTCCCACTTCTTTAATAAATCACTGTCNTTAAAAAAAGTNTGNGATAATTCATGAGAAAATATTGAATTATTCTTACCATGCTTCTCTATCCATGCTTCTTCAGCAGTAAAAGAAATGATTGGCGCNAGCATAATAGCTAATTCNTTAAAAATAAATAAAATCGCGCTCTGGCTNGAGATTCTTTCTTTNGATTTCTTNGAATATGTATACANAACGTCTTTTTGTATATCTAAATAGATTGAGCTGAGCTCATTAGANCAAAAATGTAGCAGATGNCTTAAGCCTTGATGAAATGAATAATTACGAAATGATTCCAAATAGCTTTCCTTNAATAANGAAAACTTTACAAGTATCCATTTGTCCACTTCCTCCATCTCTTTAAAAGAAATTGANGAGTCTGNCTCAAAATCTGANAAGTTACCCAAAAGAAATTTTAAAGTATTTCTTAGTTTCTTGTATTTNTCTTTAATTGTATTTAAGATATTTTCNGAAATTCTTATTTCTGATGAATAATCTTCAGATGAAACCCACAATCTAACTATATCTGCTCCATTCTGATTGATTACTTTCTCNGGTTCAATGACATTGCCTTTTGATTTTGACATTTTTTGTCCATTACTATCAACTACAAAACCATGNGTTAAGACTGCTTTATAAGGTGCTTTCCCGTTCGTTGCAACGGAAGTTAACAGACTNCTTTGAAACCACCCTCTATGTTGATCGTTTCCCTCAAGATATAAATCTGCAGGGAATATTTTATCG
This sequence comes from bacterium, assembly GCA_002701925.2. Taxonomy (GTDB): domain Bacteria; phylum Desulfobacterota_D; class UBA1144; order UBA1144; family UBA1144. The sequence continues at coordinate 4,152 of NZWJ02000003.1, forward strand.
TTTTCTAANACAGATTTCCAAGAAGTTCCAGAATCAAACCANACATCAAGGGTATCCTCTCCCTTGACCAANGAATCAGCTTTGTCTTTGTAATTNTCAGGTAANAACTCNGANATACTTAATCTCCACCAGGATGATGAGCCATGNTTTTGGAATATATNAATTAGATTATCAATAACCTCTTGATTTAGAAAAACTTCCGANGTCNTCTTGTCNTAGAAAACAGGNATTGGTAANCCCCAAGANCTTTGTCTTGATATGCACCAATCAGACCTCTCTNTGACCATNTTAGTNATCCTGTTAACTATTGCNGGTGGATACCAATGAACCTCATTAATTTCTTTTAATGCAACCTCTTTAAACTTATCAACTGAAGCAAACCATTGATNNGTTGATCNAAAGATAGTCGGTTTACCAGTTCGCCAATCATANGGGTACTTNTGGTTATAATCTTCNTGAAAAAATAACAAACTTTTTTCATTTACTATATCTATAACTTTTAAATTGCCTTCTTTTAATACATTCAAACCAGCCAAGTCGNTAGAAACTTCGTCNGTGAATCTACCAGCAGCATTAACAGGAGAAAAAATNTCTAAATTATTCTTAACGCCTGTTGAATAATCATCTGTTCCATGACCTGGAGCTGTATGAACCAAACCNGTTCCNGCNTCTCTTGTTACATAATCAGCTATTANNATTGGGCATTTTTCATTAGATAAAGGGGAAAAATATTTAATTTTNAGCATATCTTCTGAATNAAGCTCAGAGAGCAATATAAATTTCTTTTCTNATTTCAAACTTATTTTCTCTGATAGTTCCNACTCCATTATNAANAGTTCATCATNATTCTNANATAAACCGTATTTGAANTCTTTATTTATAGATACTGCNTTATTAGCTGGAAGCGTCCAAGGAGTAGTNGTCCATATGAGCAAATATATATCTTTATTATTAAAATCTATTTTTATAGAGCTTAAAGAATTTAGATCAATTTNAAATTTAACATANACACTTTTAGATATATGATCTTCTGGGTATTCTAACTCGGCTTCTGCCAAAGCTGTCCTTGAACTAGGACTCCAGTTNACAGGCTTTAGTCCTCTGTAGATGTANCCTTTAAAAAACATATCTGAAAATACATTNATTTGGTTAGACTCAAATACAGGGTTCATAGTAAGATANGGATTTTCCCAGTCACCAANAACACCTAGTCTTTTAAATTCTTCTTTTTGGCTCTCAACAAATTTCATAGCAAAGTCTTGNCATTTCTCTCTTATCTCAATTTTNGAAATATTTTTATCCTTTATTTTCTTTGAAACTTGATGTTCAATCGGNAGACCGTGACAATCCCAGCCNGGTATGTATTTAATACTTTTACCAATAATTGAATTGTATTTTAATATAATGTCTTTAAGAATTTTATTAAAACAATGTCCTATATGAATTTTGCCGTTTGCGAAAGGTGGNCCATCATGAAGGATAAAAAAATCCTTAGATTTACTATTCATTNTTTNATAAATATTCATATTCTNCCAAAACTCTAAAATTTTGGGTTCATTTATTGGAAGATTTGCCCTCATNGGAAAATCTGTTTTNGGTAAGTTTAGTGTTTTATCGTAATTCTGATTCAATTATTTACCTTTTAGAATTTTATTGATATTATCATAAATCCTTCTAGAAAAAACTACCCACTGGTCCCAAATGTCATTATTGTAGTTCTCTGAAGCCACAGTTTTAGTAATTTTAATTCCATAATCCTCTTCAGTAAGCACAATATCGTCCTCGCTTTTAATCATTGACATAAATACAGAACTTAATTTATGCATTATTACAACATTCTTTTCTATGGGATCTCTATACTCAGCAATTAGAAGTTGAACGCCTCTGATTTTGGATCCACCAGCCATCATTGTTGAGCCCATTCCCCAACCCTTTTTAGCTCTTGGAGTCTCAGATCTTATTTGCATTTCCATAAATTTATATCATACACTTATTTGATGTGAGTTTAGCGAAAAAAGAGAAAATATGCTAACTTTAAATATGTCCAATTATGATCTTGTTATTATAGGAAGTGGTCCCGGTGGATACGTTGCGGCTATTGAATCTAGTAGGCTAGGACTAAAAACAGCACTGATTGAAAAAGATTTCTTGGGTGGGACTTGCCTAAACAAAGGATGCATACCATCAAAATCTTTATTAAAATCAGCAGAATTTGCAGATTCGCTTCAAAATAAAGCTAAAAATAAAGGTTTTAGCTTTGATAACCTTTCTATTGATTATCCTAAAATAATTGATAATAGTAAGAAGAATACAAAAAGATTGAAAAGTGGCCTTACAAACCTGCTATCTAAAAAAAATATTGACATACTAGATGGTGAAGCAAGTTTCGTAAGCAAAAATACATTGAAAATATCTTCAAGCTCAGGAAATCAAAATATTCAATCTAGTAAAATTCTTATAGCAACTGGTTCAAGGCCTTTTTATCCGAAAATATTAAAGCCAAACGGCAGGACTATTCTTGATAGCGAAGATGTTCTTAACTCGACTTCCCTGCCAAATGATATCTGTATAATAGGAGGTGGTTATATTGGAATTGAATTTGCCTATTTATATTCTAGTTTCGGCGTCAAAGTAACGATTATAGAAACTGCTGATACAATACTATCTTCAATTGATAAAGAAGTAGTAGACTTGCTTAAAAAATCTTATAAGAAAAGAGGGATTAGAATTTTGGAGTCTACTAACGTAGCAAGCGTAACAGAATCGACAGAATCGATTAGCTTAAAACTATCAAATTCTGAATCAACAATGGTGGAAGATTTTAATTGTGTTCTATTGGCTACTGGACGTATTCCTAATACTTCTGGTCTTAATCTAGAGTCGGCTGGTGTTGTTACAGATAAGTTCGGTTTTATTAAAGTTAACGACGACTATTCGACTAACATAGATTCAATTTATGCGATTGGAGATGTCATTGGAGGCTTAATGTTAGCGCACAAAGCATCTGAGGAAGGGAGCATTGTAGCAAACAACATATTTCAATCAAAAAATACTCAGTGTGAAGAATTACAAATTCCTGCATGTATTTATTCTCAACCTGAAATTGCCTATATAGGTTTAACTGAGGATGTAGCGAAGAATAAAAAAGTTAGCTACAAAGTTGTATCTTATCCTTTTAAGGCAAATGGAAAATCCTTAGCTGATGATAACTCCACTGGTTTCTGCAAAATATTGATTAATCAAAGCGAAATGATTATTGGCGCCCATATAATAGGTAAAGGTTCAACCGAAATGATTTCTGAAATCGCACTTTTGATGCAAAATAATTTGTCCATTGATTCTATAGCAAAAACCATTCATCCACACCCTACTCTTTCTGAAATAATTTTAGAGGCTTCGCTCTCTCTTAAAGGAAGACCAAGGAATTTTTAATATGTTATTGGATAAAGACAAACTTTTAAAAACTTTTATTGAACTTGTTAAAATTGATAGCGAGTCTAAAAATGAGATACAAGTTGCTGAATATATAAAAAAGAGATTAAAAAAATTAAATATCCCTTTTGTAATAGATAACTCCAAAAATAAAACTGGATCTAATCATGGAAATATAATTGCAAAACTAAATAATAATAGGTCGCTTCCAACGATATTGTTGTCATCGCATATGGACACTGTAGTTCCTGGAAACAATATCAAACCAATAGTTAGAAATAAAACAGTTGTAAGCAGCGGAGATACAATTCTTGGAGCAGATGACAAGAGTGGTTTAGCGATAATACTAGAAACTTTAGAAACACTAAAGACAAATAAAGTAAACCATTATAATATAGAAGCTGCTATAACGACATGTGAAGAAATAGGTCTCTTAGGAGCCAAGTACCTTGATTACAAGCTATTAAAAGCTAAAGAAGGTATAGTCTTAGATAGCACAAGCCCTGAACGACTAGTTTTCAAAGGTCCTGCCTCTGACTATTTCTCAATAAAAATTTATGGAGTAGAATCACATTCTGGTATTAATCCAGAATTAGGAATTAGCTCAATAATTGCTTCAGCAGAGATCATTACCAAAATGAAGACAGGAAGAATTAATAAAGGTACTACTATCAATATTGGAAAAATACATGGTGGTTCTGCTATTAATATTGTCCCAGGCGAGACAGTTATATCATGTGAAATAAGGAGTCATAGCGAGTCAACAATTGAAAAAGAGATAAACAAAATAAAAAAAATAATTAAAAATGTAGAGGAAAAATACAAAAAACTTAACAACAAAGTTAGAATTAAATTTACGAAGGAAAGAATTTATGACTCAATTAGTATTCCAAAAAATGCATTTATAATTAGAAAAATACTTAAAGTATGTAAATCCAGTAATTATTTAATAAACTTGGTTGAAACGGGTGGAGGAGCAGACGCAAATTTCTTTGTAAAAAACGGTATCGAAACTATTAACCTTGGTACTGGTATGAGAGATTTTCATACAAAGAAAGAGACTCTCATTTTGAAAGAGTTTTATCAGTCCGCAGACATAGTATTAAAAACTTTGATTCACGAGTCCTGACTTATATCTGAGTTATTTCTTCGATAGTTATATCCTTATAGCTAGTGAAGACTTTATCTGAATTTGAAAGCTCTGTTGAGGAAACGGAATTAGTAATTGCAAAACATTTCATACCAGATGATATTGCTGAGTCTACACCCTTTGGTGTATCTTCAATAACTATGCACTCTTCAGGTAATACTTGATATGTTTCATTAACACCATCCAGAACCATGAGATATGTTTCTGGATTAGGCTTAGGGTATGTAGTCTCATCAGAAGAGACAATTACCTCAAATACATCTAATAAATTCTCTCTTTTTAAGATCCTTACTATTTCTTCTCTTCTAGCACCAGATCCAATTGCAAGTATAAATGATTTTGATAGAACCTTGATTAGATCAACACAATCATCATATATTGATGTCTCGTTATCAAAATTTGCATCAAAATATTCATGCTTTTTACTTATAAGATCATTGATAAGTTCATCTTGAAAATTAATTTTATTATCTTTTAAAAACCCTTTAAAGAAGCCTTCGTCATCGAACGAACAGTATTTGGCATAGTAAACTTCTCTTGTTATAGTTTTCTCTAAATCTTGCAAAGCAAAATTGAATGATTTAAAATGAAGTTCCTCGGAATTATAGATAACCCCATCAAAATCAAAAATAATAAGCTTTTTTTCTTTCATATGGCTTTATCATATATCTTTTTACCAATTAAAGGAAGTTATAATTTAGCTTTTAAAAGGTATCAAAAGATAATATAATAAAAATCTATGTTTATTCGTGGTAGAAGATTAAGACAGAACGAGAATATAAGAAATCTTGTAGAGGAAACAAGTATCTCCGTAAATGATTTAATAATGCCAATATTCTTGATAGATGGTAAGAATAAGGTTGAAAAAGTACCCTCTATGCCTGGGATTCATAGGAAAACTCTAGATAAACAGTTGGAAGATATANAATCTGCAATANACTTGGGAATAAACGCAATAATAATTTTCCCAGCTGTANANGAAAAACTAAAAGATCCNNTAGGAAAAGANGCNTTAAATAAAAAAGGCTTAATACCCAAGTCAATTAGAGCAATAAAAAAAGCGTNTCCAAGAATTCTTNTCATTACTGATGTTGCACTNGACCCATACAACTCAGATGGNCATGATGGTGTGCTTAAAGATGGTGAGATATTAAATGATAAGACTGTAGAAATTTTATGTAGACAGGCTTGTATACATGCTGAGTTTGGAGCAGATATTGTTGCGCCATCAGATATGATGGATGGNCGTGTAGCAAAAATAAGAGAAGCCCTNGACAGAAAGGGCTTTCACAATACAGCTATAATGTCATACGCTGCAAAATTTGCNTCTTCACTATATGGTCCTTTCAGAGAGGCTTTGAAGTCAGANCNAAAAAATGGTGATAAAAAATCATATCAAATTAATCCAAAAAATTACAGGGAAGCNATAAAAGANATTCTACTTGATGAAGCTGAGGGTGCTGATTTGTTAATAGTCAAACCTGCTTCNTTCTACCTTGATGTAATAAAAACATCCTCTGAGGCCTCAATGCTTCCAATAGTGGCNTATCAAGTTAGCGGTGAATACTCAATGATAAAGGCCGCGGCNGANAAAGGTTATATTNATAACGATAGTGTNATGAGAGAATCNCTCGAATCAATGAANCGGGCTGGAGCTAGCGCTATTATTACTTATTTTGCNCTTGAAATGGCAAGCCTATTAAATAANAAATAANCCTTTTTAAAATTNAAATAATAGGTTTACTAAAAAAATTTTAGTTNNTTTTATATTCTTAATTNTCTACATATTTTNCTTGACATTTAGTATATTTANTTTNTATACTAAGTTATTANTATAATATTTACAAANTTGAGGNCATNATGNGAAAAAGAGATAGNAAAGAATCATTTGAAAGATTAGGTAATGCTAGAAAACATAAATTAGTATTAGCTTTTATTAGCTTAAGAAANATTATTAATACTACTAACTATAGTTTNACGCAAAAACAATGCGATGAGTTTTTTGATTTAATTAGCGAACAAACTGAAATTACTAAAAAAGTTGTTGATTCAGCATTGAAAGGTGAGAAAATGTCGACTGAAGAAAGAATNAACTTTATCCCTTATAGTTTTCTTGATACTAAAAGTTAACAAAATTAAAATACTTAGTTTTGAATATAATCTCTATAATTAAGNATAAAAACCCCTNCTACTATTAAAATCGTTCCTATTATTTTCTCTGTAGTAAAGTCTTCTTTTAAGAATATATATGCATAGAANCAAGTAAAGAGTGGGTATATNGCAGTAAGTGGGACAATCTTNGAAGCNGAAGATCCAGAAAGAGCATTNAAATATAGAAAAATTCCTAGAACTGCAAGAAGACCNGGAATTAAAATAAGAAGCATGTTCTTAATATTTAATTCTGGCAGCATTAAAACTTGATTGGTTGATATAAAAAANGGAACCAAAAGAGCTGTAACAAGNAAAAATCTNACACTAAGAATAAAGATTGGGCTCATAGTTTGAAGACTCATCTTTTCAAATATTGGAGCTAGTCCCCAAAGNGCNGCAACAATTAAAGCTAGGAAATTCGGATTAATATTCATCAAGAACCTCAAAGATNCCAGCAAAATCGGTACTACTACAAATATCAGTTCGATTNTTANATAAATTTTCTCTATCNATGAGTATTGATTTCATTCCAATTTNAGAACTAGGGATATAATCAAGATTATAATTATCNCCTATATGTACAGATTCACTAGGTTTGTTGNTAACTTTCTTTAAAGACATATAAAACAATTCTTTATCAGGCTTTGAGAATCCNGATTCGGAGGANATAGTANAATANTCAATAAACTCATCTATATNAAACTTTTTACAAACTCTGTATATCCTTGAATCAAAATTAGAAGTAATAACTATGTTGTAATTTGCTTCTTTTAATCTACTNAGTGTTTCAATTGTNTCTGGATAAACTTCCCAAGCTTCATCTGCAAAATATTCGTATAATTCATCAAAATATTTATCAAATTCGTCAAACATACCTANTTCAGTAAAAATCTCTCTAACTAAATCATACCACCAACTTTTCTCCGCTATATATAAATCATCACCTNTAATTCCATTAAAATGGAGCCCTTTTCTATTTACAAAAANCTTCTTAAAAGACTTTGATATAGCTTTAGGGTCATGGTGTGTTTTNTATTTCTTTAAAACTTCATAGTAGCTATTCCCAAGTCCTTTCGGCATATAGAAGAGCGTNTCAGCTGCGTCGAAGGAAATTGTGTTATATTTTCTCATACTCATAATAAGGAAGATTTATATGATTATACCAGTTGTAACCAAAGATATGATTTTTTTTTCTAAGATAAAATCTTTANCTTCCTTAGAGGACAGAATAATACATATTAACAGCATAGGGATTCTTGATAAGTTGGACTGCGAAGAAAAAATAGACGTTCTTATTGTTGATTTGTCTTTTAATTTAACCGAACAAATACAAAAATTTTTAATTGGTAAAGCCTCGTTGGGATATTACCCTCATATTCAGACTGCACTTAAAGAAAAAGGTGAAGATTTGAATTTGACCCGAATCGTAACAAGAAATCAACTTATAAAAAAATATAAAAAAATTTTGAACGAGCTAAAGAAAAGAGTCTAGTGAAATTATTATCACCTTGTATAGATAAATGTGAGAATAAAAATGGTTATTGCACTGGTTGTTTAAGATCTGTTAGTGAAATAAGCGAATGGAAAACTCTTTACTTTATAGAGAAATTAGAGATATATAAAAAAATTGAAAAAAGAAGAAAATTACAGCTCAAATGAATTATTAAAACCATAGTCCTTTAAAAAACCAGATACTAGTGATGTTAAATCTGACTCGTGAGATGTTAAATTAATTTCCTCTGTTGAACAAGCAATATAATCAACAATATGCTCAAATTCCGCCCTTAAAGAGTTTTCCTTTAGCCAATTAGAGACAATCTCTATAGAATCAATCCATGAAGATATTGGATATTCAACAATTGTAGCTTTTTTTGCTCTTCCATCATAAGAAAGACCCTGGGAATATTGAACAATTTTATCAAATGATTTAACGGTTAAGTTTGGTCTCTTCGATTCTAAATAAATCAAACTTATTAAATTGTTAAATGAATTAATTGTATTTGAATTCAGAATAATTAATTCTAAATCTTTATCGCTTAAAAAATTAGCATTAACTATTTGTTGAGCTGAATCAATAGAATCAAACCAAAGATCTGTTGAATCTGAATTTATTAATTTCTTTTCTAAAATTTTTTTTATATTCATTTAATCTATAAGGTTATTTTGTAAGACGCTTCTCATTTTTTCAACACTAAATTCTTTTTTAGTTGAATATTCATTAAATTGGCTATTGCTTATTTTTCCCAAATTAAAATATCTTGACTCAGGGTGAAAGAAATAAAGACCGCAAATTGATGAAGCTGGATTTAACGCAAAGTTCTCAGTTAATGATACATTTATATTCTTTTCTACATCTAAAAGTGACCATATTTTTGTTTTTTCTGAATGATCAGGAAACGATGGATACCCGTGTGCTGGCCTAATTCCGTTATATTGCTCTTTGATTAATTTTGTTAGGTCAAATTCCTCTTCTTCTCCATTACTTATTCTAATCTCTCTATGAAGGAATTCTGCACAAGCTTCGGCAAGCCTGTCACCAATGGACTTTATTAGAATTGATGAATAATCATCACCTTTCGCCTCAAAAGTTGATGCATATTCATCTACGTCGTACCCAGCGGTTACAACAAAAGAGCCAATAATATCCTTATCTGCTTTATTTGGTGAAATAAAGTCTGACAATGAATAATAGTTTTCAGAGACTCTTTCTTTGTCTACCTGTTGTCTCAAGAATAGCAGGGAATCAACTTTTTTATTAAATTTCTTATCGTAAAGATGCACTTCTTCGTTTTCACTTATTGCATTCCAAACTTTTGAAACTCCTCTTAATTGCAAGATTTTTTCATTTGTAATAATCTCTAAAACTTTATTAGCATCATTAAAAAGTTCTTTTGCTTGTTTCCCATATTTCTTGTTCCTAAATATATTCGGGTAAACTCCTTTTAATTCCCATGTCCAAAAAAAAGGGGACCAATCAATATAATTAACAATTTCGTTTATATCAAAATCCCATTTTTTTAAATTTAAATCTTTTATTTTGTAATTTAAATCCTTAAAGTTTAATTTTAAACGTTTTTCTCTAGCTTCCTCCAATGGTATAAACTTTAATGACTTGTTTTTATTGTAATTTTCTGCAAACTCTTTTTGTTCTTCGACAATTTTCTTCTTATAGCTTTTTCCTTCTTTTAAATTTAGCAAATCTCTACAAACACCAACTACTAGCGAAGCGTCTGGAACATGGACTACTACCTCGTTTTGATAGTTTGGTGATATTTTTATTGCAGTATGTGCCTTACTAGTTGTTGCTCCTCCTATTAATACTGGAAGCTTAATATTATTTTGCTCAAACTCTTTAACGTTATTTATCATTTCATCTAAAGATGGAGTTATTAACCCGCTCATTCCTATGATATCAGGCTTAAATTGCTTAACTCTATCAACAATATCAGCGCAAGATACCATAACGCCCATATCTTCAACTTCATATCCATTACACCTTGCAACTACTGAAACTATATTCTTCCCTATATCGTGCACATCTCCTTTGACTGTGGCAATCAACATCTTTCCTGCTGATGATGAAGTCTTTTCTTCTTCCATAAAAGGTTCAAGATAATTTACTGCCTTTTTCATTGATCTAGCACTTTTAACTACTTGTGGCAGGAACATTTTTCCTTCACCAAAAAGTTGGCCTACAACTTTCATGCCATCCATTAGTGGCCCTTCAATAACCTCTAGAGGTGAATTGTATTTCTGTCTTGCTTCTTCGGCATCGTTCTCAATGTTTGTTGTAATACCTTTTATAACCTGGTGAGCAATTCTTTTCTCTAAGTCGAAACTCATCCAAGTCTCTTCTTTCTCACTAGATGAATCATTAGAATTTAATTTATTTGCATAATCAATAAGGCTATCTGTAGCCTCATCCCTTTTATTGAAAATTACATCTTCAACCTTCTTAAGCAGCTCATTATCAATCTCTTCATAAACTTCTAACATACCAGCATTAACTATTGCCATATCTAATCCAATATTTATTGCGTGATATAAAAACACAGAATGAATAGCTTCCCTTACTTTATTGTTACCTCTGAAAGCAAAGGATAAATTACTAACGCCACCACTTGTTAGAGCTCCAGGGCACTCATTCTTAATTAATTTAACAGCCTCTAGAAAGTTTATTGCATAATCTCTATGCTCATCAATTCCAGTAGCAATAGTAAGAATATTTGAATCAAAAATTATGTCCGTTGGCTTAAAACCAACTTCATTAACTAGTAAATCATATGCTCTCTTGCATATTCTAACTTTATCCTTGATTTCTGTAGCTTGACCTTTCTCATCAAATGCCATGACAACTGTAGATGCTCCATATTCTAAAATCTTTCTTGCTTGGAATAGAAAAGATTCTTCACCTTCTTTTAAACTAATTGAGTTAACTATTCCTCTACCTTGTATACACTTTAGGCCTGACTCAATTACAGACCATTTTGAACTATCTATCATTATGGGTACTTTAGATATATCAGGTTCTGCAGCAANTAGTTTAAGAAACTTCTCCATACATTCTTCGCTATCTATTAANCCTTCGTCAAAATTTATATCAATTATATGTGCTCCATTCTCAACTTGCTGTTTTGCTATCTCTANAGCATCCTCAAAATTACCATCTTTGATTAGTCTTGAGAATTTAGGTGAGCCAGTAACATTGGTTCTCTCCCCTACTAACAAAAATGAATTAATATCATCTTTCCTCAACATTTCTAAACCACTAAAACTAGNAAACTCTTTTTTTTCTTTAATAACTCTGGGCTTATAAGCTTTAATTACATNTCCTATAGCTGAAATATGGTCAGGAGTTGTTCCACAGCAACCGCCCACAAAATTTAGNAGTCCNTTTTCTACAAATACTTTNATATCTTTAGCNGTCATCTCNGGNGTTTCATCATAACCTGTCTCAGAAAGNGGATTTGGCAANCCAGCNTTAGGGTAACAAAAAATTTTGGTGTCTGAAACATTATGAAGTGTCTTAATATAATCAAGTAGAGATGATGCNCCTAGNCCACAATTCATNCCAACTGCATATGGATTAGCATGTCTTATAGACTCCCAAAANGCTTCAATTGTTTGCCCAGATAGGGTCCTACCAGATTTATCAGANAAAGTAACAGATAAAAAAANTGGTATCTCTAAAGATATTTCTTTNAACAATTCTTTNATACCAAAAATAGCTGCCTTCAANTTAAGTGTNTCAAAAGTTGTCTCAGGCAAAAGAATATCTACGCCTGCTTCATATAAAAACTTCGCTTGCATATAATAAGCCTCNGCAAGTTCATCAAAAGAAGTATTCCTAGCTCCAGGNTCTTCTACATCNGGTGAAATNGAAGCGGTTCTATTTGTAGGGCCAAGNGCGCCAGCAATAAATATTTTTTTATTATTAACATCTGATTTNGTCTCTATGATTGCATCTTTNACTGCCTTAACACCACTATAGTTAATATCTTTNATATAATTCTCAAGCGAATAATCTGATTGCGCTATCGTAGTAGCACTNAAAGTATTAGTCTCGATAATATCNGCACCTGATAATATGTATTTTTTATGNACCTCTTTAATTGCTTCNTTCTTGGTAATATTTAAGACATCATTATTACCCTTTAAATCGANAGGATGCTTNTCNAAAATTTTTCCCCTGTAATCTGGTTCTTCGAATTTATACTTTTGAAGCATTGTCCCCATGCCTCCATCCATTAAAAGNATTTTNTTTNATGCTANATCATCAAGAATTGAAAAAATTTCACTTTTTTNAGTTTTAATNCTCATCTCTTAATTGCCTCAATAATTTAAATCTAAACTCAATTTGCTCATCTTTAAATAAATCCTTCTTCTTCAGATGATCAAGGTATGAAAATTCATCGATTTTTAAGAAAGGATTGTTTCTTTTTTCAAAACCCATGTCNAAAAGAGGNGAAAGGGAGTCCTCATTATTATTTTTTTTTAATAAAGCAAGTTCATCGTTCAATGTATCATTTAACAAAGACTCTATAAATAAAATATTNTTATATAAATAATCATGTCCAGGCANCAATAANTACTCGTCAGGGAAGTTTTTAATTTTATGCGTAATTGTTCTGAAGTGTAACGATATNTCTCCNCTAAAAAGAACGTTTCCAACGCCACAATTAAAAATAGAATCTCCNCAAAANANATAATTATCAATAATCAATGANACATGTTCGTGNCAATGCCCAGGTGTATGAAGAACTTTTAAANTTAGATTCCCAAGCTTAATTAAATCATTCTCAAATACATCGTTGAACTTGAACTCAAATAATTCNNTNCAGTCAATATGAGCTAAAAGTTTACAGTTGTATTTCNTNAAGAAGAAGTCATTAAATTTTATATGATCAGGGTGCGCGTGAGTATTNAAAATGTATTTAGGGACTAAGTTGTTTTCTGTCAAAATANTTTCTATTCCATCCNTATCTAATGGNTCAAAAATAATGCATTGATTGNTGTTTTTATCNNATAGAACATAGTTAATATTTCTATCACTATCTTTNACAAGGAATCTAAAAATAATATAATTAGAATGGTCAATTATTTCATACATTGCTTTATTATACCCTCTTAAGAAATACTCAATATTGTTTTTTTTATTTATAGTACTATACTTAATTTGTCGTCATTTAACTCTAATTGCAACGACAATAAATAATTGCTAAACAGAGAAAGGGCAATTTCTTTTGTCTTTCCTCTTGAGTTACATTAAAGTTTAAGGAGAATTTTATGTCGAACTCTTGCGTTATTAGTCTTCGTTGTGCTGATAAAAAATGTGGAAAGGAATACGAAAAGAAAGATTCATATGTGTGTGAATATTGTTTTGCTCCACTCGAAGTAAACTATGACTACAAAAAAATAAAAAATGACTTAACTATTGAAAAGATTCTCAGTAGAGAAAAGACTTTGTGGAGATATAAGGAGCTACTTCCTCTGGATTCAGAGCCTACTGTTGGACTTAACTCAGGCTTTACGCCTTTAATTAAAGCAGATAATTTAGCAAAAATTTTAGGGGTAGATGAACTTTATATTAAAAATGATGGCGTTTCATTTCCCACTCTCTCCTTTAAAGACAGAGTAGTATCAGTAGCTTTATCTAAAGCAAAAGAATTGGGTTTTGATACTGTTGGATGTGCTTCAACTGGTAATCTTGCAAATTCTGTTGCTGCTCAAGCAACAGCAGCTAATTTAAAAAGTTTTATTTTTATACCTTCAGACTTAGAAGAATCAAAAATTATTGGAACTTCAATTTATGGTTCTGAAGTCATTGCTGTCAATGGCGCATATGATGATGTGAATCGTTTATGCACCGAAGTTCTGGGGTCGAAAAAATGGGGTTTTGTTAATATTAATTTAAGAACATACTATTCAGAGGGTTCTAAAACAGTTGGATATGAAATAATTGAACAACTTGGATGGAAAGCACCAAAAAATATTGTCGTTTGTATGGCTAGCGGCTCTCTACTGACAAAAATCTATAAATCAGTGAAAGAGTTTGAGGACCTAGGATTTATTGAGCCTAATGATACAAAAATCTTTGGAGCACAAGCAAGCGGATGCTCTCCTATATCGACTGCAGTTAAGAACAATTGGGATACTTTTAAACCTGTTAAGCCAAATACCATTGCAAAATCTTTAGCAATTGGTAACCCAGCTGATGGAGTTAATGCTATTAATTTATTAAGCTCAATTAATTCTTATTCTGAGGATGTTTCAGACGAAGAAATAGTTTCTGCAATGAAACTTCTAGCTGAAACTGAAGGAATATTTACCGAGACTGCTGGTGGTGTTACCTTGGCATCAGCAAAAAAACTTATAGAAGCAGGTAGAATGCCAAGAAATGAATCAATAGTTCTTGTAATAACTGGAAATGGTCTTAAGACTCAGGACCCTTTAGTGAATAATATATCAAAACCATATATAATAGAACCAAAAATAGAAGATTTTAATAAAATTTTTGATTAAGGAGAATTAAATGGCAATAGTAAAAATACCAACACCACTTAGAAGATTAACTGGAGAAAAAGATGAAGTCTTAACCTCATCAAATTCTGTTTCAGAAATGATTGATGACTTGGAGTCTCAATTTCCAGGTATAAAAGATAGGTTATGCGATGAAAATGGTGGAATTAGAAAATTCATTAATATCTATATCAATGAAGAGGATATTAGATTTTTAGATGGACCGAAAACACAAATCAATGAAAAAGATACGGTCTCGATAATACCTGCCATTGCTGGCGGAACGACTGTTAATTAAAGAAGTCTTTAACTTTATTGATATAATCTGAAAAAGGGTTTGATGAATCTTTCTCTATTTCTTTTTGAAAATCTTGCATTAGTTTCTTTTGTTTTGAAGATGTCGATTTTGGTATAACAATATTAAGTTTGACGTATAAGTCACCCACACGACTTGAATGAAGGTCTTTTATCCCTTTACCCTTAAGTCTCATTACTTGGCCTGGCTGAACACCGGAAGGGATTTTCAATTGAGACTGGCCTGTTAAAGTTGGAATATCAATTTCTCCCCCTATTACAGCTTGTGGAATGCTAATAGGGACCTCGCAAACTATATTCTCCTCTTCTCTTAGAAATAAAGGGTGGTCTTTAACTATTAAGTCAATATACAAGTCGCCGCTTGGTCCAGAGTTAACACCTGAATCCCCTTCGTTCCTAATTCTAAGTCTAGTTCCAGTATCTACTCCAGCTGGAACTTTAACTTTAACAGTCTTGTTTTCAGTTTCATCTGGAAAAGCACCAACTCCTCCGCAGGATCCACACGCTTGTCTCATGGTCATAAAACCTTGGGAGAAATTAACTTGTCCAGTTCCATTGCAAGCATTACAAGTTTTATATGTTTTAGCTCTTCTGACTTGAACATTCATTTCTGTTCCAGTAACTGCTTGTTCAAACTCAAGAATTAATTCATATCTTAAATCTCTTCCTTTAGGTCTAGTATTTCTGGATGTTCTTTGGCCCCTACTCCTACCTTGACCAAAAAAGTCATTAATTAAGTCCTCAAGATCTGGTCCACCACCGGGAAAACCACCGGGGAAACCACCACCTGCACCACCAGGAAAGCCGCTTCCATCAAAACCTGCTGATCCATATGTATCATATTGAGACCTTTTTTCTGGATCACCAACAACCTGGTAAGCTTCATTTATTTCTTTAAACTTTTCCTCAGACTTTTTATCCCCTTTGTTTCTATCTGGGTGATATTTAAAAGCTAATTTTTTGTAGGATTTCTTTATCTGCTCATCTGAGGCATCTTTTGATACGCCTAATGTAGCATAAAAATCCTTGGAAGCCATTATTGAGTCTCCCCAGATGAAACACTTACAAGAGAAGGTCTTAATAATTTATCATTATTAAGATA
>NZWJ02000016.1 GCA_002701925.2 bacterium
ATAAAATCTGCAAGAACGTCTTTCGCCTAAAACTTTTATAAAGTCTACGCTTTCATAATTTAAAGCCATAAAATTATTCCTCCTTTGATAATTTTAGTCATTACTTAATTAAAAGTGAACTACATAATAGTACAGAATTTCAATTTTTTTTGCAATAAATTTAACTAGAAATCAATTTATTCTTATTTTGCTGGTTTAAACTTATAGGAGAAAATATCTGAGCCATCTTTTGCTTTTCTCACTACGCCAACAATTGTTTCGACTTCCATTCCTAAAGATAAATCTTTTTCTAGGTCATCAGCTTCTACTTGAGCCATAACTCTTACCTTCTGGTCAGGGAAATCAATCAAGCCCAGCCCAAATGGGACCGGAAAGTCAGGCAAGCTTCTTCTTACTATTGTAAAAGAATGAAGAACGCCGTTCTTAGGCAAAGGTAAGTGTTCAACATCATCTTGAAAACTTACTGGATCTGCCAAGTAGGGGGGAAAAGTCCAGTTTCCAGAAGACTTAGATTTACCAGCAATCAACCTAACTTCAGGTTCTTCTGTAAAGAAATCAGGATGTAATACTTTTCTTTCTTCGGTTTCACTCATAATTATCAACTCCTAGTGTATAAAATAGATGCAATTAAAAATTATTTTCCCAAAATACTGACTACACAGGTAATACCGTCCATTGCTGGTTGCGCACCGCCCATAGTCTCAATTAATCCGATTTTGGCATCAGGCACTTGATATCCTGTAGCTTCACCTCTTAATTGATTTACAATTTCAACAGTTTGAAGTAGGCCTGTTGCTCCAACAGGATGGCCTCTGGAAAGAAGTCCGCCACTTGCATTAATTGCAATGTCTCCNTCGTAATTAGANTTTCCTTCTTCNANTAGNCTTGCNCCTTCNCCTTTTTTTGCAAAACCTAAAGCTTCNGNAACTATTAGCTCTGCAATTGCAAAAGCATCATGAATTTCTACACAATCCATATCCTTTGGNCCTAGNCCNGCTTGCTCATAAGCCATTTGNGANGTTCTAGTTACATTCTCAGANGGATCACAAGTTAATCCAGTTGCTGATGCATAGCCNCCAGACTGTGCNATNCANCCTAATACTTTTATTGGAAGTCTAGNTTCATCTCTTTTGATTCTCTTCAAAGTTTCTCCGTCAACAAGAACNGCTGCTGCTGAAGCATCTCCCACAGGGCAACACATNCTTCTAGTTAAAGGGTCGCAAATTAATGGGTCAGCNAAAACTTGNTCAACGGTGGTTTCTTTTCTAAATTGTGCAATNGGNTTTTGNGCTGCATGNTTTCGACTTTTAACAACAACTTTTGCNAATGTTTCGGCAGANACACCATATTCNTCTAAATATCTTTTCGCTCGCATTGCATATAACCCAGGCATACTCATTCCTAGCGCTACCTCGATATCATCTTCCTCTANTGGCAGNGGACCACCAGACATAATCTTACTTANGTTCTCAACACCCCATGCCAAAGCTATGTCGTGTTGGCCATAGGCTATAGTTCTCCAAGCCTCCCAAAAAGCTAAAGTGCCGCTNCCGCAAGCTCCTTCAACGTTTATTACGGGCTGACCTACAAGGCCTATGTCTTTTAGGGTTCTTTGTCCTACACCCATACCTTGATAAACATGGCCGCAAAACCCTATTTCAATATCTCTCGCATGAATCCCAGAATCTTTTATCGCAGCCCAGGAAGCCTCTCTACCAAGNANNTGTGCNGCTTGNGAAGGNAATTTNCCNCANGGAGTTTGACCTACGCCAATTATATAAACATCTCTTAAATTNTTAGCCATATTACTATAACCTCACCTTTTTTTTTCAATTTTTTATAACAATTGAAACAAAATTGTAAATTGAAAAAGNNAAAAAGGCAACAAAAGTATTCTCACCATTCAAGCAATTTGAGCAACTCTTCCTTTATTTGAGGAAAAATCTTCTGTGTTCTAGTGGGCTTGGTAGTNTTGTCTAAATTAATNACCTCTAAAATTCCCTGNGCAGAGTTGGTAACAAAGATTGCTTCTGGAAANAAAATNGATCCTGCTTCATAGTCACCTTCATAAAATCTTATCTTATTTTTCAAGCATATTTCTTTTATTAGTCCNCGCGTAATCCCCTTAAGNGGTCCATTAGAAAGTGAAGGCGTAAAAACATTTGGTCCTTTAATCCAAAAGATGTTTCCTGCTGTTGTNTCTACAACCANGTTTTTTTCGTTAATAAAGAGAGCATCATCAAANTTCCTCTTTAAAGCTTCTCTTCTTTCAATAACAGANGATAGNTAATTTAAAGTTTTATGAGAATAGNTTGAATNAGTAGAGCANCGAACTGTTTGAGCAANNGTTAAAGATATTTCTGAGTTTGGCTTTACGTCTTCTTCTTTTATTGANACACAGACTAGTGTTTCNTTGGATTTACCANAATAAGCTGAATCACCAGAGCTAAAAAGAGCAACCTTTATAATAAAATCCTTNATTAAATTATTAAAATGGTTGGACTTNTGTTCTTTAACNAAATTCTCAATCAATGTTTCAATATAAAAATCACCTGGATATTTAATCCCAACATAACGAGAAGACTCCTTAAGTCTTTCAAGATGTGACAAAAAAAACACTGGNAGCTTNTGCTTGTATCTAAAAGTTTCNAATACACCTTCACCAAACATTAATGTTCTATTTGGNAACCGNGAGCCTACCGGNTCCTTNTCGTANTANAAATATTCCTTCATTATAGGTTTGCCGCACCNTTGAACGCTTGAAACTTCAATATTGTTTCTGAGTTCTCATTNTTTGGTTTTGAATCCCAAACAATTCCTGCACCAGTATAAAACCTTGATTTNTTCTTTTCAATTATNGCAACTCTNATTCCTACAGAAAAACAAAAATCTCCTGAGGGTTCNAATATGCCGATAGCGCCACAATAGGGCCCTCTTTCNTGATCCTCNATTTCTTTTATTATTTGAATTGCTCTGGATTTAGGTGTCCCAGTAACTGATCCAGGGGGCATCAAATTATCAAAAATATCTTCATTAGAAACATTATTTTTTAAAACGCCTGAAATTTTAGACTCAAGCTGAGTAACNGTAGAATATTTTTTCTTTTTAAATAAGTTTTGNGTTTTAACGGAACCAGGTAAGCAAATACGTGATANATCATTCCTCATTAAATCTACTATCATNAGATTTTCTGCGGTNTCNTTTTTGTTTTTNTTTAAATTTCTATCTTGTTCNGTGCCTGGCTTCGCAGTTCCTTTTATTGGNGCAGTTGTNATNTTNTTGCCAATNTTTTGCACGAAAAGCTCCATTGATCCACTAATTANNATATGGTCNTGAAACTTAAAAAAACCCGCATACTCTACGGGCTGAANTTTATAATAGTCCTNAAAAAGAGANTAGGGGTTATTTGGTGAATCAAAAACAAACTCNCTNGTTAAGTTAATTTGATATATNTCTCCTTCTTCAATATATTTTTTTACTTTTTTTATTCCATTCTTGAANTGAATATCACTAGATTTTTTAAATTTAGTCTTTNTATTTATATTGTTTGTCTTTTNTGGATTATCAATTGANGCCTTTTTATATATATTAAAAATAGCNTTATAATCTTTTTTTCTAGCTACTTTGTTATTGTATTCAAAAGAAAAATAACCACACGCATAATGTCCTTTTTTTAACTCTGCTTGTATNGTGGGAACNAGGNCCTTTTNTANTTGTCTNGTTGTTCCATTTTTAACCANAAAAACTTTATCATTTTTATCCTTGTAAATAANAGCTTCANGNTCATCAAAAATTAAATTATTTTTAGACTTGTTGTTTAGCTTCCAACTTCCATTCCTAGACTTCAGGTGAGTCGTCATTTGTTTTTACCTGAGACTCGTCTTTGNTCTCTGCNGCTAATTTTTCAAAATTNGAATTTTTCACAGGCAAATCAAGGGAGTCGTGAAGCAATTCTGCTATATCTTTTATTTTTATTTTATCNTTACCTACATATTTNGCNGCATCTTCAAACATAACATTNCAAAACGGACANGCTGCNGCAACTGTNTCAACNCCAGATGCTTCAATTTCTTCAAACCTGTTCCAATTAACCCTCGGNGCTTCCTCTTCCATCCAAATTTTTCCACCNCCTGCACCGCAACAGAAGCTTGTTTCNCTAGATCTCTCTAGTTCTTTTACTTCTAAACCTGGAATAGCTGATAAAATTTCTCTTGGTTCATCAAACACTCTATTGTGTCGACCTAAGTAACATGGATCATGGTAAGTAATTTCCTCGTTTAAATCTTTTTTGGGTTTTAACTTCCCATCTTTTACCAAGCTACTTAAAAATTCACTATGACTTACAACTTCGACTTCTGACCCAAAATCCGGATATTCGTTTTTAAGCGTATTAAAGCAATGCGGACAGTTTGCAATTACTTTCTTAACATTAAACATTTTCATTGATTCAACGTTTGTAGTAGCTAATTCCTGAAAAAGTGCTTCTTCACCTAATCTTCTCGCNGGGTCGCCAGTACACGTTTCATTTGGTCCCATTATTGCAAATTTAACTCCTGCTTCTTTTAATAGCTTTGTAATTGTTGCTGCAACCTCTTGTCCTCTTGGGTCAAAAGCACCGAAGCACCCTGTCCAAAAAATTACTTCATAATCGTCAGCGGTTGTTCCCCCACCATTACCAAGAACAGGAACCTCCTCTTCCTTAGCCCAAGGTGCTCTATCGCTAGCTTCAAAGCCCCAAGGATTACCATGGCTACCAAGTTTCTGTAAAGTTCTTACGGCCGTTCCAGTCATCTTTCCTTCCATAGTCAAAAATCTTCTCATTTCAACAATCTTGCCCATTTGGTCTATAAATAAAGGGCAAACTTCAATACAAGCGCTACAAGTTGTACAAGCATAGAGCTCATCCTGAGTAATCCAACCTTCGCTGGGCAAATATTCGGTATTCATTTCTTCTTTTTCTGAATTTTCAGTAACAAAATGCCTGAGCTTAATCACTATGTCTCTTGGGGATAAAGGCTTTTCAGTACCCCACGCAGGACAATTATCCGTACAACGCCCGCATTCGGTGCAAGTGTAAGCATCTAAAACATCTTTCCAGCTAAAATCTTCGAATTTTCCTGTGCCGAAATGCTCTATATCATCAGGCACATCCTCGAAATCTATTTTGCTCATTTTTCCCCTAGGCTCAAGGTTTTGAAAAAAAATATTTGGAACAACTGTCAAAACATGGCTGTGTTTTGAATAAGGCAAATAATTTAAAAAAGCAAAAAGTAAAAAAACATGAATCCAATAGAAAAATTCTGTTGAAAAAGCAGCTGTGGTAATATTTATATCGCTTAAAAATAAAGACGCCCAAACCGAAGAAACAGGCAACCACGAACTGGGCTCTAGCCCCATGGCAATTTTTGAAGCCCTAAAACCAAAATCTGTAACCATTAGTCCAAGAATCATTCCCAAAATAACGACAGCATCAATACTATTAACTTCTCTTCGCTTCCCACTAGGAATAACAGTTCTATTTAACACGCCCATAACGAGGGCAATCAAAACAAGGGTTTGAACAATATCCAAAGTCAAAAGGAACATGTCTTGTGCTGAGCCACCTAGGAATCCAAAAATTGCGAAACCTGGTATATAGCCCATTACAACAATTTCAATAGAGCCTAAAGTAATAATTAAGAAGCCCCAGAAAATCATAAAATGCTCNATTCCAGCCCAAGTATAATTTTTTAAAATTCTTTTTTGGCCNAGGACGTATACAAAAATTCCCTTAACCCTTTCAAATAATTGNTCTGTTCTAAANGCTGGTCTTTTAGCTGAAAACATTATTTTAAAGAAACCAAAAACATTTCTNAAAAAGAAAAGAACGGCNAAAAGAACAATAACACTTANAACGATTGGCTTCATAAAAAACTTTCTCCTCAGGGACCAAACTAGACTAGTATTAATATTAAGTTGTTCGACNTAAAAATCAAGACTCTTTACNAGGATTCTANNGTCTTAATTAAAGTATTTTTAGAATTNTTTTTAAGGGCCTTNTCAAGTGANANGAGATAAGCTCTTAATTCTTTNATTGTTTTAAGTAAATTTTGGCTNTTCGAAAGNAATATTTCAGACCATAATTCGCTGGAACTCTCAGAAATTCTTGAATAATCTTTGAAACTTGTTCCNCCATATTTTGCAATNTCCNTTTGGCTCAAGTTCTTNTTTACAATCTTCCTTAGACCAAANGCTAGNACNTGCGGCAANTGGCTCAAGTGAGCAAAAATTTTATCNTGTTGCCTGGGGTCAACNAAGAANACTTCAGANCCTATTTTTCTCCAAATCTTCGCTATAAGTTTTGCGGACTGTTTGCTTCCNATNACTCCGGAAATAAAAAAAGGCTTNTTCTCAAACAACGANTCCACCGAATTAGAAAATCCTTTCTTCTCTGTACCNGCAATAGGATGNCCTCCAACGAAATNAAANTNCTTTGAAAAAATTTTTTTTGCTTTTTTAAAAANNTCAANCTTNCTGCTNCCNACNTCNGTTATAACGACTCTTTTTTTAAAATTTATCTTTGNTAATTTAGAAAAAACTTTTGGCATATCTTCTATCCCAACACAAACAAATANAACTTCNCTGNTGACCATAAGTTTNCTCTNTCCAAAAGTCTCAACTTCTTTGTAGNCTTNTTCTTTCCTTGCTTTTTTAATTGTAGAAGNATNNTTATCTATGCCAACCAANTTAANTTTAGATTTATATGCTTTTTTTAAAGCTATCCCAAGAGAAGCACCAATGTGTCCNAGNCCTATAATTGTATATTGTTTAACAACACTTGTTTTCATATNAATTTTTTCAATTCAGCAATAAATTGTAAATTATTTTCCTCCGTTCCAATAGTAACCCTTAAATGATTCNTTAGACCATAGTTCTCTANTGGTCTGGTAATTATTCCAACTTTAAGTANTTCTTCATATAAAGTTCTGGCATTNGATTTAAATTCTAANAANAAAAAATTAGCATATGATGGATAAGTTTTAATGTTTAGTTTGTTCANCTCNGACTTTAAATAAATCATTCCTTCTTTGTTTNTAGAAACTGCCCTAGCAANATGTTNCNNGTCTTCAAGNGCCCTNATTGCTGCAGCNTGGGCCATGGAATTAACATTAAAGGGCTCCCGTGGTTTNTTTAATGTTTCNATNATAGTAGAGTCNGCCATCCCATATCCCACCCTTAGTCCCGCTAAACCGTACGCCTTGGAAAANGTTTTTAAAACAAGAAGATTTTTATGCTTATTGATATCCTCACAAACATTTAAGACATCATCAGGGCTCATATACTCGCTGTANGCCTCATCAAGTACNACNAATATGTTTTTAGGAACTTCATCCAAAAAAACTTCGATTTCTTTCTTTGTTGATCTTGTTCCTGTTGGATTGTTGGGATTAGCTAAAAAAATTACTTTTGTTTTTTCTGTTATTCTTGCAAGCAAATCTGTAAGGTCAATAGCCATGTTTTCCATCGAGGAACGAACAACAGTTGCCCTACTTAATGAGGAAACAATTGGATAAACGATAAAACAATGCTCGCCCATGAGGGCCTCGTCTCCCTCCTCTAGATATGCGTGTGCCACAAGCTCGAGGACTTCGTTTGACCCGTTACCTATGATTATTTGGTTCGGAAGTATTTCTTCTTTAAAAGCAAGCCTTTTTTTCAATTCAAAGCAGTCACCGTCCGGATATAAGTGTGCCTGCCGAGTGAGTTTTTCTAATTCAGCAATCACAAGTGGCGAAGGGCCAATTGGGCTTTCGTTTGAAGCCAGCTTTGTAACCTTCTCAAAACCAAGTTCTCGTTGAAGTTCTTCGATAGGCTTTCCTGGTTTATATGATGGAAGACCGCGGACTCTGGTTGAACTTTTTATCATAGATTAATAAACCCCAAGAATCTTAAAATACGAGGCTTTTAATTTTAGATCTTCTAGGCACCTTTCTGCTTGTGTTTTGTTGTTGTCGACCAAAAAATCAATAAAGAAAAGATAGTCCCAATCAACCTTTCTTGAAGGTCTGGATTGAATTTTTGTTAAATTGATTTTTTCTTTTTTAAACCTTTCAAGACAACTATAGAGTGTCCCGGGCCTGTGGTCTAAAGAAAAGGCAACTGAAACCTTGTTTTTAGGTTTGATTGAGGTTTCTTTTTTGGCTTTTTCAATGGAAACAAAGATTGTCATATTTTCCTGCGTATCTTGGATGTTCTTCTTTAACAAGTTCAGAGAATAGATTTGCGAACAAGGCTCAGGGGCAATAGCCGCTGCCGAGCTTTCTTTGGTAACAATCTCTGCGGCCTTAGCGGTGCTTTGGACCTCGACAATTTCAGATTCCCATAGGTTCTGTTTAATAAACTCTTGGCATTGTCCTATGGCCTGTGGATGCGAATATATTTTCTTTATTTTTTTTAGGTTTTTTTGTTTAGACATAAGACAATGAAATATTTTAATGTGAGATTC
>NZWJ02000025.1 GCA_002701925.2 bacterium
ACTGAGTTACTGGGGAATATTTCTTTAAACTCTTCATATAATTGAGCGGCCAAAGTCTTATTGTGAGCCATAACAATGGTTGGCTTGTTCACATTCGCTATTACATTAGCGATAGTGAAGGTTTTTCCACTGCCTGTAACACCTAATAAAGTTTGGCTCTTGATTCCTGAAATTATATTCTTTGATAACGATTCTATAGCCTCAGGCTGATCTCCTTGTGGAAGAAAGTCGCTATTAATATGAAATAATTTATCCATGTCCATATTGTAACTTAAAATACAAAAATTGACTTTTTAATAGGTTTTTGGTTTTCTTTCATCATATGAAACCTTGCGTATATCTTGTTGGAGCTGGTCCGGGCGACCCTGACCTAATATCAGTGAAGGGATTAGAGCTTGTTAAAGAAGCAGATGTAATCGTTTATGACTACTTAAGTAACCCCTATTTCCTAACTTTAGCTAATAATAAATGCAAGTTAGTCAATGCAGGTAAAAGATTAGGCTATAAAGCATTATCTCAGGAAAAAATAAATAAAAAATTAATTTCTTTAGCAAAGGGGAAATATAAAAAAATTGTAAGACTAAAAGGTGGTGATCCTTTTCTTTTTGGAAGAGGTGGTGAAGAAGCAGAGGAATTAAAAAAAAATAATATTTTGTTTGAAATAGTACCTGGTATCACTTCGGCAATTGCAGTACCTGCATATGCTGGAATTCCAATTACTCATAGAGATATCACTAGTACTTTGGCTATTGTAACAGGGCATGAGGATCCGGAGAAGAAGTCAAGTTCGATAGATTGGGAATCTCTTGCAAAGATGAAATCAATAGTCTTTCTAATGGGAACAAAAAATCTTAAAAAAAATCTTAATAAATTAATAAAGAATGGGATGTCTAAGAAAACCGATATAGCCGCAATAAATTGGGGAACTTATTCTAAACAAAAAACTGTGTTAGGAAATCTTGAAAACATCTTCGAAAAGATTAAATCTAATAGTATCAAATCTCCTTCAATTATTATTATTGGTGAAATTTGCAAGCTTAGAGCAAAGCTGAATTGGTTTGAGAATAAACCTTTGTTTGGGAAAAATATAATTGTCACTAGAGCTAGAAAGAATGCGAGTATTCTGTCAAAAAAGATAGCAAGTTTGGGTGGAAATCCAATAGAAATTCCAACGATTGAAATCAAACCGAGACCTTCGAGTTATATTCAAAAAAGAATTAGTGACTTAAATACTTATGAATGGCTAATTTTTACGAGTGTTAATGGTGTAGAAATCTTTTTTAATGAGTTTATTAAAAAAAACAGCGACATAAGAAGTCTAGGTAAATTAAAAATTGCTACAATAGGTTCCGAAACTGCAAGAGCTGTTAACAAGTTAAACATAAAAGTTGATTTAATACCTGAAAAATATACAGCTGAAGGACTAATATCTGCTTTTAAAAAAAATAAAATAAAAAAGAATAGGATATTTATTCCAAGAGCTGCAAAGGCAAGAGATAAGCTTGTTCGCAGCTTAAAGTCTATGGGTAACTTAGTTAAAGAAGTTAAGATATATGATACTGTCTTACCTAAAAAAGAAGACAAGGTTGAAATTCAAAACAAAATCTATAGCGAGAAAATTGATTTTATAACTTTTACGAGTTCTTCAACTGTTGAGAATTTTTTCAAATACGTAAGTCCAATTCAAATCAAGAAGAAGAAAGAAATTTCTTATGTTTGCATCGGGCCCATAACGGCAAGTACTTTAAGGGCATACAAGATTAAACCTTCGTTGGTATGCAGTAAATACACAATTGATAATTTAATTAAAGAAATAGTGAAGTTTAATAAGAAATGAATAGATTCTTTGTTAACAAAAAAATAGTTAGAGACCAAGAATTAATGATAGAAGGCGAAAACTTTCACCATTGTATAACTGTTCTAAAACACAGAGTTGGTGATAATATTCTAATCTTTGATAATGTTGAAAATGAATACTATTGTAAAATAATAGGTATTAAAAAATCTAATCTTTCTGTAGAGATTCAGTACTTGGTGCCAAAAAAAGAAACAGGACCCAAAATACATGTTTATCAGTGCCTACCAAAAGGTAAAGCAATCGAGGAAATAATAGAAAGATCAGTTGAACTTGGCGTTAGAAGCCTAACCCCTGTTGTATCCGAAAGAACAATCAAAAAGCCTCGGGAGATAAAAAAGAGATGGTTAGATATTATAGAAAGTGCGACAAAACAATGTGGAAGAAATGACTTGATGGAAATTTGCGAACCAATGGCGTTTGCAGAAATATTTGCAGGAAATAACTCTGACTTAAAAATAATTTTCTATGAAAACAGTAATAACCCAATTTCTAAATCAAAGTTTAAATTCAAAGATATAGGAGATATATCTATAATTATTGGCCCGGAAGGAGGGTTTAGTAAGGAAGAAGTTTCTTTTGCAATTTCTAACGAATTTTTACATTTCTCACTTGGTGATACTATTCTCAAGTCGACTACCGCTCTAATCCTAGGTGTAGGTTTAGTTGATTTGATTCTCAAAAATTTCTCAATAAAGAGCTAGCTTTTAAGAAAAATTAGCTTAACTGCTGCCATAGCTAGAGCGGTAATTCCACAGCAACATAGCATTGTAATTAAGAAGGAATAACCATTTCTTAACATGTAAGGCAAGAGTAAAAACATTGGAACTGTAGCAAGACCAAAATATAAAATCTCTAGACTTAAGCTTGCGATTCTTTCTGTGTCTTTTGTCTCATAATAGATCCATGAAAAAGTTATTAAAGATACTAAAGGAAGTGCAATAATCAGAGCTGCTAATACTGTATTTCTCTTAGAAACTTCCGAGGCTAGCACTATTATTAAAGCTGAAAGTAGAAACTTAATTATATATTGACTCATTTTTACTTTTTATATTTTAACCTTTTTANACCCAAGACTACTAATATAAATAGAATGAATATANACNCTATNATANCCTTGGGATNAAATAAGAGGTCGTATTTTTTAAATTGAAGATTAATAATATCTCCTTTTTTGATATTTGAAATAGAATATGTTGTNTANCTCTCATCAGCTAATTCTTTAATNTGCGTCTCTTTTTTTAAGTACTTCAAACCTTTAATNTCAAAGGATAATTTATTTTCTGGAACGATAATGGTAAGACTATCAATATTGTTTAAAAACGTCTTCTTCATGTTTGTAGAGAACATATTTAATNTTTTGCTATATGTNAAAACTATTCTTCTATTACCTGGAGGCATTGGCAGNGTATCAACCACATTAGTTTCAGAAACTAAAAATGTATCTTCTCCTCTATGTGGAAATCCAAGATCAGAAATACCAGGGAACAANGAGTAAGAATTAATTTCTCTAACTTTCTCAGAAAAATCATTTGATCCAACAAAAATGCTNTTTGACTTATTATCAACATTAATTATTTCTGCAATAATTATTGAGCCTGAGGCTTCTTCNTAGCTAATAATTAAATGAGTTGAGTTAAGTGCNATATTCTTAATATCTTGAGTAGAATCAAAAACTGTTAGGTCAACAAGNTTNTTGTTTTCATCCGGTAAGAAATAAAATTTATCTGTTGAATATTCTATNCCNTCATAAAAGATTTTGATTCTATAAGCGATATTGCCAATAAGTTNATCAAAGGAAAACTCCCCCTTCTTAGTGGCCACTTTTTTTGNACTGATAACTTTNTCTGCCATTACAGACTCAAGTTGAACTTCTTGTGCGTTTAGGANCTTATTCTTAGTGAAATTCTTTATATTTCCAGATATTTTTACTTTTGTACCNCTATTAATTGATTCTTTAGTTTNCTTNATATATTCAAGTAATTTCTTNGCATCTTCAGGGCCAACATTAAGGTTAGGCATAGGTGGGTAGCCNTCGTTTATAGGGATTTTTGAATATTTCTTATAAAGTGCTTGTGGATTCTGTATCCATTGGGNTATTTCTTTNTCAGAATATTTATCAAAAACATTGTAAAGATCAGGACCTACGAACCTACCTCTACCTATAACATGGCAAGTAATGCATCTCTTCTCAATNAAAAGTCTTTCTTTTNCACTTTCATNTTCACCGCCATAAAGCTCTAAATTTAGCAGAGGAAATATAACCAATAGAAAAAAAAGGTTAGCTATTCTCATTGCTTTCCCAATCAATTTTTTTTGTTAGCGAGTTCTTAGAAATTATAGGGTAAAAAACATAGCTCAAAACTAAAAGTGTAATTAAAACTGTAAATATTATCACCATCATAAAGTCTTCCTTCTAAGCAAAAGAACAAAACCACCTAAAATGGAAATCAAACTTCCAATCCAAAGCAATGAAACCCAAGGGTTGATATAGATCTTAAAATTAAATCTATCACCGTCTAATTCATCAACCAAAATAATATAATAATCTTTCATGATACCAGAATAAATAGCGACCTCTGTCTCTTTGTTGATGCTTCTATTGCCCTCATATTTATATAAATTCTGCTCTGGATAAAGAGAGTATAAGTTCTTACCATCTAACAAGGTTAAATGAGCTCCTAAAATAGTTTTAGACTCAATTTCTTTTCTGTAAGTATTAATTAGCTGAACTTCATATTGGTTAATGTCTATTTTCTCACTTTTTGATAAAATGAAATCAGATTTTGTTCCATAAGTGGAAGATAGAGTGATTCCAATAATTGCTAAAATAATTCCAAAATGAATCAAGAAAGAACAATACCTTCTAAGTTTTAATCTAAAAATTTCTGTAATATTTATTTGTTTTTTTAACTGCAACTTAAAATCCTCTATGAGCTCTTTTAAAATTATAGAAATTATAAAAAACGACAAGAAGAACACCAAAAGAACTTTAATGTTATAAAAAAAGAAAAGAGAAGCAAGTGTTAGAAGAAAAGATATTATGAATGGGATAAATATAAATTTTAATATTGGAAGTATCCTTCCTTCTTTCCAAGGTATTATAGGTGCTACAGACATTAAAGACATAAGCAGCAAGACATTTGGAAAGTTAACTAAGTTATAGAATGACGGACCGACTAATATTTTCTCTCCAGTGATTGCTTCAGATAAAATTGGAAAAATAGTACCTAAAAGAACAGTAAGTGTTATAACGAGAAAGAAAATGTTATTGAATATGAAAAAATTTTCTTTAGAAAACAGTGAGACTATTTCTTGATTGGAGCATATAAAACGCTTGTTTCTCTGGTAAATAAATATAGAAAACCCAACGAGCAAGAGAATAAATACAATAAAATAAGGGCCTATGCTAGACTGTGCAAAAGAATGAACTGAAGAAATTAGCCCACTTCTTGTAATAAATGTGCCAAAGATTGATAGAAAAAAAGCTATAAATATTAGGCATATGTTCCACTTTCTTAAAAGGCTTCTACTCTCTTGAGCCATAGATGAATGAACAAAAGCAGTAAGAGCCAGCCATGGCATCAAAGCAACGTTTTCTACTGGATCCCAAGCCCAGTAGCCACCCCATCCTAATTCAAGGTAAGCCCATCTTGACCCTAGTAAAAGTCCAATTGATAAAAAAACCCAGCTGAAATAAGTCCATCTTTTTGATAAGATAATCCAACTATCAGTCTTATCTTTTGACAGGATTGATCCTATAGCAAAACCAAATGGAATAGATAATGCAATATATCCCACATAAAGAGTTAATGGATGAATTGCCATGTAAAAATTCTGCAATATTGGGTTAAGGCCTCTGCCATTCTTTGGAGCTGAACTTAATACTTCAAAAGGGTTTTCAATAAAAACTATAAGGAACACAAAAAAACTCAGAATGAACAGTACCGTCTTCTCTGTCGAAACAATTAGCGGTTTAAACGTCTTTGAGACAGTTACTACTAATGCGAATATAGATAAAATCCAAGACCAAAGAAGAAGTGAGCCCTCCTGACCAGCCCATAAAGCCGCGATTGAATATATAATAGACAAATCATTACTAGCGTTCTTTGCTACATAAGCATTGCTATAGTCTTTCGTGACTAATAAATAAACCAATAAAAGAACAGATAATGATAGTAGAGAAAAAACGGCCTTAATAGATCTTTCACCTACTGAAACAAGAATGTTGCTTTTCTTTTTTGAAGCAAAATAAAAAGCTATAGTCCCAACAATACCCATTAAAAAGGAAAGAAAGAGAAAAGACTCTCCTAAATTATTTATCAAAACTTTCCTTGTTGTTCTCAGGAATTTCATCTTCGTATTTAGTCGGGCATTTAGCAAAAAGCTTTGTAGCANAAAAAGTCTTTTCAATCAATACTCCTTCCACTACAGCTTCAATCTCATCAGTGAATATATCAGGTACTTCTCCTTTATATTNNACAGAAATCATATTTTTACTATCAGAAATAATAAAATTTAAAGTGCCATCAGATTTTTTAGATATGGAGCCTTTGNTTACAATCCCCGATACTCTAAGTTTTCGTAGTTTNCTAAAGCTATCCNTCTCGACANCCTCAGTTACTGTNAAATAATATACAAGAGANGACTCCACNGCTTTATAAATTAAAAANGCAAAGAATAAAGCTAGTACNACTACAAAGATTTGNATCTTTTTTTTTGGAGATGCCATTAATCTCTCCTGTTAAATTTATTGTCAATATAATATAAATAAGCNAACAATATTAACCAAAATGCTAATTGNGAGTAAAAAAGATATTCAAGTGAATCAATTACTATNTTCATNATANTTATATTAACTTCGAATTATGTTTTATCTAGCCTTACACGAAGATTTANAAGATAAATATAAAGAAAAAAGAATGCNCCCATAGTTACTAGNAGTGTATCCATCATCTCTGGAGCAATACCTCCACCTTTTCCNCCAAATACNACTGGCGAAATCCCCCTCATAACTCTCACTGAAATATAAACAATTGGTAAATCTATGAAAGCAATTATAGCGAAAATTGAAGAATACCTTGGGACACCAGCTTTTTCGGATAATTTNTGGAANAATAAGTAAGTAAAATACAAAATAAATAATATTAAAGTAGTTGTTAATTGTGGATCTGTAGTCCACCATGTCCCCCAAACTGGTTTTGCCCATATCATTCCAGAAACTAAGGTTAAAAGTGTAAAAACTACTCCTATCTCAGCATGGATATAAGCTAATTTTAAATTTAACTTATTGTTTGTTCTAAGAAACCTAATCGAATGTATTAAGTTCATTGTAAACGCAAAAGTAAAAACCAGGACATAGCCCATATGGAAATAAAAAATTCTTTGCACATCTCCCATGATCTTTTCTTTGGGAGCATATTGAAAGATCATATACAANCTAGCNGTCATAAAAATGNCTAGCAAAGGNAGTNNTNTTTTCTGNAACATTAAGAACATATATTACCTTCTTATGGAATAACTGAAAAGNATTGGACAAACTGTAAGCAAAAGAATATCAAATGCAAGTAGCGCTTGAAAAGAAAACGATTCAAAAACCTCCANTGAAGTCATTGTTTNAATTGATAATATTGAAGAATGTGCAAGNACNAGGAATGGAATAATTAATGGATANACGAGTATTAACATNAACTGCCCTTCTCCCTTTACACGCTCNAACATNAAGGAGAAAGTTGTTANAATTGCAGATAAACCAATTGAGAACAAACAAGAAATTGATATAAATATTATTAAATCTGAATTTNAATTCATTGNNGAAATAAGTGAGAAAANTAGGAAAACAATTAAGTGAATTATAAAGCTTAATNTAACAAANAAAATTATTTTCGAAAAACAAAGAATCGACAAATCAAAAGGNGCACCAATNAGAATTAATTCTCCNCCAGTTGAGATTTCTTGCCTAGATATTCTCTGATTAACCAGCAACGTGATAATTAATATAGATAAGAAATATTCCATAAANATGNCTTGGGATTGAACAAATATACTTATGATTAAAGTTATGGTTGGACATAAAATTATGAGATAAGATAAATTAAGTTTTTCTCTTGTCTCAATAACGAAGTCTTTTTTAAGAATCAATAAAACTAATGAAAAAAAATCTCTCATATTGCCCTCCTATAATTCAATATAATCACTAAACTCTAAATTATTTCCCCCACTAGAATTATCAACAACTATTAGTGAGCCGCCTTCTTTAACATGTTCTTTTATTAGATCATTTAATAACTTAATAGAACTTGAGTCTAAATATGTGTAGGGTTCGTCAAAAATAAGAAATTGTGGTCTGGTTAAAAAAGCAATTAAAATAGCAATTTTCTTCTTTGTTCCGTCAGATAAGTCAGAAACTTTATATCTAACAAAACTTTCTAATTTAAATAAGTTTATCAAAGTAGTCTTCATGCTTGGTCTAGTAGATTTGAAGATTTCCACAAAAAAATCGATGTTCTCTTCCAATGTTAAGTTCTCATACAAGTTTGGGTATGGAGCTAAATACTGGATTTTATTAAACACTGTCTCCTGAGAATCTTTAATATTTTCTCTATTTATGAGTACTTCACCACCATAGTCTTCAATCTGCGAACTAATAATCCTCATTAAAGTTGTCTTTCCAGAACCATTATTGCCATTCAACTTTAAAATAGTGCCAGGGTCAACAATGAAAGTAACAGCATCAAACAACTTAAGTTGGCCAAAGGATTTACTCAAATTACTAATAATTAATCTATCTTTCATTTGTATAACTTTACTTAATAAGACAGGTAAATTAAAATTTATATGTTATGAAGTTTCTTCACACAATGATTCGAGTAAGAAATCTTGATGAATCAATCAAATTTTATACAGAGATTATAGGCTTAAAGCTCACTAGAAAAACTGATTATCCTGATGGCAAATTTACTCTAGCTTTTTTATCTATTTCAAAAGATGACAAAGAGCCTTTTCTTGAATTAACTTACAATTGGGGTGTAGAGAAATATGAAATTGGTAATTCTTTTGGACACATCGCATTAGGCGTCGATGATATATATTCAATTTGCGCTGAAATAAAGAAAAAAGGTGGTAGAATCACTAGAGAGCCTGGTCCAATGAAGGGTAGCAAGTCTATACTAGCTTTTGTTGAAGACCCAGACGGCTACAAGATTGAACTATTAATGAGATAGAATGATTTCAGTAACTAGAAGATCACATTTTAATGCTGCACATCGGTTGCATAACTCTGATTGGACTGATGAAAAAAATGCAGAATTCTATGGAGCTTGTAACAATAAAAACTTTCATGGACACAACTATGACTTAGAAGTAACAATTACTGGCGAAATGAACTCAGAATCTGGTTACTTAATTGATATGAAAGAGCTTAGTGATTTAATTTATCACGAGATTGAACTTAGATTTGACCACAAAAATCTTAATCTTGATACAATCGAGTTTAAAAACCTGATTCCAACTGCAGAGAACATATCTATTGTTATATGGAAAATTCTACGAACTAAAATTGATAAAATGTTTATTTTAAAAATTCGCCTATATGAAACTCCCAGAAATTTTGTTGAATATTCTGGAGACTAGACTACATATATATAATTATTTATATATAATAACATTATGAGTTTTGAACTAATTAAAGAATTATGCGACACGCCTGGTGTTCCTGGAGTTGAAACAAGAATTTCAGAGATTGTATTACGTGAAATAAACAATCTCTGTTTCACATCATACAAAGATCCTATGGGTAACTTAATTTTCCAAGTTAACAAAACAATTGACAACGCACCAACGATTTTAGTAGATGCTCACATGGATGAAGTAGGCTTCTTGGTTTCTCATATTGAGGAAAATGGGATGTTAAGAGTTATTCCTTTAGGTGGTATTGATCCAAAGCTTTTTTATGGGCAGAGGCTTACAATTTGGGGAACGAAAAGTGTAGAGGCAACAGTAGCAGCAATTCCACCCCACATATCTAATAAAAATGATTCTTCAAGTATTCCTGTTGAAGACTGCTTAATTGACACAGGGCTTCAGAATACTAAGTTAAAAAAGATTATTAAAATTGGTGATATAGTTACGTTCTCAACAAAATGTGAAATAAATGATGACAGAATACTTTCTAAAGCCTTAGATGATAGAATTGGATTATATGTATTAATAGAAACTGTAAAAAAATTAGCAAAAAGTAAGTTGAATTGTAATTTCTTTGTCTCCGCTTCTGTTCAAGAAGAGATGGGTCTAAGAGGGGCTAGGATAATTAGCTCAAGAGTAAGCCCTGACTTCTCAATTGCTCTAGAAGGGACAGTTTCAAATGATTTGCCAGGCGTAGCTTCCCATAAGAGGTTAGCTCAACTAGGCAGTGGCCCCGAGATTAGAATTTCTGATAAATATCTGATTGCAGATAGGGATTTTAATAATTTTATTCAATCAATTGCTAGCAAAGAGAGAATAAAGTACCAATTAACGGCTAAGAATGCTGGTGGTACAAATTCTACCGCCTTACAAGTTACTGGGAGGGGTTCTAAGGCAACTGTATTATCAGTACCAGTAAGATACCTTCATAGTCCCAGTTCTGTCTGCCTAGTAAAAGACGTAAATCTAACTATTAAGTTACTAATTGCTACGATACTTAGTATTCACAAGTTCAAATCATGAAAGAAAATATAATAATTGAATTATTTAACAAAAGCTTTGATAAATTCCCAAAAATACAAAAAGAAGCTCAACCTTACTTGTTTAGCAAGCTTGATGAGCTTAAGATTGATGTTCAAGATATAGCTTTAATTGAAACAATCTCCGACGAAGAGTTGACTGAAATTGTCGAAATGATAAGGCAAAAAAACGCAGATCTTTGTTCTTCTATCAACAACTCTAACGATCCTAAAGATGAACTATATAAAGAATTAATCGAAAGCTTTTTTATTGAAATTAACAATACAATTGATTTGGTTTATAATTTAATAATTAGTAAGCAACTTGGTGGTTAACTAGTGTTGCTTTTAGCAAATTATTGGTTAAAAATATAACTCAGAGCATGGCAGAATACTCCTTCTTTATTATTTTATTTATGGCATTAATAAGCTTGCCATTACTAATGATTTTAACTTCTAAAATCGTTAGATTTATTATTGGGTCTAAGAAAAATGTTTCTGACACTATCTATGAGTGTGGAGAACCTAGCATTGAAGGTTCATGGAAAAGAATTCCAATCGCATATTTTAAAATTGCTTTAATTTTTATTTTATTTGATATTGAACTAGTATTTATTTTTCCGTGGATTATTACACTAGATAACCCAACTCAGTTATCATATTTATCATTTATTACTTTTCTTATAATTTTATTTATTGGATGGATTTATGCTTACAAAAAAGGATACCTAGATTGGGAAATGTAGGAAAATCATTAAAAGACATTGGTACATTCATGGACGTACCAGGTGCAAGCCTCTTCATAACTAGCACTGATAAACTTTTCAATTGGGCAAAAAAATCCAGCTTGTGGCCTCTTTCTTTTGGTCTTGCTTGTTGTGCCATTGAAATGATGGCAACTTTTTCGTCCAGATATGATCTAGATAGATTAGGTATGATTACTCGAGCTTCCCCTCGACAGGCAGATTTAATGATTGTAGCTGGGACTGTTACTGTTAAAATGGCAGAAAGAATTAAAACCCTCTATGACCAAATGTCAGGACCAAAATGGGTCATAGCTGCAGGAAGTTGCGCTATCTCTGGTGACCATTATAGGCACATTTATAGTGTGGTACCAGGGGTTGATTGGGTAATACCAGTCGATGTATACGTTCCTGGATGCCCCCCTACTCCTGAAGCTTTTATCGATGGCATAATGGAACTTCAAAATATAATTAGTAAAGGTAAAACATCTCCTACATTTAATTTATCCGATACGAAGGGTGTTGCTGAAGTTCAAACAAAACCTGTGAAAAAGAAGGGGAATTTAATTGAATCTAAATTCCTTGATAAAAATTTAATCTTAAGCTTTGCAACAGAGCTCAAGAATAAAGGATTTAATTATTTAAAATTTATTACTGCAACAGATTTTGAGGAAGGATTGATTCTAACTTATTTCATTGGTAATAATTCTACCAATGAAGATGTAGAATTTAACATTAAACTTGATCATGATTTGGAAATTGAATCATTATCCAATATCTATTTTGGGGCTAATTGGCAGGAGAGAGAAGTTTTTGATTTATTTGGAATTAATTTTACTGGTCATAAAAATATGAAGAGAATAATGATGCCTGATGAGTGGATTGGGCATCCTCTAAAAAAAGATTATGTTATGGATACACATTGCTATCCATATAGGCCGACAAAAAAGGAATATGAAGAGTGGAAAACAGAGTTATAGAAAAAGACTTCGGTGATTTGGCCTTAAATATGGGACCTCAACATCCCTCAACACATGGTGTTTTNAGACTAAAACTATACCTNGAGGGNGAGAAAATTAANAAAATCGANTCCTTTTTGGGCTACTTNCACAGGGGTGTCGAAAAATTAACAGAAAAGCTAGACTATGATCAAATAGCNCCAGTTTTAGAAAGAGATGATTACCTGTCTCCCACTTCAAATTCTCTTGGATTTGTTAATGCTGTTGAAAAAATTTGTGAGATTGAAGTTACGAGAAAAGCTTCATATATTAGAGTTCTTGTNGCAGAGCTTCAGAGAATTAGCTCACACTTAGTTGCTCTTGGNACATACGGTCTAGACTTNGGAGGGGCTCTGGGTGGAGGCGCAAGTCTTTTCCTTTATTGCTTCAGAGAAAGAGAAAAGATCTTAGATATAATGGAGGAACTAACTGGTACTCGCTTCCACACTAACATGAATCAAATTGGTGGNGTAAGGTATGATTTNAAACCAGAAGTAGTTAAAAAGATTGAAAGTTTAATTAAACACTTGAGGCCAATCCTTGAAGATTATTNCGATATGATATCGAATGACCAAATTTTTATAAAAAGAACTAAAGATATAGGNATAATTTCAAAAGAACTAGTACAAGAGTCGGGTGGATCTGGNCCAGTTTCCAGAGGCTCAGGTATAAATTTTGATTTAAGGAAAAACAAGCCNTATGANTGCTACAAGGAGTTCNACTTCGATATTCCTATNGGNAAAAATGGTGATGCTTACGATAGAACATTGGTCAGGATGAANGAGAATGTTNAATCATTAAGAATTGTTGAGCAAATCATTGAAGGANTTCCTTCTGGNGANCTCAGTACNCGAAAGCCNCTTAAAAGTGCAAANNTAACAAGNCCTCCAAAGGGTTCATCTTACTTTTCAGTTGAGTCTCCCAGAGGGGAGCTTGGTTTTTTTATAGTGTCAGATGGTAGCTCTATTCCCTACAGGATGAAGATAAGGGCACCTTCGTTTTCGAACTTATCGATAATAGAGAAACTCTTACCTGGAACTTATTTTGCAGACTCAGTTGTTATTTTGGGCTCTCTTGATCCTGTATTTGGAGACGTAGATAGGTAGATGTTAAACAGTTTTATTACATTCGCTTTACCAATATTTAAGACAATTTCAATACTAGTACTAATTGTTGCATACTTGGTATGGCTTGAAAGAAAAGTTGCAGCTAAAATGCAATCTAGAATAGGACCATATTTAGTTGGCTCTCCACATGGGTGGTTGCAACCACTTGCCGACGCATTAAAACTCATGGCCAAAGATGATTCAATTCCTAGAAATTCTGATAGGTTATTATTTAACTTCGGACCAATATGGATAATGGTTGTAAGCTTAGCTTCTTTTGCTTTATTACCTTTTTACTTTGACAATCCTATGGTTAAAGCTGACTTAAGCTTGATGTTATTTATTGCAATTAGTTCCTTAATAATTATAGGAATATTTGTTGCAGGCTGGTCGTCTAACAACAAATACTCTCTTGTCTCAGTACTTAGAATGACAGCTCAAATAATCTCTTATGAAATTCCACTTATTATCTCACTGTTGATTCCATGTATTTTAATTGGAAGCCTAAGCTTCTCAAGTATAATAATTTTTCAAGAAAATAATTGGATAATATTTTATCCTGTTTTGGGGCAATTAAGCTTTATCATATTTATGATTTCTGCTCTAGCTGAAGGGAATAGAATACCTTTTGATTTATCTGAAGCTGAGTCAGAACTAATCTCTGGTTATACAACTGAATATTCTGGAATTAAATTTGCCTTATTTTATTTAGCAGAATACGTTCATCTTTTTGGGATTTGTGTTTTAGCTTCTATAATCTTCTTTGGCGGACCCAATGGACCCTTCTTTACTTCAAATATACTTATAGTTATTAAAGCTCTAATGTTCTTTACGTTGATTCTATTTATTAGATGGAGCTTTTTTCGAGTTAGAATTGATCAATTATTGAAATTTAATTGGATAAAATTAATACCTTTATCATTCATAGGCTTATTATTGGCTTGTATCGTAAAGTATTATCTGGATTTTAATTAATATGAGCATATTAAAAATTTGTAAAAATATTTACCGAAATCTTAAGTTTACATTGAGTAATATTACTAAACCCGCTGTTACTATCAACTACCCTGATGAGCAAAGAACATTACCTGACAAACTTAGATTAGGAACTTTTGGTTTAACATCTGATAAAGAGACTGGAGATGAGAACTGTATAGCATGCAAGCTGTGCGAGAGGATATGTCCATCTCAAATAATAGATATTGAAATAGAGAAAAGAGATGGTAGAGGATGGGCAAAGAAATTTAACCTTGATTTACAAAGCTGTATTCAATGTGAATTATGTGTTCAAGTTTGCCCAGTTGATGCAATAATAATGATGAGAACACCAGAAAAACCAACCACATCAAGGGCTGACTTGTATCTAACTAAGAACAAAATGATGAGAAATGCCGAAAAATATGGTGACTCTTGGGCTACAGGAAGTCTTTTGCAAAGTAGCCATGAACCATCAAAGGTGAAGTTAGATGACTGAATCACTGGTATTTCTTTTTTGTATTCTATCTGTATGTACTGCTGTTACTACATGTTTAAGCTCTAAAATAATTAGGTCTACTTTCTTCTTTGGTGTAACACTTTTCTTAATAGCTTTCATCTTTATAGTTGTGGGGTCTACTTTACTGGGAATAATACAAATTCTTTTGTACACAGGTGGAACCCTAGTGCTTTTCCTTTTCTCAATTTTCCTCACTGGAAATTGGGACTATAATAATCTGGGAGAGACCTTTAGCCGTCCTATCCTAGCAATTACAATTTCATTCATTTTCTTTATTACGCTATCCTTCTTAATTTCTGAGTCACAAACTTTTATCGATCTTGAAAAAAACTTCGACCTTAATTCTATTGCATCTACAAAAAATGTCAGCAAATCTCTTTTTAATGATTGGGTTTTTATACTCGAAATATCATCAATTCTACTACTTGCAACAATAGTTGGGTGCTTAACTTTGTTGAAATTTAGAAAGGAGATCAAGTAGAAATGTTCTTCTTGCTTGTATATACATCTATTCTAATTAGCTCAATAGGAATCTTTATGCTGCTGAGCAAGAAACATATATTNTCAATATTNATTGGTATTGAACTTTTTTTAAATGGAATAAATTTGTTATTCATTACAATCTGTAAAGCTTATTCAAATGATATTGCAAATATATTTATTTTATTTATTNTAGTCATAACAGCTTGTGAAGTAGCAATTGGNCTAGCAATATTCATCCTAAATCAAAGAATCAATAAAACAATTGATCTNAATAATTTAAATAAGTTGAAGGATATATAGCATGGGTGAGTTTGTNTTTTATTTATCACTAATTCCAATATTGNTGATTTATTTTAATAAAAATTTCCTNCGCTCTAAAAGTTNTAACTATATTTCTTCCATTNTAATCTATTCTATAATCTTAATTTTNGTATCATTCGAATTTATTCATTCNAACTACNTAGTTCAGTTTTTGTCAATAAATNATAATACAATCTCCTTAAATTTTGTTTTTAANAGCGANTANAANCTAATGTCATCAGTTGTACTGGGTATATCAATNTTAGTTATNGCATATTCTTCAAAATTTATTGATTCTGAAAATTTTGAAGCACATACTAAATACTTTCTTTTCTTNATAATCTTTATTNCATCAATGTTCTTGTTTACTCTCTCAAATGACTTATTCAGTAGCTTTATTTTATGGGAATTCTTAGGTCTTTCATCTTATTTCTTAATTGGCTTTTGGAANAAAGATAATGATGCTATCAAGTCATCTACAATAGCTTTTTGGNTTACTAGACTAGGTGATNTATTCTTCCTAAGTGGAATCATAGTCATATTCTCTATTGTNGGAACTCTTGATATTGGTGCNCTAAGCAATATTGATGAATTTAANGTTTCTTCAGCTTTGGAAGTTTCAATGCTTTGTATAGTTATTGGTGTTTTAACAAAGTCTGCTCAATTTCCATTCAATATCTGGCTCCCTAAGGCTATGAANGGACCAACTCCAGTATCTGCNTTAATACACTCTGCAACAATGGTTGTAGCAGGAATATTNTTGCTATACAAGCTCTATCCGATACTAAGTTCNAGNGANATGATNAAAAATACACTNTTATATGCTGGTATAATCTCTGCTGTTGCCTCNTCTATCGTTGCATTTTATGAGGAAGATTTAAAGAAGATTTTGGCATTCTCAACAATTTCNCATATTGGNTTAATGTTTATTGGCTTAGGAATTGGAAGACCAGACTTAGCATACTTCCATATGTTTTCTCATAGCTTCTTTAAATCAATGTTGTTCCTTTTTGCTGGNATTATAATNGTATCGAAAGGATCTTCTTATCTTAAAGACCTCAAATCTTCAATTAGTATCAACTCNNTACTAGGTGTNGTNCTTCTAGTCGGCTGTTTATCATTATCTTCAATTTATTTCTTTACAGGTTCTTACTCTAAAGAATTTATTATTTTTTCATTATTTAATAATCAAATGCATATAGAGGCAACAATCGTATTAATTGGGACATTCTTCACAGCATTATATTCAGCAAAAATATTTCTAACAATTATTAGTTTTGATAACACTAATAAAACAATTCGAAAAGCTTCTCCTTGCTTTACGATTCCTTTGATAATATTGGGCTCTTTCTCACTTTTAGGTCCCATAACTTATTCACTATTTAGTGAGAATGTCTTATTAAATCAGGTCCCCCATACATTCCTTGGAATAGTAATGAT
The DNA here is from genome assembly GCA_002701925.2 of bacterium. Taxonomy (GTDB): domain Bacteria; phylum Desulfobacterota_D; class UBA1144; order UBA1144; family UBA1144. Next base: position 17,123 of record NZWJ02000025.1, read on the forward strand.
ACAGATACTCACGATTGCTAGTTTTGTCATTTACTATAAATATCCCAATTACACTATAGAGGGATTAATTAATATAAAAGAAAGTGCGTATAAGCTCCTAGACACTGAAAAAATATATTTTGAAATTTATGAAAAAGTATTTAAATCAACCTCATTATTTATTGCATGGTTTGATAGGAATATAATTGATGGTGTAATCAACTATATTCCTTTCAAATTGGTAAGCATTTCTAAAAATCTTATGGGCCTACAAGATGGGTTGGCAAAAAGGTATGCTACTAGGGCTATATTATTTTTCTTGCTACTCATTCTTGTTCTAAGCATATTAGATAAATTATTATTGGTCGAGGTATTAGCTTAATGTTTCCTATCTTAATATTACTAGTCCCCCTAATTGGGGCCTTAACAATAAATTACTATTCAAAGAATGAAAGAATTGTTAAATACTTTCCTTTAATTGTTTCATTTGTTGTCTCATTAATAATTATAATTTACTCAATCTTCAATAATCTTTCACATGTATCATCTTTTAACCAATTTATTACTCTTTACGATATATTTCCTAGTCTTAATGTATCAATGTCTTTTTCTATAACAAAAATTTCAATTTCCTTATTGTTCCTCTCTAATATTGCAATAATTACAGCTCTTTTCTCTACATTGAATTTAAAAAAACGTGTGAATGAAATTAACTCTTTAATCTTGATTATTTCAGTTGGAATATATGGATTAATAATCTCTAATGATTTATTTGTTTTTTTCCTTTTTTATGAGATTGCTGTTGTCCCTATGTTTTTAATGATAATGAATTGGGGTTATGANNTAAGAAGAGAAGTATCAGGTCCTTTCAAGAATATTCTAAATAGTTTAAATGTTGGTACTAAAAAATATGGAGCTTATAAAATAACTCTTTATCTAATTGCAGGATCCCTTATGATATTTCTCGGTTTNGCTATTTTAGGTATATCAGCAGGAACTTTTTCAATCCGAGAACTTTTGATTTCTGATGTTAATTTTAAACACTTAGAATTATCTTTCATATTATTGTTTCTTGGTTTTGGTTCACATTCNGCATTNTGGCCATTACATACTTGGGCTCCAGATGGNCATGGAACGGCTCCTACTGCAGGCTCAATAATTTTTGCAGGAATTCTAATGAAAATTGGAATCATTGGGTTCATCAAANTTATTATCCCGATTTTCAACNNTACNTTCNTTGATTACTCTANTCTATTAATCTTNCTTGCTTCAATAAATATAGTTTATGGAGCNTTCACGGCCATGATGCAAGATGACCTTAAATATATGGCAGCTTATGCATCGCTCTCACATATAGGATACATCTTTCTTGCGTTGGCAATGAACAATGAAGTTGGCTATAGCTCCGCTATTTTACAAACAATATCTCATGGATTAACAATTAGTTTATTATTTTTTGCTGTCGGTCTTATCCAGCAGATGAAAGGAACAAGATCAATTAAGAAATTAAACTCTTTAGCAGATAACTCCCCTACTCTATCTTATATTTTTATTTTTTGTGCTTTTGCAAGTATAGGGTTTCCTTTAACCAGCGGTTTTATTGCAGAATTCCTAATAATGAACAGTATCATCTTGAATGGACAATATCTTCTAATCATTATTCCTCTATTTGGAATATTTATAACTACTTTGTATATGTTTAGGGTGGTTAAAAAAATATGCCTTAAATATGTNCCTGGTACTAACAACAGCACAGACCTTAACCCTCAAGAAAGGTATATATGCCTTTTGTTGGTTATCATAATTTGTATTATTGGAATCTTTCCAAACTTCTTTTTAAATTTTATAAATGGAGAGTCTATTAAAATTACCTTGGGTGGTTAGTATGTATGATTTAAGTTTTTTACTTCCAGAAATAATCTTAGTTATCTTATCATTTGGCCTTCTAATTAACTCTATGGTTGATCAAAAAGATAAAAGAATTACTAATAAGATTTTATTAATTATTGGGTCAATTCTTTCTATGCTCGCAATCATTTACAGAGTTCCAGAAGGAGTATTTATGAATGGTACTTTTGAGAATAATTCGTTAACAAATAATATTAAGCTGCTTAGTATTCTGGGAACACTTTTCGGCTTACTTTTCGTATCAAACTCAAAAACAGATCAGTTTAAGGAGTATTTCAACGAATATTGCTTTTTGTTGATTCTATCTTTAGTTGGTGGGATGCTTGTTGTATCTTCAAGAGAATTTTTTACCATGATTATTGCTTTTGAACTACTAAGTATTCCAATTTATCTTGTTTCTGCTATGGGTCCAAATTCCTCTAAATCTATTGAGGCCGCAACAAAACTTTTCTTTTTTGGAACTCTGTCTACTGTATTTCTAATTTTTTCTTCTGTACTTTTTTACTCATTATCTGGTAGTACTTTATTTGTAGATATTAATTGGGTTTCAAAAGACTATTTATTAGTTCTTGCTACAATATTACTACTAATCCCTATAAGCTTTAAATGTGCTCTTTATCCATTTCATTTCTGGGTACCTGACACATATGAGTCTGCTCCTATGAACATATTGCCCTTTTTAAGCACGATTCCAAAGATTTCAATAATTGCATTCATATTTTTCTTTTTTAATGAATTATCCTCAAGCTTTTTAAACAATAAGATTTTAAATATAATAGTTGTAGTTAGTCTTTTTTCAATGTTGTTTGGTTCAATATTAAGTATAAAACAAAATAATCTCTTTAGACTTTTGGCCTACTCAGGAATTCCGCATGCTGGAATAATGTTAATCTGCTCAATTATTCCTAGTAGCATCTCATCTAGTTTTTTAATTCTTTATTTCACATTTTACATATTTAGCAATATTGGCTTGTATATTGCGCTGAATTCACTACCAAAAATTACCGATATTTTTAAAGTTGAAGACCTTAAAGGCTTATATAAAGATTCTCCTTTCCTTGCTTTGTCAATAACATGCTTTCTTTTATCGCTTGCTGGTGCACCATTATTTGTTGGATTCTGGGGGAAATTTAATATTGCTATAATAGCATATAAAACTTATGGACTTTTGATACCAATAACTATTTTAATAAGTGCAGGGATTTCTTTCTATTACTATTTAAGGATTATAAGTAATATATTCTCAAGTAAATCAATGGACAGTAAGTCCGCTTTCACTGTTAGTAATATTAATAAAATTTTGATAAGTTTATGTGTATTTGTTGCAATTTTTCTAGGTATAAACCCAAATTTTCTTAAGATATTAATGTAGGTTATCTTTTATCAATTGAAACATAATCACGAGAATCATATCCAGTATAAACCTGCCTTGGTCTTGCTATCTTTTGCTCTTTATCAGAAAGAAGCTCTTTCCATTGAGCTAGCCAACCAGGAGTTCTACCAATGGTAAATAACACTGTGAACATATCTTTAGGGATTCCCATACTTTCATATATCAACCCTGAGTAGAAGTCTACATTCGGGTAAAGATTCCTTGCTACGAAATAATCTTCACTAAGAGCGATAGATTCAAGTTCAAGCGCTATGTCCAACAACGGGTTAGTTCCAGTTACATTAAATACTTTATCTGCAGCTAGCTTAAGATACTTGGCCCTAGGGTCGTAAGCTTTATAGACTCTATGTCCAAATCCCATCAACTTTACTTCTTTCTTCTTAACTTTTTCAATGAAAGATGGAATATTATCAACGCTACCGATCTCAGTCAACATTTGAAGCACTGCTTCATTTGCACCGCCATGAAGCGGACCGTAAAGAGCAGCTGTTGCAGCAGACACTGCTGAAAAAGGATCCGGTTCCGAGCTACCAACATTTCTCATCACGCTTGCACTACAATTTTGCTCGTGATCTGCATGAAGAATTAATAAAGTATCCATTGCTTTAACCAAGTCAGGATGAAGCTTCTTATTATCACCCTCAAACATCATATTTAAGAAATTTTCTGCATAGTCAAGTGAATTATCAGGTGGGACAATAGATAGTCCTTGTGTATGTCTAAAGAAATTAGCAGCTAAAATTGGNACTTGNGCAACCAGCCTACAAATACTTAAGTAATTCTCTTTGTCATCAGNAATATCTTTTGAATTAGGGTAAAAAGTTGATAATGCTGCTTCTAGACTTGTCAAAGCACCCATAGCATGTGCACTTACAGGAAATGCTTTTATAATATTATTAATATCCTCTGGAACACTATTGTTAGCTTTTATGTCTAAAACCCAACGAGAGAGCTCCTGCTCTGAGGGTAGTTCACCATCGATTAATAGCTTAGAAACCTCCAGTTGACTGCTACTCTCAGCAAGTTGCTCAATTGGATAGCCTCTGTATCTTAATATTCCCTCATCGCCATCAATGAAAGTTACGCTACTTTTACATGAAGCAGTATTCTCAAAAGATGGGTCATAGCTCATCATGCCAAAATCATCATCATTTACTTTGATTTGCCTTAAGTCTTTAGCTCTGATATTACCATCGTGTATTTCAATCTCGTATTCCTTACTAGTTCTATTATCAATTAAAGTTAATATTTCAGACAAAACAGGCCTCCTAAAATCACCACGCATACAAGCTTATTCTTTTGGTGAATAATGAATATTTATTATACACAAAATAGGTCATGAAAAAAAGATTATAAACTGTGGGGTTGCTCAATCTGTGTCAAACATTGACTTAATTTCTAGATTTTTCAAATCTATGTAATCAAATGATACTTCTATTGCATCATCATTATAATAAGTTTTTCTACAATTTTTCTTCATAATTGAATCAAAGAAATTAAACTCATTAAAGAAGACTACGTACTTATCCTTTAGACTTGCATAAATATATCCAGATAAAAATTTTATCTCTTCTTGAATTAAAAACTTTAATACCCAGAATTTCTGGTTCTTCTTACTTTTATCTTTATTTGAACTCAAGGAGTTGATGTTAGTTAAGGAGGCTTCATTTAATAGTTCATCTGAAAATAAAGGTTTATTTTCTTTCAAATAGTGATCTAATTGCCAAATCATTAAGGAATCAAGATACCTTCTAATTGGAGATGTCATCTGAATATATGATTTTAAACCTAGGCCAAAATGAGGGCTAGGAGTTGTTGAAATATTAACCGGTGATACTTTTCTATAAAAATAAAACTCAGGGTTGTCGTCAATAGTACTTACCTCTAAATCTTCTGATTTCTTCTGATTCCTATAAAGTCCTGGAATCTTATTCTCAATAAAAAATTCAGAAAAATAATAATTTGTTAAAATCATGAGCTCGGAAATTACCTTATAAGAATCGAGTCCTTTCATTACCTTTAGATAAAGATTATTGTTTTTGTCCGCCTTAATAGATACCTCTGAATTAAAAAGTTTAAAATCAGCATCCTTAATTCTTTTTTCATATAAAAGTTTGGTCAATTTATTAAGAAAATTAAATTCTTCTTTATTTTTGAGTAGTAATTCGAATTCTTCGTAAGAATAATTCTTAACAATACTAATATAAGTATTCTCGATAGAAGCAGAGATTATTTCATAATCTTTAATTTCAAACCTAATAGAAATAGCCTTTCTGATAAAGCCTTCTTTTAAAGACATTTCAGATATTAAATCATCACTATATAGATTGAAATTTTCAATAGGACCATAAATTGTATTCAGTCTATTTTTAGCCTCAAGAGCAAAATCAGATTTATAATCAAATAAATCAGAAAAATTTGTAATGTGAACATATAAAATATAAGAGTTATCCAACTTGGTAATTGTAATAGCGTCGTCATAGTCATAGGTCGAGGAATCATCCACCGTAAAAGCTTTTATTGCAAGATCCCCTTTGTCAGCGAACTTACTTGCTAGGCTTATATTGTTTTTATAAGAGAAATTATTATTTAAATTGTTTGCCAAATTAAAGGGTTCAAAGGTAACATCAAAAATTTTTTTCGATTTTAAGAAATTTACTAGATCTTCATCATTCTCTGAAGCAGAAATTTTCATCAATAATGATATAAAACTTTTAGAATATTTTTTTGAGCCAGAAAAATAACTTTTTATTACAGCTATTGGTAGAGAGTACTTCATCTCATCAATCACGGATTCATTTGACAAGCACTGAATGAAACTCTCCATTATTCTAGCTCTATCATCTTTCTTTGATATATTCTCGCTAATTTTCTCTACTACTTCTTTTGAGTTTAAATAAATATTCTTGTCAATAAACTTAAAGTATAAAAAATCAGCGTTAAATTCCACTAAAAAAGTATTTACACCCGAAATTGACTGAATTGAAAAGAACTTAACTGCTTGGTCAATGAAGTCATCTACTTTATACAAATTCTTTACTTCCAATAAACTTAACCAAAAATCGTAAAATTCTAAGTCTGCAATTTTATCATCTTCTAATTTGAACGTCGGAATCAAATCATGAATATTTTTACTAAGCACTTCAGCTTTTGAACTAGAAGAAAGCAAAGTTAAAGTATGCTTCCTTTTCTTTTTGTCAAATGAGTTTTCGATCCCTAAATATAGTTTTGAACCAATCTCAGCAATTAAATATTTATTATTATTTACCATTAAGTTTTTTTAGAAGCTTGTTTGACAAACTGGACAAAGAGTGGATGCGCCAAGAATGGCTTTGACTTAAACTCAGGATGAAATTGGCATGCGACAAACCATTTGTGTTTCTTAATTTCAATCGCTTCGACTAAATTCCCATCTGGTGACATTCCGCTAAAGATTAAACCATTCCTTGATAGAATAGAATGGTATTCGGGGTTAACTTCATAGCGGTGTCTGTGCCTTTCTTGTATTTTATTTTTTTTGTATGCTTCAAAAACTTTTGTGGACTTTTTTATATCACAA
>NZWJ02000023.1 GCA_002701925.2 bacterium
AATTTAGCTTTTCTTTCCTATCTTATCAATTTCTTGTTTTAGCTTAGCTTTTTCAAACTTTAATTTTTTTATAATTGAATCTTTAACATAAGAATTCCATGAATCTTTTATCTGAATATCTAATGCTCTATGTTTTGCAGTTAAGTATTTAATTCTTGATGCTAAAGAAATACTAGAATTTTTATCCAATCTAACTAATCACCACCTCCTAAGTCAAAGAATCTATTCTTTCTTTTAAGAGTTGTACCGCAATCGGGACAATGTGAGATTAGATCATATTCTTTTCGCTTATGTTCAATTATCATGGATATTTGCTTTTCTATATTCTTAAATTGAAGACATGAAGGACAGTAGTTTTTAGTCTTAAAATCAGAACTTGCTGCTTTATTAGTTTGCTTGTCCATAAAGAACTCCTTTTTAAAAGCAAAGAAGAGGAGGAGCACAAGAGAAGTAAATTTCTTTCAGATCAGAAAGGAAATTTGCCTTTACTTATGTTTTAACAAAAATATAGAACAAAAGTCAACACCATAAGATAAAATGTATGAATGGATCTAAAATTTCTTTTACTATCGACAAGTGGAACTCTGGATAGAGGTACTTTTTGGAAATCAATACTAATCCTGAATTTTCTATCATTAATCCTTGCAGAGATTGGCAATACAATTTTTTTCTCTATTGGACCCGACAAAATATCCTTTCTAATGTTTTTTTTAACCAAGATGCTTCCAAGATTTATTGGTATATTTGTTTTAATTTTCTCCTTCTTTATAGCTAAAAAACGTGTTAACGAAATGGGTTCGCATGAATGGCTGCCCATTGCTTATGTTTTTTCTCTTTTTCTTCCAAGCTTTTTGTTGGCATTCAACTTAGAATCCTTATACATGTTCTCTATTATAGTTCCTGTTGTCTTAACATTTATTCTTGGTTTAGTTCCTCCAATCATTAGCAAGTAAAGAGATACAAGAACAATTCATAATTGAGAAAAAAGATTTTTTTTTAGTTAAAATATTCTTTGTGGATATAGGCAAACTTAATTTACAGTACTTGAAATCAAAAACTATACTTGTCACAGGTGCTTCTCGTGGAATAGGACTAGCTCTTACTGAGAAATTTCTAGATTTAGGAAACATTGTCATTGGCACAAGTAGAGACAAGTCTAATTTAGAATCTTTAACAAATAAATTTGAAAGGAATTTTTATCCGGAACAGCTTAATCTATCTAGCGAGGAATCAATAAAGGGTTTATGTAAAGCCATTCGTGATAAATTTCAAAAATTAGATGTTCTTATTTTAAATGCTGGGGTACTTGGTGAAGTTGGCCCTATTAAGAATTCCTCCTATAAGTCTTGGTGCGAGACTATTAATGTAAACCTGAATAGTCAGTACCTTTTAATCAAATCTTTGCTAAATTGTCTTGAAGAATCCAAAAAAGCTTCAATTATAGTTGTAAGCTCCTCTGTTGGCAGATCCCCCAGGTCTAATTGGGGTTCTTATTCCGTTTCTAAAGCTTCAATGGAAGCATTAACTTTGATTCTTTCTCAAGAACTTGAAGAAACATCTATAACAGTCAATTCGGTTAACCCTGGAGCTACAGCAACTAAAATGAGAAAAGAGGCTCTTCCTAACGAAGATCAGTCCAAAATTCCTCAACCCAAAGACATAATTCCCATATTCTTGTATTTGGCAAGCAATGAAGCTACAGAAAATGGAGAGGTTTTTAATGCAAGAGATTTTATTGGGCTCTTGAATTATTGAACAAATATAAATATATTCATTTATTACAATTGGAGTTTTTTTATGCCTATTTATGAATACGAATGTAAAAGTTGTAATAAAATTTTTGAAGAACTGCAATCATTTGGNGATGAAGATTTAAAGAAATGTCCTTATTGNANTAAAAAGAAAGTAAAAAAACTTATCTCATTGTCNTCGTTTCAGTTGAAAGGAGATGGCTGGTACTCTACTGATTATGCAAGAAAGCCNAAANTAACTCATACATCTNCNCCAANTGAAGGCCAAGATGCTACTAAACAGTCAATNGAAAGTGTTACAGGTCAAAATGCTGAAACAACAAAGAANTCTGTTGCTGACTCAATAAGTAANGATGTAAAAAAAGCAAAGGGGTAACTAAAAACTTTCCAGTAACTTTGTNATCTTATTCTGCCGCATCAAATCATTAATTTTCTCAATACTATGTATTTCAACTGGATTCTCTATTTCAAACCAAGANGAACATCCTTTTGCTTTATCAGGGTTATAGATAATTTTTTTTGGNATTTTAATTTTATANAAATCTAGCAAATAGCACCTTANAGGATTTGATGGTTTAAAATTAAATCTTTCAACTAAATAGGAGTTTTCCCAATGATGAAAATCNTCAAGTAGNGTTAAATTTGATANTGAACTTATCTCATATGATTTAATGATCTTGCCTACGAATTCCATTTCAAAGGTNCCACTATAGTCAACTTTTTGTTCTAGTAAATATTTTTTATTTTGAAAGTCTTTCTTTACANTATCNCTAGATTCATGNTCAAAAGTTGGAAAGAAGCCAAAATATGAATCNACATCTTTGAAGTTCTTTTCATGNATACCNCCCTTCCTNAAAATNAGAGATGTCTTATAATTTTGAAAAAATTTAATTGCGGAAGACCACTCCTTTAGCATCAAAGAAATATTCATATTTNAAAAACCTTAATAAAAAAACTAAACATTGTATTCACCCGTCTTAGCAACTTTATAACTCTCTATACCTAAGGATATTGAACTATATAAAATTATAGTACTAATAATTAAACCTGCAACCAAATCAGGCCAATTTGATTGAAGTTTGTAAACTAAAAAACCAGCTAGTATTACTAGAACATTACCAATCGCATCGTTCCTACAGCAGATAAAAGCACTTTTAATATTAACATCATTATCTTTAAATTTTCCTAATAAAAGAGTTACAAAAATATTCATTAGAAGAGCAGAGAATCCAATCCATCCTATAATTGCAGCTGAAGGTATTAGTCCATATGAATAGCTAATAAAGACCTGGTATAAAGCTAACAATCCAAATCCTGCCCATATTGAACACTTAATTATTGCTAGTCTTCCTTTGACTTTATGAGAAGACGAAATAACAAAGATACTAGAACCAAGAATTGCAGCATCGCCAATATTGTGCGCACTATCTCCCAATAAGGCAGCTGAATTTTCTACATATCCATAATAAAGTTCAACTAAAAAGATTATAAAATTTAACAGGAAAGCAACTATCAGAGTATTTTTTTCGTTGTAATAAAGATTTATCTTTTTCACAATTTTATTATACATTAAGTAGTATGGATTTAGGTTTAGATAACAAGTTTGCAATTGTATGCGCTTCTTCAAAGGGTCTTGGGTTTGCAGTAGCTAAGTCTCTTGTTGAGGAAGGTTGTGAAGTTGTAATTTCCTCATCAAGTGAAGCTAATTTAAAAAATGCTCAAGAAAAATTAGACAGAGAAAAACTGAAAGGCTCTTATCACTTAATACAAGCAGACTTATCTAATGATGACGGCATTAAAACCCTCTATGATTTTTCAATTTCTAAAAGTAAAAGAATTGATATATTAATAAATAATTGTGGTGGTCCAGATCCAGGAAATTTTAGTAAAGTTAGTCAAAAACAATTGGATCTTGCTATAAATAAAAATTTAAAAAATGTTTTTGCACTTACAAAACTAGTACTGCCAATAATGAAATCAAATAACTGGGGAAGAATTGTAAACATTACTTCTTCTTCTGCAAAGCAGCCGATTGAGAATCTTATCTTATCTAACATTACTAGAGCAGCAGTTTCTGCTTTCTCTAAATCAATTTCCACTGAATATGCTAAATTCAATATTATGGTAAACAATGTTTTACCTGGCAGAATTCTTACAGATAGAATAATTAATATTGCTAAAACTAAATCTGAAGAATCTGGAATAAGTCAAGATGAAATACTTAAAGCATTAGGAGACGATTTACCAATTGGTAGAATAGGAAAACCTGAGGAGTTGTCATCTCTTGTTGCATTTTTATGTTCAGAAAAATCAAGTTATATTACTGGAAATTCAATAAATATTGATGGCGGCCTTATTAAATCTTTATTTTAATTTTGACTTAGGTAAATTTAGATGGTGAGCTTTAAAGAAATTCTAACTAACGTTGATGACCAGATATTAAAAGGTTTAATTCTAAAAGTAAAAAATGAATCAATGAAAAAAGAAATCTTTTGGCATGATTTAAGACCACATTTGTTGGAGTTATTAAAATATGATGAGGACGTTTTTAATAAAGTACTTTTACTTGTCCTAAATAAGAAGTATAAATAATGAAAGTATTCAATAGCATTCTTGAAACAATAGGAAATACACCCCTGATAAATTTAGAAAACTTGTTTGAAAACCAAGATGTGGAGATTTATGGAAAACTCGAAAGCCTTAATCCAGGTGGCAGCATAAAAGACAGAATATGTCTGAATATGATTGAAGATGCTGAAAAGAAAGGAACTATAAGTCCTTCAAGGACAACAATTGTTGAACCAACTAGTGGTAACACTGGTATTGGCCTTGCTCTGATATGTGCTTCAAAAGGCTACAAATTAATCTTAACAATGCCGGAGGACATGAGTGAAGAAAGAAGGATGATGTTATCAGCTTATGGAGCAAAAGTAATACTCACACCAAAGTCTAAACAAATGCAAGGTTCAATTGATGAATCAAATAAGCTATTAAAAGAAATAGAAGACTCCTTTTCACCTAAGCAGTTTGACAATGAAAATAACCCTGAAGCTCACAAGAAAACAACGGCAATTGAAATAATAAAACAAACAGAACTTAAAATAGATGCTTTTGTCGCTGGTGTTGGAACTGGAGGAACAATAACAGGTGTTGGTTCAGTTCTAAAAGATAAGATTCCAGGTATTAATATTGTCGCAGTTGAGCCAGATGAATGCCCTACTCTTTCTAGTGGAGAATCAAATCCACACTTAATCCAAGGAATTGGTGCTGGTTTTATCCCTGAAACTTTAGATAAAAAATCTTATGACAAAATTATAAGAATTAAGGGAGTAGATGCCGTTAAAATGACAAAAAGACTGGCTTTAGAATATGGGCTTTTCGTTGGTGTCTCTGCAGGAGCAAATGTTTTAGCTTCAATAGAGCAAGCAAAGAAAATGAAGCCAGGAGAACGAATAGTTACGATACTATGTGACACTGGAGAAAGATATTTAAGCACTGGTATCTTTACTTAGCTTTATTAGTTATATTTTAAGTAGAAATGAATAATGCATTTATAAAGAATCTATTTGTCTGGTTTATTATTTTTGCATCCTTAATGGGTGCTTATCAAATATTATCAGAAGGCAAGAAGGAATATTCGGACCTAAATTACAGCGAATTCTTAAATGTTGTTGAATCAGGTCAAGTCTTAAGAGTTGAGATTAAAGGCAACGAGATCTCGGGAGAGTTTTTAATACCCTCAGGCGATGGAAAGCCTCAATTTTTCAAATCCTACGGCCCTGTAGGAGATGACTTGCTTGCTAAACTTTCTGAAAAGAAAATAAATTTTAATTTTAAATCTGATCAAGAAAGTGGATTAGTAGGATTCTTAGTTAATTGGGCACCTATGATTCTTTTAATCTTCATTATGATTTTTTTCTTTAGGCAGATTCAAGCTGGTGGTAAAGGAGCAATGAGTTTTGGAAAAAGTAAAGCTAGATTGCTTAATAAAGATGAGAATAAGAAGAACTTTAATGATGTTGCTGGTATCGATGAATCAAAAGATGAAGTACAAGAAATAGTAGAATTTCTAAGAAGTCCCAAAAAATTCACAAATCTTGGAGGAAGAATACCAAAAGGTATCCTTTTAGTCGGAGAGCCTGGAACTGGAAAGACACTTTTAGCTAAGGCAATAGCTGGTGAAGCAGGTGTACCATTCTTAATCATTAGTGGTAGTGATTTCGTGGAAATGTTTGTTGGTGTTGGTGCATCAAGGGTCAGAGATTTATTTGTTCAAGCTAAGAAGAACTCACCTTGCATTGTTTTTGTTGATGAATTAGACGCAGTGGGTAGACATAGAGGAGCTGGACTTGGTGGTGGTCATGATGAAAGAGAACAGACCCTAAACCAACTTCTTGTTGAAATGGATGGATTCGAATCTACAGAAGGAATTATTGTAATGGCAGCNACAAATAGGCCAGATGTTTTGGATCCTGCTATATTGAGACCTGGTAGATTTGATAGGCAGGTTGTAGTCCCAAGACCAGATGTTAAAGGTAGAGAAGCNATTCTGAANGTTCATACTAGAAATAATCCATTAGCTGAAGANGTAGAATTAAANATTGTTGCTAGATCAACTCCTGGTTTTTCTGGAGCAGACATNGAGAACCTAGTNAATGAAGCGGCACTTAGGGCTGCAAGAACTAACAAAAAAGCNTTAACTATGGATGATTTTGAATTTGCTAAGGATAAAGTAATAATGGGGACAGAAAGGAAAAGCCTTGTTATTAGCNANCACGAGAGAAAAGTTACNGCNTATCATGAAGCAGGTCATGCGCTNGTTGCCAAATTAACTCCTGGTACTGACCCNGTTCACAAAGTTACAATTATTCCTAGAGGNATGGCCTTAGGTTTAACTCAACAACTACCNTCNGAAGACAGATACATGCTAACAAGNGANTANCTTTTGAAGACTATTGCTGTTCTCTTATCTGGNAGNGCAGCTGAAGAAATTATTTACGACGAGAGAACTACTGGNGCNGGAAATGACCTTGANAGAGCTACTGAAATGGCAAGAAAAATGGTTACAGANTGGGGAATGTCAGAAAAAGTTGGNCCAATTAGACTAGCACAGAAAGAAGGNGCAGTTTTCCTTGGAAAAGATATGTCATCAAGGACGGANTACAGTGAAGCTACAAGTCTAGAANTTGACTCTGAGATTAAGGAAATAATTGTTAATCAATATAATTATGCAATAACTTTATTAAAAAAACATGAACAAGCTCTTCATNATCTTGCAAACCTTCTACTTGAAAATGAGACTGTTAATGCAGATGAATTAGANAAGTTNTTGTCACCTACTNAACCANANGANCCAAATAGTGGTTCAACAAATGNCGACNCTAGTTGGGGTGGNTTTAATCAAGGTACAACTATTGCTTTAAAAAGTATCAAATAATCATTAAATGTTTTTAAAAACAAAAACNAAGAATTTAAACATTAACANAAANCCCCTGATTGTTGGGATACTTAATCTTACTCCAGANTCATTCTACGATGGAACTAAAAACTTAACAAAAACAAAAGTTTTAAAACAAGTTGAAAGGATGGTAANAGAGGGAGCAGATATAATTGACATTGGCGCCGAGTCAACAAGACCTAATTCTGAAAGAATTTCATTAAGAGAAGAAGANAAAAGAATAAAAACCAACTTGATAGAAATAATTAGGAACTTTGATATACCTATTTCAATTGATACAATGAAAAGTGAAATTGCTGACNTGGCTCTTTCTGAAGGAGCTGAAATCATTAATGACGTAACTGGTTTTCAGNATGACTCTAAAATGCCTAGTATTATAGGTNANCATAAGGCTGCNGTTATNATTAATCATACTCCATCCATGCCAGAGAATATGCAAANAAATACATCTTATACAAACATAACAAAGAATATAAAAGACTATTTTNTTNNGAGAATTAAGCAATGTTCANATTCCAAAATNAATAAAAAATCNATTNTTCTTGATCCGGGTATTGGTTTTGGCAAGACAACAAATCANAANCTAANGTTAATTAAAGATANTAGNAAGTTCAGTAGTCTAAATCTACCAATAATGATGGGTGTTTCAAATAAAAGTTTTATAGGTAATATTTTAAATATATCAGATCCTAGAGAAAGGATTAACGGGTCTATTGTTGCATCATTATTGTGTTTGCAAAGCGGAGCAAAATTAATCCGTGTTCACAATGTAAAGGAAACAAACGAAATGATAAAGATATGGAGTCAGTATGAAAATGTTCGGAACTGATGGAATAAGAGACTTCCCATATAAAAACTTTTTAAAAGAAGAATCTTTAATCAAGATTGGTTATTCTTTTTCTTTTTTCTTAAAAAGAAATTATAAAAATACGAAAAATATCTTTATAGCTCAAGATACAAGGAAATCATCTAACTATATTGCTAAAAACTTAATCAAGGGTATAAATTTGGGTGGATTGAACACTATTATACTTGGAGTATTGCCTACCTCGTCTTTGTCAATTTTCATTAACAAATACCCCTATTCCTCTGGGATAATGATAACCGCTTCTCACAATGATCATTCCTATAATGGCTTGAAGTTCTTTAATGAATCTGGCGAAAAAATATCAACAAATGATGAAGAACAAATTGAAAAGACATTTAACATGAAGGTTAAATTATCTAAAGCTAAAGTAACTAATCTCAAGTATGAGAATGCAGACAAAGAATACATAAATGAAATAATTAAAAGATTTAATAGTCTAAAGTTGAGAAAGTTCAACATTGGAATAGACTTAGCAAATGGTTCTTCTTATAAAGTTACAAAGAAAATACTGAGAGCTTTTGGCGTCGGCTTTAAGGCAATATCAGACAAGCCAAATGGTTTGAATATTAATAAAAATTGTGGTGTAGAGAATCTAAATAGAATAAGCAAATTTGTAGTAAAGAAAAAGCTTGATTTTGGAATAGCAATAGATGGTGATGCAGATCGAATCGTAATAATAGGCAAGAAGGGTGAAATTATTCATGGAGATAAAATAATGTCTTATATTGCTTCAAATAGTCTCAAAGCTAAAAGTAGTTTTGTTACTACTATTATGGGGAACACAGCACTAGACAGTGAGCTTTTAAAAAAGGATATTAAAGTAATAAGAACTGATGTTGGAGATAAAAATGTTTACTATAAAATGAAAGAAATAAATTCTAATTTTGGTGGTGAAAACTCTGGTCACTATATTTTTAGGAATCTTTTGAATACATCTGATTCTAATTTATCTCTAATCTATATACTTGGATTATTGACAGAGAGGAAATCAAAAATTAATGCAATATCAAAAATTGCGCTAAACCCAAGTGTTTTGAAAAGTTTTATAGTACATAAAAAGAAACCCATAAATAAAATAAAAGAAATACAAAATTTTATCACAGACTTTAATTNTAAATTTCACTCTAATTCTTATCTGAATATTAGATATTCTGGCACAGAAAATAAAATCAGAATCTTGATACAAGATGAAAATTTAAAAAGAATCAATGCTCAGATTAAAATATTTNAAGGAATTATTGAGGNCCTAAATGACAAAGCTTAATATNAACATCGATCATGTNGCAACTTTAAGACAAGCAAGGCTTGGANTTGACCCAGATCCAATTTCTTTAGTAGATTTAATAATTAAAACTCAGNTTNATGGAATTGTAATGCATCTTAGAGAAGATAGGAGACATATACAATATGAGGACTTAGTGAGATTTAAGAAAAAATTTAAATTCCACTTAAATCTTGAAATGGCCCCTACTCNAGAAATGGTTAAGATAGCGAACAAAATCAANCCANACACTGTTACTTTAGTTCCTGAAAAAAGAANNGAGCTAACTACTGAAGGTGGGTTAGATATTAAAAANAATNTNACNTTTATNAAAAAAATAGTAAATTCACTGTCTTCAGAAATAAATATTATGGTTTTCATTGATCCANTAAANTATCAAATCAAAATTGCCAAAGGGATGAATATNCAGGGTATAGAAATAAATACCGGCAAATATGCGAACTCNTCTGGTAATGAATTAAAATCCCAACTTNAAANAATAAAAAAAGCAGCAATATTTGCTGNGTCTATTNATCTTTATGTTTCNGCTGGACATGGNCTAACAACTAAAAATCTANCAAAATTAGTAAAAATAAAAGAGATTAAAGAATANAANATTGGTCATAGTGTAATAAGTNNCTCAATTTTTTATGGTATNAAAGAATCTATTCAAAATTTTCAGGATATAATTAAAAAATGAGTATTAGGGGAATTGGNACAGATATTTTAGAAATAAATAGGTTCGAGCAAGTGTANAGCCGTTGGGGNAATAAGTTTATTAACAAAATCTTTAACAANATTGAAGTTCCAAATTTGNCATCAAAAAAGAAGCTTATTGAAAATTTAGCTGGTAAATTCGCNGCGAAAGAAGCNATNTCAAAAGCTTATGGAACNGGTATTGGCTCTTCCCTTTCATTTAAAGACATAACCATAAAAAAGGATCGGNTNGGNAAGCCATGGGTCTCTATGAATAAAAANAATAAGAAAGAAAAGGTNCATATATCAATTAGNCATAGTTNAAACCATGCAATAGCGTTTGCTATACTTGAGAGTTTAGAATGAATGATACGATATTTGGAAAAATTTTAAGAAAAGAGATTCCAACAGACATAATATACGAAGATGATTTGTCTATTGCATTTAATGATATTAACCCACAAGCCCCNATACATATTTTAATAATTCCAAAAAAATTAATTGCTATGCCNGAAGACATAGATGATGAAGATATAAAAATTGTTGGNAACCTTTTTGTAGTGGCAAGTAAAATTGCAAAAGATTTGAATATTGATAAAGGCTATAGGCTAGTTATGAATAATGGCTCCAATGCNGGTCAATCAGTNTTTCACATTCATCTTCATATGNTATCAGGAAGAAAGCTAAGCTGGCCCCCAGGTTAATGTATAGCNGCTTAAANCATCTAAATACTCTAGGTAACAGTAAGAAGCCTGGCTTGAANAANCTCGCTAGGGTTCTTGGCAGACTTAATAACCCNGAAACTAAACTAAATAANAATATTATTATTACNGGTACAAATGGNAAAGGCTCTGTAGCAACACAACTAAGCAAAATTCTAGTNAAATCAAAATATAATGTTGGCCTATATACTTCACCCCACTTGATAGATATTAANGAGAGAATAAGNATTAATAATANAAAAATCTTATTAAAAGACTTAGATAAAGCACTTAAAATAATTATTAAAGANTCTGTCGCATGNTCTATAGAACTAAGTTTTTTTGAACTTCTTACNGCTGCATCTATATATCATTTTGCAAAATNAAAGACAGATATAAATATATTTGAGGTTGGACTTGGTGGAAAACACGATGCAACTAACATTGTTGANGCACAGATTGGAATAATAACAAATATTGCNAAAGACCANATGGAGTACCTTGGTAACACAATCACCAAAATTGCAAAAGAAAAAGCGGGAATTATTAGGAAAGNTAGCCACNTAATTACTACTGCTGAGAAAAGAGGTCTTCGAATAATNACAGAAGAATGNAAAATNAAGAGTAGTAAAATTTCAGTTTANAATAAAGACTTTTTCTTCAACAAGAAGAANNATAAATTTCAATTTGAAAGTCCTACTTTAAAGCTAGAATTNAAATCTAGNTGGAATAAATATCATCAAATAAAGAATATGTCTTTAGTCATAAAATCNTTGGATATANTGCAAAATCAATTTGNCTTTAAGGTTCCAAGTCAAAATATAGNAAGTATTTTAAAGAACCCNTATGTTCCTGGAAGATTTCAAATTATTTCGAATGAACCTTTAAAAGTTGTTGATGTTGCTCATAACATTGCTGCTATTAAAAATTTAGTTTCAAATCTAAAAGAAACATTAANNAATAGAAAGATTGATATTATTGTAGGGATGCTCAANGATAAAAAGCCTATTGAGTGCATNAGNATATTAAGTGAAATTAGCAAAGTTATTTATTTAACTGATGTTCCAAATGAAAGATCTTTTAATCCATCAAAAATCATAAAAAAATTTAATAATGATAAGATTAAACTACTGCCTACTGAGCTTATTAAAGAGAAAATCATGTCCAATGAACCCCTACTAGTGACCGGATCCATATATTTAATTGGGGATTTGATGAAGAAAAAGATTATTCAATTATAGTTAAGTAAAAATACTTATTTGTTTCTTTATTTTTTATTAGATAATATAAAGTATGAATAAAATAGCTATTGTAGTATTGGCTGATACAGCAACTCCTGGTGATTTTGGTAGAGCCGTTAATGCTCTAATGACTGCTAAAGAGTTCAAAGAAGCTGGTGATGAAGTAAAAATNATTTTTGATGGCGCTGGAACTAAGTGGATTGGTAAATTCAATGAAGAGAATGGTAAATACAACTCTCTGTTTGATTCTGTCAGAGACAAAGTAGCAGGTGTTTGTGGTTACTGCGCATCTGCCTTTAAAGTTTCAGAAGATGTTGCAAAATTTAACATTAATTTAATTGATGAGTTTGATGGTCATCCAAGTTTTAAAAAACTTGTAGATGAAGGGTTTACAGTCTTAACCTTTTAATTCTTTCTTTATACTTATCCTGAAGTCATCACCAATTAATTCCATTACTTGGCACATTTCGAATATTCTTGAGATATTCCTCTTTCCTATTTTGTAATCAAGAATTTGACTTGATTCAGAGGCTTTAAACTTCTTGCCATTTAAAAAAGCAAGATTAGAATTAAACAATGTATGTTTTTTAGAGTTATATCTTTTGGCTATTAAGTTGTCTAAAACACTAACTTCCCACTCACTCATTCTTGTAGCTCCTAAATCATCAATTACAAGGACATCATAAGAACATAAGCCATCAACATATTCCTTTTCTGATTCCCCTTTTACATAGATATCTTTAATATCAGACAATAAATCTCTAAACTGTTTAAACAAACAATTCTTATTAAAAGCAAAAATCAACTCCGTTATTATAGAGATAGATAAATGAGTTTTACCTAAGCCAGGGGCACCAACAAAAAAAGGAGGTAAAATATCAGGATAATTCTTTAGATATTTCACACTATAATCAAGTGCGTTCTGAATTGATTTTTCCCCTCTAAGAACCCAGTTCCCATTATCTAATCTTAAATTTCTACACTTAGAATACCTAGCTGGAATCAAAGCTGAATTATATGTATTAATCTTTTTCTTACGTGAGCAAAAAGCNACTGAATTATCAACATANACGACTCCTTGGCTTTCACATTTTACCCCCTGCAAATCACATTCATCACAGACAAACTCATCTTTACTTTTAACTTTTGAAAACTCTGCATCTTCATAAAAAACAAGATTAGAAAGAAACTTGGCTTCATCATAAATGGCTTTCTTTTTATCAATCTTCATTATCNCAAATAACCTTAAATTTTAGCTACCATTTTTTTTACAGTAGATTCATAATTTTTAGTACCAAAGATTCCAGTTCCAGAGACGATAATATTAGCCCCTGCATCTGATAATTTTGAAATATTTTCTAATTTAATTCCTCCATCTACTTGAATTGGGAGGTTTATATTTTTTTTAATAAAAAGCTCACTTAATTCTTTAACTTTTCTTATACAAGATGGAATTATCTTTTGTCCAGCAAAACCTGGTTTAACTGTCATAACCAAAGCTAAGTCTATATAATCAAAAAATCTTGATATCTTACTTATTGAAGTATTTGGATGAATTGCTAAACCAAAACTTATATTAGCCTTTCTAACAAGTCTTGAGAGTTTTTTTATGTTTTTGCAGGTTTCACAGTGAACAGTAATATTAACAATATTCATATTTTTGTACTTTTTAACAAAATGAGGGACTATTTCATCTGGATTAGAAACCATAAAATGAATATCTATGGGAATCTTGCTCTTTTGGGATAATGCATCTAGCTCGGATGAACCAATAGTTATATTAGGGACATAGTGTCCATCCATAACATCAAAATGAATCCATTTGACTCTTGTCTTATTAAGTTTTTTAAATTCTTTTTCAATGTTCCANAAATCTGCAGCAATGATAGANGCAGCAATAAANTTCTTCATGTTTATNATTATAACATGACGAAATAAAAAGAAGGATTTATCCTTTTTATTATATTATTTTGTAGTATTATAAAAGTCATGATTAACCAGGATTTTATATTTAGTTCAGAATCAGTGACCGAAGGACATCCAGACAAAGTAGCAGATCAAATCTCAGATGCTGTATTAGACGCCATAATTAAAGATGANNCTAGTTGTAGAGTTGCCTGTGAAACACTCATAACAAGNAACAAAGTAATTCTATCTGCAGAGATAAAATCTACNGTANCAGTNGACTATAAGAAAATTGTCAAAGANACNCTTTTGGCTATTGGATACAATGAGGACTCAACTGGTTTTAATGCAAATACNTGTGATATTGATTTATATATAGAAGAACAATCGCCCGATATTTCAATGGGTGTAGACCAAAAAGGAACTGGTATTATCGGAGCAGGTGATCAAGGTCTTATGTTTGGCTATGCAACAAACGAGAATGACAACCTTATGCCTTATCCTATTCTGTTAGCACATAAGCTTACTAAAGATCTTGCATTAAAAAGGAAAGATGGTTCGTTACCCTTCTTAATGCCTGATGGTAAATCCCAAGTTTCTATTAAATATGAGGACAATAAAGCTAAATATGTTGATACTGTTCTAATTTCAACACAACATAGTGAGAACGTTGATGATTCAACATTAAAAGAGTCAATAATTGAAGAAATAATAAAGAAACAAATTCCTTATGATTTGATTAATAGCAAAACTAAATTCCTTATTAATCCGACTGGCCGTTTTGTTGTTGGTGGGCCTCAGGGCGATACTGGTTTAACGGGTAGAAAAATAATAGTTGATACTTACGGAGGATGGGCAAAGCACGGTGGAGGTGCTTTTTCAGGAAAGGATCCTTCAAAAGTTGATAGAAGTGCATGTTATATGGCACGCTATCTTGCAAAAAATATTGTTGCGTCTGGCCTTTTGCCAGATTGTGAAATTCAACTTGCTTATGCTATAGGTAAAGCTGAGCCTGTCTCTTTCAACTTAACGAGTACATTAAATATAAACTCAGAAATTTTAAATAAGCTTTCTAGTAAACTTTTTGAAATATTTGATTGTACTCCTAAGGGTATCATTGATACACTAGACCTTTTAAACCCTATCTATCAAAATACTGCTTCTTACGGTCACTTCGGTAGAGACGAGAAAGGATTTAATTGGGAAAATACAGACAAAAAAGAAGAAATAAAATCACTCTAGGAGATTAATATGAAATCTGACGTTAAAGACTTAAAGCTAAATAGAATGGGGAGAGATCGAGTCGAATGGGCTTACCAAGACATGCCTGTGCTCCAAGAAATCAATAAAGATTTATCAAAAAGAAAACCATTTAAGGGTATAAATGTAGCAGCTTGTCTTCATGTTACTACCGAGACAGCAAATCTTTTAATTACACTCAAGAATGGTGGTGCTAATGTTTCTGCATGTGCATCAAACCCCTTAAGTACTCAAGATGACGTTGCAGCTCACTTAGCTAAAGATTATGGAATTTCAACTTATGCAATTAAAGGAATTAATAATAAAGGTTATTATAAACATTTAGTTAGCTCATTAGATATCAAACCGAATGTAACTATGGATGATGGATGTGACCTGGTAAGTATCCTTCATAAGAGCCATAAAAAATATCTCAAAGATATAATTGGTGGTACAGAAGAAACAACCACTGGAGTTATTAGACTGGAAAGTATGTCAAAAGAGAATGTGCTAAATTATCCTATTATTGCAGTAAACAATGCATTTACTAAACATTTATTCGATAATAGATATGGTACTGGTCAAAGTGTTCTCGACAGTATAATGAGAGCAACCAATAGACTGCTTTCAGGTAAAACTTTTGCTGTATGTGGATATGGTTGGTGCGGAAAAGGTCTTGCAATGAGAGCAAATGGGTTAGGTGCAAACGTAATTGTAACTGAAATTGATCCCACAAAAGCTTTGGAAGCTAAAATGGACGGTTTTCAAGTTATGACAGGCACTGAGGCTTTTAAAAGAGCTGATTTTATTTGTTCGGTAACTGGCAATATAAGCGTAATCGATAAGCATCATTTTAAAATTATGAAAGACGGAGCAATTATATGTAATGCTGGTCATTTCAATGTTGAAATTAATATTGATGCTTTAAGAAAGATGGCATCGAAGACAAAGAAAATTAGAAACGATATTGAGGAGTTCACTATAGGAAAGAAAAAAGTTTGCTTGCTGTCTGACGGTAGACTAGTAAATCTTTCTGCTGCAGAAGGTCACCCTTCTAGTGTTATGGATATGAGTTTTGCGAACCAAGCTTTGTGTTTTGAATACTTGGTAAAAAATCATCAAAAACTTGAAAACAAAGTATATGATGTGCCTATAAAACTAGACAATAAAGTTGCAGAGATTAAATTAAGATCAATGAACGTTAAGATTGACAAATTAACAGCTGAACAAAATACATATCTTAATTCATGGGAGAGTGGTACATAATTTTTATATGGACAAAGTAATCGATCAATTTATAAGATATAAAAAGATTACTGGATCTAGTATTACTTCGAATACAGTTCAATCATATTCAAACGATCTATTAATTTTCCAAGATTTTATAGAAACCAAAGGATTAGAAAGTTTTTTTAATGTAACAGAGAGGGTAATAGAAGACTTTAAAAATAGTGAAACATTCAACTTCTATAAAAAAATAAACAGAAAGGTAGAAGAAACAAATAAAAGATCTGAATCTTCAAAAGACAGAATCATATTCACTCTATCAAGCTTCTTCAGGTATTTGGTTACACAAAAGAAAATAACAAAATCACCAGTAACAAATAGAAGAGTTAAGAATTCAAAAGAGCCCCAAATCCTTTCAATTTCTCAGATAAATGCGATTTTAGAACATATAAGAAGTGAAACTTTTACCAACTCACCAAAGAGGGATAGATGCTTGATAGAGACACTTTATTATTGCGGATTAAGAGTATCTGAGCTTTTAAGGATAAAAATGACTGATTTAAAACTAGAGTCATCTGACGGCCTGGTACCATACATTATAATTTCGGGAAAAGGAAACAAGGAAAGGTACCAACCTGCGCCAAACTACAAAAATATAATTGACTATATATATAACGAAAGAATCCTACTTGAAGGTGCGAATAAATCTGATTATTTATTTGTAAGTTCCTACGCTAAAAATAAGAAAAATAAATCTTTAAAGCCTTTAACAAGGCAGGGAATAGATAAAATAATTAAAAAAGTTTGCAATGATTGCCTTAATCATAATATCAGAATGAATGGTAAGGTAAAATACAAAAAAATTAGTCCTCACATGTTTAGACATACTATTGCAACAAATTTGCATGATAATGGAGCTGATTTAATTGAGGTAAGCAGGCACCTTGGTCATTCTTCTATTTCAACGACAAGCAGATACCTGGGAAACCAAAAAACTAAAGAGAATATTTTAAAAAATTATGGACCCTTAAGAAGAAACGAATAGATATGGAACATATTATTATTATCTCAATATTTGTATTTTCTCTTACCATACATGAATATAGTCACGCCTATGCTGCTCTTATTTTAGGTGATACAACTGCAAGAGATCAAGGACGTTTGACACTAAATCCTTTGAAGCATTTAGATATTCTTGGAACACTGTTAATACTTATAATAGGATTTGGATGGGCTAAGCCAGTACCAGTAATTGAAAATAATTTAATAAAAAAAAGAAGAAGTCTTTATATTGTTGCTCTTGCTGGGCCATTATCAAATATAATTTTGGCCATTTTTTTTACTCTTTGCTTTCATATATTTAGTAATGAAATAGAATACGCAACTATGCGAGATAGTTTTAAGTTAAGTAGCTTTCTCTATACAATGATATATGTGAATATTATCTTAGCAATATTCAACCTATTTCCCATACCTCCCCTTGATGGATCAAATATTATATATAGTTTTTTACCAGATAAAATTGCGAAAGAATACATGAGAATATTATATAAGTATTCAATTCTTTGGTTTTTTATAATTTTTCTTTTTCTTAATACATTTCCTAATGTTATATTCAAACCAATAAGGTTAATATTAAATTTTTTAATTTAGTTGAAATTAATATAAAATAATTTTGAAAAGGTTTTTTTTTGACAGATATAGAAAGTCCAAACAATCAATTCAGTAAAGTAAAACTTGACATATATGAAGGTCCTCTTGATTTGCTCTTAAATTTAATTAGAGAGAACAATTTAAATATTCATGATCTTTCTTTAACTGAAGTTACTGGCCAATATCTTGAACATGTAGAGCTACTACAAGAGTTTGATTTCGATAATATTGGTGATTATTTAGTTATTGCTGCTGAACTTGCAAGACTGAAATCTAGGTCTTTACTCCCCGAAGATGAAAAAGAAGAATTGATAGATGAGCCAGAAATGGATTTGGTGCAGATGTTAAAGGAATATAAGAAATATAGGGCGTTATCTGAAGAATTGTCAAAGAGGAAAATACTAGGAAGGGATACTTTTAAAAAGCATTTTGATTCAACCCTTACGTCATCGACGTTATGGGAAGTTCAGAAGACAGACATATGGAGACTTATAACCGCTGTCAAGAATGTTCTTCAACATAAAAACTACAAAGAGGTNCCTGACATAGAGTTAGACGAAGAAAGNATTGATCCAGATATTGTCANAANGNAGTTGTTANATTTGTTTAAAATAAAAAATAGNCTTAGCTTTAAAGAGATTTTTAATCCAAATATNGATAANANNAACATTATAACAAGGTTTCTTATTATACTTGATATGATAAAAGATGNTCAGATANATATTGATGTAGGAGATCAAAGCCAAATAATATTTACACGCAAGGATGGACAAAATGGATAATNTAAAAAGAAAA
This sequence comes from bacterium, assembly GCA_002701925.2. Lineage (GTDB taxonomy): Bacteria > Desulfobacterota_D > UBA1144 > UBA1144 > UBA1144. Next base: position 18,796 of record NZWJ02000023.1, read on the forward strand.
ATTGAGGCATTAATTTTTACATCAGAAANACCAGTTNCAAAAAAAGATATTTCTAGTTTTCTCTCGATAACACCACAAGAAGNTCAGTCCCAAATTGATGATTTAACNAAAGAATGGGCTGATCTTAATTTATCTATATCNATACAAGAAATNAGTGGNGGCTANCAGCTAAGGACTAAAGAAGAATTTAAAGANCTGCTAAAAGANTTTATAAACAAGAAACCATTTAAAATAAGNAGAGCTGCNTTAGAGGTGCTTGGAATAATAGCAAATCAGCAGCCNACNACAAAGATAGAGATTGATAATATTAGAGGTGTTGATTCATCNGGAGTTATAAATGTTTTAGCAGATAGNGAGCTAATAAAAGTTGTNGGAGAAAAAGANGTTCCTGGAAGACCNTATTTATACTCAACAACAGATTTATTTTTAGAAATATTTAGCTTAAATAGCATTAAAGATTTACCTAAGNTTGAAGAGTTTGATGANTATGAAGAAGAGAAAGAGGAAATTACTTAAATTTNTCNTAAATCTNNTCCTGTAAGTGAAACATTATNNTTTCATCTNTTTTCTTCTNNTGGTTATACCCTGCTAAATGNAAAACCCCATGAATTAGTAAAATTTTAACTTCTTTTATGAGNGAATTTCCATTTTCTTTACAGTTTCTTTTTGCAAAATTTAATGAAATAAATATTTCACCTAATAATACAGGNTCCTGNCCTTCATTNGAGAAGGANANAACATCCGTTGATTTNTCCTTATTTAAATATTTTANATTTAGCTTCTTCATCATATAATCCGATATAAAGGTTATNTCAATTTGTTTATTTTGTAGCTTCAAATACTTCATTGTAGAAAATATAGTTTTATACANAATTGATTTATTAACACTTTTAGTATAAAAATTAGAATCATAAATATTTAGNGGCATTTTTTGATGATACCATTAATATCAGTTGTAGGAAGACCAAATGTTGGNAAATCTACTTTGTTTAACAGATTNTTAGGAAGGCGAAAATCTATTGTATTTAGCCAACCAGGAAGCACTAGAGATCTAATTAAAGAAGAGTTNATAATAGATAANAGTAAGTTTTTTTTAGTTGANTCTGGTGGTTTTGACAACGAGAAGGNACACTACCCNANACTAATAAAGAANAANGTCCTTTCNACGATAAAAGCCTCAGATTTAATAATNTTNTTNTTAGATGGGAAAAATGGCTTGCAAAACGAAGANAGAGAAATACTAAATATAATTAGGAAAGANAAGAAAAGTTTCGTAGCNGTAATAAATAAAATTGACGACAATAGAACTAAAGAAAATATAAATGAATTCTATAAGCTTGGNGTGAAAGACTTTATTGAAGTNGCCGCAGAGCATGATAGAAANATTGGTAAACTAAGAGACTATATTCTCAATACTTTCCCGAATGAAAAAACTACTATAAGTGACAATCGTTCTTCTATAGCTAGAATCTCCATTGTTGGAAAACCAAATGCAGGAAAATCCACATTAATTAATGCACTAGCTCAAAATGATATTGCTATGGTTAGTGAAGTAGCTGGAACAACCAGGGATACTATCAATCTTAATATTAAAGTAAAAGATAAATCTTATTCCTTCATTGATACGGCTGGATTAAGAAGGAAGTCAAGAGTTACAGAAGATATCGAATATTATTCTACATCACGGGCTGTTAGCTCCATTGAAAGTTCAGATATTGTTATTCTTATTATAGATGCTGAACAAGGGCCGACAAAACAAGATTTAAAAATTGCTAGCTTAATAAAGAAAAACAACAAAGGAATAATTGTTGCAATCAATAAAGCAGATCTAATCCCTAAAGGTCTAAAAGATAATGAAAGAATAGTAGCTAGCGCATTAAATGTTTTGACTGAAATTAATTATGCCTTTGTTGTTGTTATATCAGCATTAAAATCTCTAAATACAAACTCAATATATAATCACATAGACTCTATTTATAAGTCACAAATGAGCAAGATTAACACTAACAATCTAAATAAGTTTCTTAAATCTCTCATACAGAAATCAACAGCACCAGTCAACAAAGGGAGAAGATTAAAACTTTACTATGCTACGCAAACAAAATCTGAGGCGATATCTTTTATTCTTTTTAGTAATTTTGCTAAAGGGATCCCTAATACTTATAGAAGATTTATAGAGAAGTCAATCAGAAATGAGTTTGCTCTAATGGGTGTAAGCATCAAAGTAAGCTTTAGAACTTCAAGAACTGAGTAGTTTAATTTGATCAATTATTTTGGACGCAATAATCCTTGAGTCATATTGATTTACAGCTTTCTTCCTAGATTCAAATGACATTTTTAATCTTAATTCGCTATTCTCTATCAACTCGACCGTTTTAGAGGGCAAGCCATTATCATTAATATTAAAAGAAAACCCATTAACATTATCATCAATCGCCTCCCCTATTCCACCTATCTTATAACCAAGAATAGGTTTACCAAGGGACATAGACTCAATGACAACCCTAGGGAAAGGATCTTCATATTGAGATGGAATTATAAATAAATCAAAATCAGAGATATAAGATTCAACCTTATCTGTATATCCNGTAAAAACGAATTTATCAGACAATCCAAGTTCAGCAACCATCTTCTTTAGTTTCTTCATGTAAGATTGATTGAAATAATAAGGAGTGTCTCCTACAAGTACAAAGAAACAATCTTTTTTATAGTCGTTTGATATTTCATTAGCAACAGTTATAAAATGCTCAAAATTCTTCCGGGGAACTACTCTTCCTGCAGTTCCAATAATCAATTTATCTCGGGGAATATTAAATTTTTCTCTTAGAGTACTAGATACTGTTGTACTATTATATTCTTCTGTATCTATCCCATTATTTATTACTATAGTCTTGTCTTTGAATTTAAATTGATTTTGTGTTGATCTTGAAACACAGATAATTTTTTTAACAGAAGTAAATCTTGAAAAGTAATTGATTAAAAATTTAAGAAAAAAATTCTGCTGGATATTCCTCACATGCCAGATTACGTCTATTTTATAGTAGCTACCCAATAAAGCACCAAAGACTTTTGCCAATGTTCCATTAGAATAAATAATATCAATTTTATGCTCCTTAAGAGTTTTCTTCATTGAAAATAGCAAGTAAAAAAGTCTGAAAATATTAATTATTATGTCCAAAGGCAAGATAGATATTGGCTTATCATTTATTTTAAAGTTTTGACGTTTTAAATTTTCTGGGAAGTGTGCNCTGACAATCTGCTCAACATCAAGTTTCTCCTCTTGAATCTTTTCTGAAAATATTTTTTTTGATGGGATTAAAACATTCACTTTAAATAATTCATAATCAAAATGCTTTAAAAGATAAAACAAGCTTCTTCCTGGGCCGCCATCTCTAATTGAATGATTTATGAAAAGTATATTTTTCATTTAAAAACAAAATAACATATTTTAATTACTTTTAGACTTATAATTATTTTAAAAGATTGGAACTTGACAAATAGAGTAATTAGAAGAAAATAAAAGGTATTAATTTTATTTATGAAAAAATCACAATATATTTGGTACAACGGTAAATTTGTAAATTGGGACAAGGCAACAACTCATGTTCTTAGTCATGGATTACACTACGGTTCAGGTATTTTTGAAGGAATTAGGGCATATTCTGATAAAGCTAATGCGTTTATATTCCGTCTCGAGGACCATTACTCTCGTTTTTATAATTCCGGTAAAGTTTCTTTAATAAAGATTCCATATTCTCAAAAGAAATTACAAGAAGCTACAATCCAACTAATAAAGAAAAATAAATTAAAAAATTGTTATGTTAGACCCTTAGCTTTCATTGGTGAGGGTTCGATTGGTATTAACCCTGGCAACAACAAAGTAAATGTAATAATTGCTGCCTTTGAATGGGGGACATATTTGGGAAAAAATGGCATAGAGCATGGAATAAGAGCGAAGATATCATCTTTTGCTAGAATGGGCGTAAATTCATTTATGACTAAATCTAAAATTTCTGGCAACTACATAAACTCTGTATTTGCAAAGAGAGAAGCTATTCAACTTGGATTCGATGAAGCAATTATGCTAGATAACGACGGGTATATAGCTGAAGGGACAGGNGAAAATATATATATAGTGAGAAACAATATAATTAAAACAACTCCTATTACTACTGTTTTAGAAGGAATAACAAGAGATTGTGTAATTAAAATCGCAAAAGATAATAATATTGAAGTTCAAGAACAGAAATTTACTAGAGATGAGCTTTATATATCAGATGAAGTATTTCTGTCTGGTACTGCTGCTGAAATAACTCCTGTTAGAGAAGTTGACGATAGAACTATTGGCAAAGGTAAGCCAGGAAGAATAACTAAGCTTATTCAAGANGAATACTCTAAAATTGTCAGCAANAAAAACCCATTATATGCCTCTTGGCTAACTAAGGTATAAATAATTTANAAGTGTTCTCACGCCAAATCCNGTTGAACCAGTAGCNCACCATCCGCGNTTTTTTTCAATATATGCAGGCCCTGCAATATCTATATGAGACCATGGTATGTTCTTGTCNACAAAAAANTCTAAGAACATAGCGGCNGTTGTTGCTCCACCGTATCTAGTAGAAGCAGANTTCTTAACATCTGCAACCTGACTATTAATATCNGGTCTTAATTCTTCATCCAAAGGNAGNTGCCAAATCTTCTCTCCTACACTAGNNGAAGCTTTTAAAAGCTTNTCTTTTAATTTTAAATTATTTGAAAANAGACCTGCAGTAAAATTGCCTANAGCAATCATNCANGCGCCAGTTAAAGTGGCTAAATCAACCATTTCATCTACTTTCAGTCTATTTGCATACTCAATAGCNTCAGAAAGGATTACTCTTCCCTCAGCATCTGTATTGATTACCTCNATTGTTTTGCCTGATANACCCTTTACAATATCATCTGGCTTATATGCATTGGGCCCAGGCATNTTTTCTACAGATGGTATTAATCCGTGGACTTCAATATTCTTTGGCTGAAGCTTAGCTAAAGCCTCAAAAACNCCTAAAACACAACCTGCACCACCCATATCCATCTTCATCGTTAACATATAGTCAGCAGGCTTAAGAGACAAGCCTCCNGTATCATANGTTACTCCTTTTCCAATAAGGGCNATCTTTTTAATTTTTTTTGAACTTGATGATGTATATGATTTATATTTCAAATGAATAAACTTAGGCTCATTAACNCTACCTTTTCCTACATCCCAAATTCCNAACATTTTTCTTTTAATAATTTCCTTCTTATCAAAAACCTTACAAGTAATATTNTTAGCTTTTGAAATTCTCATAGCATTACTAGCNAAAACTTTAGGAGTTAGAGTTTGGGGTGGCTCATTTATCAAATNCCTTGTTAAATTAACTCCTAAGTATAAATTTGATGAATTATTGACTATTTTAGTTACAGCTAAAGTAGAAAAATCTTCAACTATCAAACTCAATGACAATGGAGACAAATTGTCTTTCTTNCTTTTATANTTGTCATATGAGTAAAAACCATTATTNANACCTTCAACTGAGATTTCAAATAAATCCNTANCAAGTAAATCAGGATANACNATGGAAAGTTCTTTTACGTTNCTTTTTTCTTTAATTCTTGAATAAGTAATAGAAGAAAANCATTTAAAAGTTTTCTCTTGGTTAACTTCTTTTCTTTTACCTAAACCGATAAAAGTTACACTGACATGAGAGTNATTGTTTAGTATGTTAAATGANGCTTTTTCCATAAATTCTCCCTTAAAGTTATTACTCTTTAGGAGTCTTGAAAAGTTATGTTTTAGNTTTTTCTCCAATAAAGTTAGTCGCTTAGAAAANTCNTCGAAGACTATNGCNACTATATTATTAGAAAGNTNNGAGNGGGANACTTTTTTAATTTTTAATTTCATNNNTTTATTATAACTAATCTTCAATAGTCTGTATAATTAGTCTTATTANTTTAAATACTTTNTTTNGTTATGATAGTTTTTAATGAATATNTTTTANCNTTTATTGCAGGNTTAATTTCCTTCTTCTCACCTTGNATTCTNCCTTTATTTCCGGTNTACCTNTCAACNTTAAACCAAAATTCTGTTANCTCCTCAAATCTTCTACNAANAAAACTCTTTTTTGATAGCTTACTCTTCGTTTTATCTTTTACTTCTATATTTATATTGCTAGCTCTTACTTCGACAAGCATAGGAATTTTTTTAAATTTAAATAAATTAGNTCTACTGAAAATTGCTGGCTCCTTAATTATTATATTTGGATCAATCAACATAATAGCTTTGTATCTACCAAATTTTTATAAAAACTTTTCTNCNTTTAANGCTACNTCTAACAAAACTGTNAANCCCNTTTTGATGGGNATATGTTTTGGGCTAGCTTGGACTCCATGNGTTGGCCCTATTCTTGCTTCAATTGTTTCTTATTCAGCCATAGAGGCTAATTATAAACATTCAATAATCATGTTATTTTCATANTCNCTAGGATTAGGAATNCCTTTTATCGCAGGCTCTTTAGGATTAATGAAAGCTTTAACAAGAATTGGAAAGAACCCNTTGTTCCTTAAGTATTACGGATTATTTATGAGTTTAATACTTATATTCTTTGGAGTACTAGTTTTTACTAATAGCATATACTTATTAAACGTTTATATACAAAAAATGATTAATATTTTCACTTGATTTATGCTATCAAAGTTGGCTATTATTAATAATTGTTTCTTTTAAGATTATTTAAGTTTTAAGGAGTTATGAAATGAGTGATGAAAAGAATAAGGAGTTAAAGCGTGCAGCGCTAGATTATCATTCTAGCAATCCAAAAGGTAAAATTGAGATTAAAGTTACTAAGCCTGCTGAGACCCAAGACGAGCTCTCATTGGCTTATTCTCCATATGTGGCTGAGCCATGTAAAGAAATAGATAAAGATGTTCAAAAAGTTTATGACTATACAAACAAAGGAAATCTAGTCGCTGTTGTTTCCAATGGAACGGCTATATTAGGATTGGGTGCATTGGGGCCTGAGGCAAGTAAGCCCGTAATGGAAGGTAAAGCAGTTTTATTTAAAAGGTTTGCACAAGTAGATGCTTTTGATATTGAGATTAAAAGCACTGATGTGAATGATATCATAAGAACAGTTGAAGATTTAGAACCAACATTTGGAGGAATTAATCTTGAAGATATTAAGGCTCCAGAATGTTTTGCTGTTGAAGAGGAACTAAAGAAAAGAATGAACATTCCAGTTTTTCATGATGATCAGCATGGAACTGCTATAATATCAAGTGCAGGTTTAATAAATGCTGTAGAACTTACAAATAGAAAAATGTCAGAAATTAAAATTGCAATTAATGGTGCAGGAGCGTCTTCAATATCTTGTGCTAGATTGTTTGTTAGTTTTGGTGCTAATCCGGACAATATTTTAATGTGCGACAGCAAAGGAGTTATCTATAAAGGAAGAGATGGTCTTAATAAACAAAAAGAAGAGTTTGCAGTTGAAACAGAGTGTAGAACACTAGCAGATACTTTAGTGGGGGCTGATGTATTTATAGGCTTGTCTATAGGTGATGTTGTATCAAAAGAAATGGTGCTAACAATGGCAGAAAATCCAATAATTTTTGCTATGGCTAACCCAGACCCTGAAATTTCGCCAAAAGACGCTTTTGAAGCAAGGCAAGATATAATAATGGCTACTGGAAGAACTGACTACCCTAATCAGGTTAACAATGTTCTTGGTTTCCCTTTTATTTTCAGGGGTGCATTAGACGTAGCAGCAACAGACATTAACGAAGAAATGAAGGTGGCAGCAGCTCAATCATTGTCAAAATTAGCAAAATTAGGCGCTGGCCCTGAGATTGCTGCTAGGCACAACAGAAAAGAGCTCGTGTATGGAAAAGAATACATTGTTCCTTCTCCTTTTGATCCAAGAGTATTAGTCTGGGAATCCTATGCAGTTGCTAAAGCAGCAATAGAAACAGGCGTAGCAAGAATTAAAATTGACTTAGATGAATATAAGGCGAAGCTTGAAAAAATGGCAGGTGTTGAGCCTCAAGATTTTTCATAAATGAGATTAAATTTTTTATATATATCATCTATTTATATTTTATTTTCCCTTCTCCCAGTCTACTCTATTGATAGTAAATTTATTCCTATCAATAGAGATATTAAAATTAATCAAGAGATGATTATTCTTGATGGTGAATTGAATAACAAAAAATTCGTTTTAAAGAATATAGACAAGCTAACTATAGTGAATTTCTGGGCTTCTTGGTGCAAGCCTTGTGTTGCAGAAATTGAGGAATTAAATAATTTTCAGAATTACATTATACAAGAAAAATTAGATGTGACTCTACTAGGAATAAATATTTTTGATAGATTAGACGATGCAAATAAATTTTATCTTAAACATCACCCTGTCTTCGAAATGCTTTTTGACAAAGAAAGGACAATTTCTATAGAATTTGCAGTAGCGGGTGTTCCAGAGACCTTTTTTATTAAGGACAATAAGATACTTTTTAAATATGTTGGTAAAATAGATAAGGAAATCCTCAAAGAAGGATATGATGAAGCATTCAAGTAAAATAGGATTACTAATATCTATTCTTTTTTTAATAATATTCTCACCTTTTGTAGAATCTAAGGAAGGCATATATGAGGTCTCTAATGAGCTAATGTGCCCAGTCTGTCAAGGACAAACAGTAGCGGAATCAAATTCTGAACTTGCACTCTCAATGAGAGAAGTAATAAAAAACAAACTAAACAAAGGTGAATCAAAGGAAGAAATTCTTAGTTATTTTGTTAATTTATATGGTGAAAGCATTTTATCAAAGCCACCAATCAAAGGTATTAATATTTTTTTGTGGCTTGTGCCACCAATAATACTTATAATATCAATTTTCTTTTGGGTCATAAGAGTTAGAAGGAATAAGAGCAAAATAAGATAAGTATTTAAGAATTAAATATATTTAAGTTGGTTTAAAAATTTAAATTTGGAAGTTTTCTATGTTAAAGAATGAGTTAGATAAAATCTATAAAGAATTAATTGAATATTCAAAATCAAAATTTTTAAAAGCAGAGATAAAAGAAGCCTACTTTCATTGGCATGAAAATCCTTATTCTAACAGAGAACTTGAATATTTAGACAAAAATTGCTTAGAATTTAAGACTTTTATAGATTGGTTTATTTTTGATTATACTCTGATTTCCTTAAAAAAAACATTGGCAACAATATATTGGGAAGAAAACAAAGACAACCTAGATTCTAACTTAATTAATTCACAAAGAAGTTTGTTTAAGTTAGTGGAAAAAAATATTAAAGGCTTCAATAAGCTAAAAGATTTAATTACAAATAAAACTATAGAGTTAGAATTTAATTCTAATACAATAACAGAATCGAATATTATTAGTCTAAGGGTAATTAAAATTCAAAATGAATATTTTAATATTGGGGACATAGTGATTTATGATACTACGTACAACAAAATAATTGAAAAAGTTATAAAAGAACATAATAAAACAAAAAAAAGTTTAAAAATTGTTTCTGATCTGATACTTAAAAATATAAATAAGGAAACTATAAGGATTGACAATGCCCTTAAGCACGAAATCTTTACTGAGAAAAAGGAACTTTATATTACTAATTATAAAAAAGTAAAAGAGTTATTAGAAGAATCTACTTATTTGAAGCTTATTAGTAAAGATAGGTCAACAAAGATATTTAACTATTTTATAAATGACGAATACCAGCCAGGAAGTGTAGAGCTTACAAGAAAAAAAATTTTTATTATTAATTTGTCAGAAGAACTTAAGGAAAAGCTCGTTCATGATTTAAAAGATGTAACCAGTGAAGTTAATGATAATGAATCTATCAAATTATCTGAGTCATGGATTAATAAATCTTTGCTTATTCTTGACAATAAAACACCACTCGAAGCGAGCAATGAAAATAAATATAAAGAAAAAATAGAAAAAATAGTTCATGACTTAGAGCTTATATTTGAAAGTAGGGAATTTGAAGAAGAACTGTCGATAGACCCCTATTATGTTAAAAAAAGATTAAAACTTTAGTTTAGTTAAAGTATTGCTGAAAACTTTTACTATACCTTCTTATGTAAAAGTCATTTTCTTTATAAATAATCAAAATTGGAATTTCAGAATTAATGAATTTCAGCTTTTTGATTGTATCAAAATCTAGTAGATTAAGTGTATTTGATAAAATTGAGTTATTAACTGGAGAATCAGAAGAAACAATAATAACAATGTCATCCTTAACAACCAATTTTCTTGATGCAGAATTAATATTAAAAGTTCTTACTTTCTTGTCCGCTATGTCTAAATATGAATAGCTAGAAAATTTCTTAAGACTAATTTGGTTAATATCTAGTATTTCTTGAATTCTGGGATTATAAGAAGGCATGTTTGACTCAAAATTTTTATAATATATCGTATTGCCAAAACTTATATAAAAAGACTCTAAGTTCTCTCTTTCTAGAATATATTTAATATTTTCAACAATTATTCCATGAATTGCAGAGTCAAATGATATCTTAGTACAACTAAGTTTCTTTGAGAAAACATTGCGAATTTTAGTCTTTATGTTTGAAATATTTAGACATTTATCGTACAAACCAGTATCAAGATAAAACTTAATTTTCTTTAAATCTGATGAATTGTTGGTGAGAATCGAAAAAGCTGTAGGATTAAAAGAGTTCTGAGTAATTTTATTGTAATTCCTCATTAAATTAAAAGTATCAACAAAAAGGTCTGGTGCCGAGATTTCTGTATTCTTTTCTAGGGCATTGAAACGATATAAAAAAGAGCTACTATTGTATGGATCAATTATAAGCTCAATGTTTTTTAAGGTTTTTTTAATTCTCTTGAAAACTTTCTTGTCTAAATTAGTGGTCTTAATTATAATTTTCAACTTATTACCAAGTAAGTTATAATCTTTGGAGTAATCTTCGTTAGAAAACGAAAAAAGAGAGAAATTTAGAAAAATGGTTAAAGTTAAAAACAATCTAAACATAAATTTGTAGGTCAAATTGATTAAAAAAAAATTATTAAAATCTATTGAAATTATACCTCCTAGGTACAAGATTGATAATCAATTATTGAGAAATTTGAGCAAATATCAGAATAATTTTGATTTTCTAGACATAGCATGCTCTCCAATGGCTAATTTAAGAATTTCAGCAATTACTTTTGCCCACAATTTAATTATTAAGGGTGTAAAAAAAGAAAAGCTTATAATTAACTTTTCAACACGTGATAAAAATACTCTTGCATTACAAAGTGAAATCTTAGGAACGTATGGGATGGGTATAAATAGGCTCTTAATTGTAAAAGGAGATAAAATATCATACGGAAACAGCTTAAAGTCAAAAGAGGTTTTTGAAGTTTCTACAAATGAACTGATTAAAATCGTTGATAATCTTAATAATGGACATGATTACAGCTCTAACAAGCTAAAATTTAAGACAAAATTTAATATTGGCTCTACCCTTAATATTGATTCATCTTACAGTATAGTGAAAAAGACAATTCAAAAAAGAATAAAATCAGGATCTAATTTTTTCATAACGCAACCTCTATACTCTGAAAAAGATTTTGTTTTATTATCAAAGTTATCAAAAAATAAAAGTTATCAGATTTTAGCTGGTATATTACCAATAAAAAATAAAAAAACTTTTGTCAATCTAATTAAAAAAATTAATGGGATATCTAAGGTTAATGAATTATTTGACCTACTTTCTGGCGCAAATGAAAAAGACTTTGCTGATATTTCAACTAAATATTTACTAAATCTCCTAGAAAAATATAAAAGCGAGCTTGATGGTGTACATATCATGACATCTGGTGATATAAGATTAGCATCTAAAATAGCAGATAAAATTTAATGCCTGAAACAAAAAATACTTTTGATTCTATCTCTACTAAATATGATTTAATAAATAATCTTATAAGCTTAGGCGGTCATAAAAGATGGAAGCATGAGTTTGTAAATCTCCTCGAGATTAACGGTAGGGTTTTAGATATAGCTACAGGCACAGGAGATATTGCTATATTGATTCAGAAGATGCACCCTAGCACTTCCATTATAGGCATTGATCCAAGCCATGAAATGCTGGAAATTGCTAAGAATAAAAGTCCCAAAAAGATAAGCTTTGTCCAAGGTTTCTGTGAGGATCTTCCATTCGAAGACGGTGCATTTAATTACATAACAATTTCATTTGGAATAAGAAACGTCGTATCTATAGAAAAGAGCTTGAATGAAATAAATAGAACTTTATCAGAAGATGGCCATCTATTGATAATGGAATTTTCAAAGAATAGTAGCCTGTTTATTAAATTTTTATATAAAGTATATTTAAATTTTTTTATACCGATGGTAGGTTTTTTATTTGGCAAATACCAAGAATACAAATATCTTGCCTCTTCAATCGAATCTTTCTTTACAATGGATGAGATGAACAATATTATCTCTAATCATGGTTTCAAAATCACTAAAAATCTAAAGTTTAACTTTGGGTTAGTTACAGTTTATGTAGCAAAAAAAACTAAAGCTTGAATGTATCTAACATTTCATCTTGGTAAGCTCTGACAGTCAAAGGGTCTAGATAATAGTGGGGTACAGTTAAAATTGGGAAAGTTAATAAGTCTTTATATCTTTTTATTTGCTCCTTGGCTTCTTCCCTGTTACCACATATTGCGAAGTCATTAACCATTTTGTCTGGTACAAGACTTAACATTTTTTTGTAATCATTTTCAAAAAAAGCTTTTCTAATTCTTGAGACTTCTTCTTCGTATCCTAAATCTATAAATGGCTTAAGATAAGCTTTGACTGTAGAATAAAAAGCGATAGTCCCTTTTGCGTCGTCAATTGCCTTCTTTCTATCATTGTTAATTGAACAAAGTACAATTGATGTCCTTTTAGATTGTGAGTTATTTTTTTTGAAAACAGGAACAACATAATCTTTTAAAAAACCAGGTGAACAAACAACATGGCCAATAAAGCCATCATATAAGCGACTTGATAGTTCTTTCATCTTTGGTCCAATTCCACCCAGATATAGCGGTATTTCGCTTCTAAAGGTATCAAATGGTCTTTTAAATGACTTAATAGCAAAGTTATAATATTTATCATTGTAAATAAAATCTTCTTTAAGTCTAATTGACTTCTCAATTCCCCTAAAAACAGAATAAAGACTCTCTATTCTATTCGCAGGTTCATCAAAATTTGGTTGATTATGCCAATGCCTATTTGAATTAATTGCCCCAGAACCAATACCAAGGATTAATCTACCATTTGATAGCTCATCAATATCCAATGCAGATATAGCTAAAATTAATGGGCTTCTAGTGAAAGCTAGGGTTACAGCTGATCCAAGCTTGATCGTTTTTGATATTGTTGCTAAAAAGGTTAGTTGCTCAAAAGAACTTCTATATAATTCCGTAACCCAGACAGAATCGAATCCATTTCTTTCGGCCTTAAGAGTTACATATTCTTGGTTTTGAAAGGAATGCGGGTCAAGAATTACCCCTATATTGTTTGACATCAGTACTATTCCACCTTGTCAGCAGAAACAGTATCTTTATTTTCTGATGAATCGGGGGATTCAACTTCGTCTTTTTGTTTAAAAGGTACTTGCATCCCAACAAGTTCAATTAAAGAAATTGGCGCGGAATCTCCACGTCTATGATGAAGCTTAAC
>NZWJ02000006.1 GCA_002701925.2 bacterium
CCCTATTGCACTTATTACTGAAACAACAACGCAAATAATTAAGAATTTATCTTTATTGGCCATTAACTTTTCTAAATCTAAATCTTCTATGGGTCTATCTTTTTTGGTCTCGTCCTCAGTTGTTATTGGTTCAGCTACAACATTACGCTCAATCAATGATTCAACTTCATGTTTACTTCTTAATAATGATAGTTGATTGTCACGACTTCTTTCATCAAGTGGGAATCTATTTATTTCATTGTTAACTTCTTTTAAAAGATCTTTTAGTTCATTAATTCTACCTTCAGAAGATAGTTTGTTCGCTAGTTCTATAACCTCTTCAGAATTGTTTATATGTAGTTCAGCATATTCTTTCATTGTCATGTAAACACATTGTAACAAATTCCAATAAGCCTGTGTAAATGTTATAAATATCAAAGGATGATTGTAGAAGCATTTTTAGGGTTACTTTTTTACGAGCGAATGCTTATATTGGGTTTTGTAGTTTCTGTATGCTTATTGCTCAGAGTTATTATTAAGCCTAGAGAAGTTAATGGAAAGCGCCCTATTTCACTATTAAGTCCTGTCGAAAAAGTAATTTTTATTGTTGCAATAGTTTTGGTTGTTGCCTTGCTTATTGCACTAATGCTAAAATAAGTCGCCCGGAGCTTTTATTGGGTTTTAATGTTTAAATCGGTGTCTATGTTAAGTCGCTCTTGATCTCAAATACAAGAAAAACAAGACAGAAAACTGCTAAGACAAAAAGAAGGACTAAATATTTAAATTGCATATAAAAATTTTAACACAAAGATCTTTACAAATTTGTAAAACAACATGTTGCAAATCAATGATATATTATTACAAATGTTTGAAGATTTTTTATCCCAAGATTTAAATACTAGGGTTTCATTTGTAGCCTTGATAGTTCTCTGTGTTATGACATTTATTGGAAGATCTAAGGCAAGAGCATTAAAAAAAAGGCCATTAGAAGCTATGACAACTATTCAGAAAGCAATTTGGGCTCTATCTTTCGTTGTTATTTGCCTTTCAGTGTTTGGTATCTTTGAGTAGCCTTAAGTTTCATATATTTAATAATTAGTTAGAATTATAAGGTGGTAAAATCAATTTTATATTCTTTGTTCTTAATTTTGGCTGGCTTGTTCCCTTCAAATACTGCTAGCTCATATACGTTGAATGCTTTCGACTTTAGGTTTAAAGATATCGACGGAAAAGACCTTCAGCTTAAAAATTATAAAGGAAAAGTTCTCTTAGTTGTAAACGTAGCCTCTAAATGTGGGTTCACTAGTCAGTACAAGGGCTTACAAGAAGTTTGGGACAAATATAGTAAAGAAGATTTTATATTGATTGGAATACCCTCAAATGATTTTTATCAAGAATATAGTGAAGAAAAGGATATAAAAAATTTTTGTGAGCTAACTTTTGGCGTGAACTTTCCTATGACTGGAATTACTACTGTTAGAGGGAAAAAAGCCCACCCATTCTATAAATGGGCAAAGTTAACATATGGGTCTAAAACAGTGCCAAAATGGAATTTTCATAAAATTTTAATTGACAAAGAAGGGAGGGTTGTAGATACCTATTCTTCCGTAACTAAACCAACCAGCGAGAAAATTATTAACAAAATTGATAATTTACTAGATTCTACTTTGCACTAATAGAAGATTAGATATTTGATAATTATATAATTAGTGGACCGCCCTACTCTAGTCTAAAGATGATATAATAAGCTCACAATGACAGAACAATCTATAGAGTTAATTGGAACTGTAGCTGCAATTTGTACAACTTTTTGTTTTAGCTTTCAATGTTATAAAGTATTTAAAACCAAATCGACAAAAGATATCTCTTTAATTATGTATATAGTATTTACAGTTGGAACAGCCAATTGGATTGCTTACGGATACTTTTTATCTGATCCAATTTTCTACAGTAATATTATAACGACAGCACTTTCACTCTATATTCTAGCTGCTAAAATAAAATACGGATAAGAACTTATAGCTAATTGCTACTCGCTAGTGTTTAATTCTTCATTGTCTTCTTCAGCTTCAGAATCTGCTTCCACACTTTCAACTTCAGCCGGTACAACTTCAGTTGTTTCTTCTTCACCAAACCACTGATCTTTTTTCTCTTTAACATAGGTACAGCTTGCTAAAGAAAGAAATAAAGCAAAAGACAAAATAAGTTTAATTCTAGTCATAAACTACCTCTAATCCTGATTTTATCACTATTGATTTGTAAGATGCAAGCAGTTTTGGATTGAAATTACACTTTGACTACTAAGTCTCTTGTGATTTCATTTAAATTTTTACAGCCTGAGAGAATCATTGTCTCAATTAACTCTTGTTTTAATATTTCTAATACGAGCTCAACCCCTTTTTGCCCTTTGTACTGAAGCCCCCACAATAAAGGTCTGCCTATTTGTACGGCGTCAGCACCAAGAGCAATACATTTCAGAATATCTGTACCTCTTCTTATTCCTCCGTCAACGATTATAAGAGGTTCATACCCAACAGTATTTCTAATAGGCTCTATTTGTCTTAATGTTGGAACTGCAGTATCAAGTTGCCTTCCGCCATGATTGGAAATAACAATTCCGTCTGCACCGTAATTAAGCGCTTGAGTAGCATCGTCAGGTCTCAAAATGCCTTTAACTAAAACTGGTAATCCCGATTTTTCTTTAATCCAAGGTATAACTTCAAAAGTTAAAGAGGGATCAAATAAATTATCTGAATGAAGATTCATACTTGAACCACTATGTTCTTCCATTTTATCAAAATTCTCAAATTTTGTGCCAACAAAATTACCTAATCTTAAATTATCGGGCATTTTGAATGAATTTCTTTCATCTCTTTCTCTAGTGCCAAGACGTGGTGCGTCAACAGTGAAAACTATTGCTTTATATCCTAAGGCTTTGCAATCTTGAAGCATCTGGGAAGTAAAATCTCTGTCTTTTGAAAAGTAAAGTTGAAAGAACAATTTGTCATGCAATGGGCCTATTTCATGTATTGATCTGTTTGAGATCGTGCTATGAGTCATAATGGTATTTGAATTTTTAGCAGCTTTAGCTGTTCCACTCTCACCCTCTTCATGTGCCATCTGTTGCATTGCAACAGGAGCGATTAAAATTGGGCTATCAACTTTGAGACCCAATATAGTAGTTTTTAAATCAATTTTTGATACATCTCTTAAAAGCCTAGGGAGTAATTCATATTCATTAAATATAGACCTATTCCTTTTTAAAGTGACTTCGTCTCTTGCGCCGGAAGAATAATATCCTTCTATATCTTTTGGTAGTTTTTTGGTAAATTTTTTCTCTAAATCAAATAAATTAATAATCATAATTAAATAATATTATATCACTTTATGATATTGAAATTCCAAGATTAATGCTTACCTTTTTAATATGTCGCCGAAACGGGGCATGAAATTAAATCTCGCTTTATAGGAGGAAAATAAAAATGAGATTAGTAAAATATTCTACAAATCAATTGGATGATTTGTTTAGGCTTACACCATATTCTGTTGGGTTTGACAGCATGTTTGATAGGTTATTAAATACACCCGAAACTGCATCTGGTTCTTACCCACCGTATGACATTGTAAAAGTTGATTCAATGAATTACGAAATAAGAATGGCGCTTGCTGGATTCACAAAAGATGATATAAGCGTTAAGTATGAAGAAGGAACTGTAACTGTAGAGTCGGTTCATGAAAATGGTAAGTCTGAAGAGGTTCATCTGGTTCATGGCATTTCAAAAAGAAAGTTTAGAAGAGTCTTTACTCTTTCTGAAGACATGATAGTTAAAGCAGCAGGCCTTAAAGATGGAATGTTGTCTATCAAACTTGAAAGAATCTTACCAGAAGAAAAAAAACCAAGAACTATCAATATACAGTAATTCTTGTTTTTAAACCTAGGGGTTCTTCGGGACCCCTTAAGTTTCCAGTTTACCTTTTACGTTAAAGTGTCTTTGGTTTCTTCTTTCTTTTTCTAGTCCTCATTCTAGAACTTTCTTCGTCTTCATAAATATAATCAGACAAAACTTCCATGACTTCTTTTGTATACTCATTTCTTTTAATTTTAGGATTTATAGTCTGTGAATTTAAAGTAGCAATCTCTTCCCATAAGCCTTTTTTAGATAACTCTTTACTCATAACGTCCCTCATGGCATCTTTTGAGTCAGGAATTTTTGGAACTTTTTCTATATCTACTACTAGATCCATACCAGTCTCTGCCCCAGGTATCACAAAGGCTCCTTCTAAAGATCCATCTAAAAATTCTTCTTTATTCAAAAGAATCTGATCTTTTATCTCATCTATTTCTTTTGTAAGCTCGTTGTTCTTCTGTTTTAACAATACGTATCTATCAACTAAGTTTGCTGCATCTTTTATTGCTATATCATCTTTATTTTCTTCTAATCTATAAGTAGCACTCAGTTCAGGGCAAATGCGTCTATATCCGCAAGAAAAACATCGAAAGCCAGGCTTTTGAGTAAACTTTTTATCTTTTTTTAAAGTTTTAATTAAATCAATATAATGATTCTTTGTTTCTTCTACAGATTCTTTGGTTAGCACCCTATCAATTATTATTCCAGTATAAGGGTAGATGAGTTTAACTTTTATTCTCTTAATAGACTTGAACCTTTCTTGTTTCTGAATTGCAATCCCATAAAGATAAAGCTGTTTAAAAGAATTATCTAAAAACTTGTCGTTTGGGGGGTGCCTGCTAGTTTTATAGTCAACTATTATTACTTCATCTCCTTTAATATCTAACCTATCAATAGAACCCCTAAACTCAATCAATTCATCCTTATCATAAAAAATTTCTGGCAATACTTGCTCCTCTGTCTTGCATGCATCAAAATCTGTTTCTACACCAGACTTATAAAATTTTTTGTAATATCTTGATATGCAATTAAAACAAAAATTTTTAAAGGGGGCTAAATCTTTAACTTCTGCATTTATTACAATTTTCTGGTCCCTTCTTGATACTTCCTCTAGTTTCTCTTTCCACTTTACTTCAAATATATTCTTTATATCTTTAAAGGGTAAAATTCCATTTAAAGAAAAGTCTTTATACATTACTTCTAGGACATAATGGAAGACAGACCCAACAATAAGCTGAATGCCAATAAACTCTTGCTTATTTCCCTTTTCTACATATCTAAACTTATAAGCCTTAGGGCATCCTTCGTATGCGCTAACTCTTGAATGGGACCATCTACTCTTCTCTTTGATCATAATGAATTGTCTCTGAATCTATATTATAATATTTTCAATGGAAATATACATTCTTGTTCTTGTTATTTGTATAGGTTTTTATCTNATAAATAAAAAATTAAATNTGAAGTCTGATGATAATAATTCAGATGAAGTTAAAGAACTTAATGATCGACTTACTAAAGTATTAGGCAGAATGGAGTCTGACAATAAGAACTTAAGACAAGCTTTTATAGACGAGAAAGTAAATATGGAACAACTTGTTTTAAAGGTTGTTAAAGAAAACACTGAATCCCAAAATAAAAACTTTGAAAAAGAATCATCAACCTTAATTCAGAGCATTAATCAGCAAACTAAAGACTTTAATGATTACTTTACTAGAATAGACTCTACTATTGGNACACTTGACAACGTAACAAGAGAAATGAAGAGTGAAATCAATGATTTTTCAAAAATCCTTGGTCCTAGTGCTAGTCTTGCAGGTGANTTAGGGGAATTTCAATTAGAAAATCTCTTTAAGTTTCATAACTTACAAAAAAATATTGATTATATGACTCAAGTTAATGTTCCTACAACCGATGGTAAGTCATACCAGCCAGATGCAATACTGATATCTGAAGATAAGTGTTTAATAATTGACTCNAAAGCAACGGCGAATCTTGAAGTCATAAAAGAGCTTAAAAATGAAGAAACTTCCAAAGAAAGAATGGAAGAGATTAGAAGAGACATAAAAGACAAAGTATCTAATGAGGCAAAGAAGTTATCAAAAAAAGAATATCAAAATCTTACGGTTAATGGAAAATCAACACCAGAATTCATAGTTATGTTTATACCCAACGAGAATGTTTACTTAATTGTGAAAGAATTAATAGATAAAGAAACTAATAAGATAGAAGCTGGCGTTATTATGGCTGGCCCCGATAATCTTAATTTTATAATACTAATGTGGGCATACATTAACGGAATACTTAAAGTTCAAAGTCAGTTTGAAGAGATAAGGAACGTTGCATCGGAAATACATAAACATGTTGCAAATACTACAAGCACATTAGTCAAACTAAGAGGGTCTATAGCTTCCACTGTTCAAAATTGGCATGATCTTGTAGCGAATATTGAGGGAAGCATAATCCCTTCTGCTAAAAAACTTGAAAAAATGGGTATTAAATCAGCTAAGGAAATTTTAAAAGTTGAAGAAGTTANTAATCCTGTAAGAGAACTTAAAAAATTAGTTAAAGACTCTAAAGAACCAGAGCAAGCAAAATTGGACTTATCAACTAAGGAGTAAGTATTTAATTGTATTTACAGAATACTCCTATATAGTTCAGACAACTTGAAAAAAATTAATAANGCCAATCATCATGCTTTTAGAGACTTTGCTTTATCCGAGGACTTAAATAAATCCATAAAAAATATGGGATTTCTTCAACCCACGCCAATACAGGCTGAAGCAATTCCAGTNGCATTAAAAGGCAAAGACATATTGGGCTCTGCGCAAACAGGTAGTGGAAAGACTGCTGCCTTCAGTATTCCAATAATAGAGAGGCTAAAAAAAGATAATAAAAGCATGTCGGTAGTTCTTGCTCCTACAAGGGAACTGGCAAAGCAAATATATGAAGTAATCAGAGAGCTTCTAAGCTACAAAAATAAAATAAAAGTAGTCTCTTTAATAGGTGGAGAGTCAATAAATACTCAATTAAGTGCCTTAAAAAGAAGCCCTAGAATTATAATAGGAACTCCTGGTAGAATTAATGATCATTTAAATAGAAAATCTTTATCTCTTAAGAATACAAAAATACTCGTTCTTGATGAAACTGATAGGATGCTGGATATGGGTTTTGGAGTCCAGATTGCCGAAATTGTTAATCACATTCCATCAGACAGGCAAACATTAATGTTTTCTGCAACTATACCACCTGACATTTCAAAGCTCGCAGACAAATACTTAATCTCTCCTAAAAGAATAAGTGTTGGCGTGGAAAATGAAATTCCAGAGAACTTAAAACAAGAAATATTAAAAATTAANCCAAGCGACAAATACAGCCAGCTAGTTAATGAGCTAAAAAGTAGAAAAGGATCCGTCTTAGTATTTATGAAAACGAAATATGCTTGTGACAGAATGGCCAAAAAGCTATCATTTGATGACATAAAGTCAGTTGGAATCCATGGNGATTTAAAGCAAAACAAAAGAAATAGAATTATTTCAGATTTTAGAAACAATAAATTCTTAATACTAATAGCTACAGATATAGTTTGCAGAGGTCTTGATGTCCCTCAAATTGAACATGTTATCAACTTTGACTTGCCTCAAGTACCAGAAGATTTTATTCATAGAATCGGAAGGACAGCCAGAGCAGGTTTGTCAGGAAATGTTCTTAGTTTTGTAACCACCAATGACCACCTTAAATGGAGGGCAATACAGAAACTTCTTAGCCCNAAGGAAAAAAGTAAAATCCTTGATATTTCAACAAATAACTTAAAAAATGAAGAAAAGAAATTAGAACCAAGGAATAAAAGAATCACAAGGAGAAAGAGTTTAAAGAAGAAATACAATAAAAACATTCAAAAAAAGAAAATTTATGAAAAGCCTAAAAGTACNAATATAAAGGCTAAAAAAAGAAAATTGGGCCTTNCAAAAGTTGATAATAGAGCTAAATTTTTGGATGAAAAGCTCGTATATAAGATAATAAANGAAAAATAAGCATAGAAATAAACCTATTGCCTTTCTCTAAAAGATTTTATAAACTAANATAATGTTTAGGAATTCTTTCTCAACCATTGTNTTCATTTTCTTAATAACTTTTAGTCTGAATGCTTCTTCTACTACATTGAAAGAAGAAGAAAAAATGATTTATGATGAATATAGTAAAGCAAGAAGTGAGTTCGATGCTTTTAACAGTAACCAAAAAGCTTATTTGTTAGCAAAAGCCTCTGAATATGCTGAAGAATCATATTCAAGTGCCTCCTCTAAATCTAAGTATTCTTTCTTTAGGAATTCCGAGGGATCTATTGGCTTTTCAGAAGATTCTGATGGTAAAACATTAATTGACTTTTCTATATTAACTGTGGTGCCTATAAAACAATCAGATGATCTAAAACATACTTTCTTTACTCAATTAAATGCAATGTCAGTTGAACAATTTCAAGATAGAAGAATTGGAACAAATATCGGATTAGGCTATAGAAATTTCAATAGTGATCAGAACCTTGTTCTAGGACTTAACTCTTTTTACGATTACGAATTTGACTCCGAGCATTACAGAGTTGGTTTCGGTGGTGAAATAAAAAAGGACCTACTTGATATAAATATCAATTATTATGAAGCTATGAGTGGAACAAAGGAAATTACTATAGATAATGTGTTAGGAAACGAGAAAGCACTAGATGGTTTCGATATAGAAGCAGGCCATCCTCTTCCTTACCTACCTTGGGCAAAAGCCTTTGTCTCATACTACAAATTCGAAGGTAACATTGGACAAGATCCTAAAGGAGCTAGATATTCTACAGAATTATATCTACACCCTCACTTAACTGCTGAGGTTGGTTATGCAGATGACAGGCAAAAAGATGGAATAGATGAAAACTATTGGTTTGTTAAGGTTTCATTGTCTATAGCTGAAACTAATGAGCCTACTCTACTTGGCCCTGACGGTCAGCTTTATTCTAGTAAAATATTCGGAACAAGAGACGTTAAATCAACATTGCTTAAAAAAGTTAGAAGACAAAATAAAATTAGAGTTGAAAGAACTGTAAATGGAGCGTTCAAACTATCAGGTAATTAGGGTGATTAGAAATGAAGAAATATTTTCTTAGTTTATTTTTATTATTTATCTCTTTTAACATAGCAAATGCAGAATTTGTTTGTACTTCTACAACTACAGCCGCAGAGATTTTTGCAGATTCCGATAAAACTTGTACAACAGATGCTGAGGTAATGAAGGTTACTCTACTTAAAGGCGAATTTTATAATTCTAGTACTGGAGCAACTTGGGTCTTAAAATCAGGATCAATGGCAGGAGATATTGGTGGCGGAAGCTCTATTAATTACTTGCCTGTTTTAAAAAGGTCCGCTAATAAACCTGGTACTTATGATCAATTTAGAGGTTATATGGACGAAGTAATAACTATAAAAGGTGGTATTACAACAGCAGGCTCCCCTTCACTAAGTTGTGTAACAGCTGGAGCAACAACTAATGTATTTGGTATGGCAGATACAAGTTGTGGGGATGGAACATGTATTACAGATTCAAGCGACNAAACTGAAGTTGANATAACTCTTAATGATATGAATCCAGGAGGTGGTAGTGGAAATTTCTTATATGATGCTGCTGCTTATGATGTTGAGCTCCTTCAATCTGATGGTTCAACAAGAGCAACTGCATCAGGCAATGTAGACCAAATGAGAGCTATCATAACTCTTGCTAGTCCAATAACAATTACTGAAAAGAGTAAGGTTTCTATTGATATGTTCTTTAAAGGTACAAATGCTTTGGCTNTAGAATGGGATTCTAGCGCTGCTGCTAATGGTTGCTCTAATATATCTANTGTTGCACCAGTCTTTTCAATTAGTGTTACAGTTACTGAGCCTTAATAAAAAAATAATTCACAGTTTANCTTTTTTAATTNTTTAGTTATNATANAAAAATGTTTTTACGAATATTTCTACTATTNNTTTTGTTTATTTCATGTNNNACTACAAACACTAAGCCACCTCAGTCTGAAAATAAAGACGGTGACAGCTACATAGAAAGCTCGGATAAAATTAAGGAAATTAGAAAAACAACAACTAGCAAAGATAAAACTTCAAAAGAAAAAATCAAAGAAATTGTGACACCTTCTAATAATTAAAGTAATTTTTCGTTTAATAATAATTTAAAAATGTTATTTTATAGTTATGAATTTCCTTGAAACTTTTAACCAATTTTATAATTCAGCAGTTAAACATTTAGAGATTCCAGATGGTCTTTCTGCTCAAATACAATCCTGTGATTCTGTCTACCACCTAAGGTTTCCTATAACCTTAGACAATGGTCAAATAGAAGTTATCGAGGCTTGGCATGGAGAACATAGTCACCATATGAGTCCCCTCAAAGGTGGAATTAGATTTAGTAGCGTAGTAAACGAGGACGAAGTCAGGGCTCTTGCTTCATTGATGACTTTTAAATGTGCCCTTGTAAATGTCCCATTTGGAGGTGGTAAAGGGGGTATAAAGATTGATTCAAAAAACTACTCCTTAGATGAACTTGAAAAGATAACCAGAAGGTATACGTACGAATTACATTCAAGAAACTCCCTTGGACCCAACACTTATGTTCCAGCAACTGATTATGGAACCACATCAAGAGAGATGAGTTGGATATATAGCACTTTTAAGACTTTATCAAATTCAAATATAGATTCGGCTGCAGCTGTAACATCAAAGAATATTACACAGGGTGGAGTCAAAGGCAGGAAAGAAGCTACTGGTAGAGGTGTCTTTATTGGACTAAGAGAGCTTCTAAGTGACAAGAAGGAAATGGCTAAGATTGGATTAAAAGCTGGGCTCAAAAATAAGAAAGTTGTAGTACAAGGGTTTGGAAACGTGGGATACCATGCAGCCCTTTTTTTAAATAAAGCTGGGGCAAAAATTATAGGTATCTGTGAATATGATGGATCTATATATAATTCTAAAGGATTAGACCCTGATAAAGTTAAGAGCCACTTAAAAAGTGGGAACTCTATTGTTGAATTTAAAGACTGTGAGTCTTTTGACGACCCATACCACGTATTTTACGAAGAATGTGATATATTGGTACCTGCAGCCCTAGAAGAAGTCATAAATGAATCAAATATGTATAAATTAAAAGCAAAGATAATTGCAGAGGGAGCTAATGGCCCTATTACTTTTGAGGCTGACCAATATTTATCAAAGAACAACGTAGTAATACTTCCTGACTTATATTTAAACTCTGGAGGTGTTATTGTCTCTTACTTTGAGTGGCTAAAAAACCTCAACCATGTTAGATGGGGAAGGATTGAGAACAATGGAAATAGTGAAATGAAAGAAGTAGACTTAATTAATAACGCTTTAAACGAGACAATGTGTCAAGCTTTTGACGAAATAAAGGCAAAAAGAAATGACGCAAATTCACAAATTAGCTATAGGGAAGCTGCATACAAAATTGGAATTGAGAAGATTGCTAATACATATATTGAAATGGGTATATTCCCATAAATATTCTCAACTTTTTTATTCATATTCCGAACGAGCCGCTGCACATGCGCAATTTTGACAAAATGGGTTTGTATCTGGCAATTTCTTAGAATTTAATACATTAATCATTTCATCAACCTTCTCCTCAATCCAATGTGTTTTAAGCCTATAAGGAACTAATGTTTCATCAAAAACAAGCTTGCTGTTAAAGCCAGCCTCATTCTTCCTACAATTTGCAACATAAAAGTATGCTATGTTTGAGACTCGAAAATTATTCATTAAAAACAAATAAGCATAAAAATCTAGTTGTATCTTGTAACTTTCATGATAGATACTCGATAAGTAGTCTTCAGCTGTAACTGGTCTTGCACTAGATTGCGACTTGTAATCAACTATTATAATTTCATCCTTCTCCGTATTATACCAAAGATCGTCAATACCACCCTTTAAAGTAATATTTGAATCTTTATATCTATACTTAATGCCACGCCTAAGTGCATCTCTCCATTCCTCCATACGGTCGTCTTTGTATGGAACAATATTCTCAAGATTACTTTCGAGCATTATTCTGTGAGGTATTTGTTTTTCACGACAAATATCGAATTCTTTTTTAAGTAAATCATCTACAGCACTATTTAAGGTCCAACCTGGCATGTCAGGGACTTTGACACCTAGAACTCTATCAAAATAAAAACACCTTCTGCAAGATAAAAAATCAGAAAACTTTCCTCTACTAAGTTCAAAAGGGTTATCTGAATCATATATAAAGCGTTTTTGAACCCTTTTACCTGTAGCTTCAGTAAGAACACCCTTATTATTTCTATTTATAGATATCATTAAAAATCCTTTATATTAATATATAAAAACTTTTTGGTTATAAAAATCAAGTGTTTTAGTGTAAAATTAAGTATGAACGAAGTTAAAACAAAATTTAAAATTGGCCAAATTATAAAACATAAGTTGTTTGATTATACGGGCGTAATTTTTGATATTGATCCAGAATATGAAGGGACTGAAGAGTGGTATGAAAAAATGGCTGAAACTAAACCCCCTAAAGACAGACCTTGGTGTCATGTCCTTGTAGGAGATGACGACAAAACAACATACGTAGCAGAAAAAAACATAGAGGAAGTTTTAAACCCCAAGCCCATTAAGCATCCTATGGTTCAATATATTTTCGAAGAGTTTGATGGAAAAGAATATCAACTAAAATTTAAAGCTAATTGATGATTGCCTCATTAAGAAAATTAAATAAAGAAATTATAAACTGTCATAAGTGCACAAGGCTTGTTAAATTTAGAAATAAAATAGCTCAAGATAAAAGAAAACAATATGAACATGAAACTTATTGGGGAAAACCTATAACAGGATTTGGGGATGAAAAAGCTGAAATAGTCCTAATAGGATTGGCTCCTGCAGCTCATGGAGGCACAAGGACAGGCAGGGTTTTTACTGGGGATAAGTCTTCTGACTTTTTGTTTAAATGCTTATATGAAGCAAAATTAAGTAATCAGGCTTTTTCTATTAAAAAAAATGATAACCTTAAGTTGAAGAATGCTTACATAACAACATCCTTAAAGTGTGTTCCTCCTAATGATAAACCTACAAGCGTAGAAGTTAATAACTGTTCTGACTATCTTAAAGAAGAACTCTTAATTCTTAAAAATTCAAAAGTCATAATAGCATTAGGGAAAATTGCTTTTGATTCATATATAAAGTTCTATAAAAAAAATTATGAAAATTTCAAAGAATCAATAAAATTTAAACATGGATTAGTGTTTGCTTTACCTAATGGTACCAAAATTGTTGGCTGCTACCACCCTAGCCCACGAAATGTGAACACTAAGAGATTAAATCAAAATATGATGGTGAGTTTATTTTTAAAAACAAACTCACCATCATATTTTGATTCAATCTCTTAGTGTTCACATTTCGTGGGCTAGGGTGGTAGCAGCCAACAATTTTGGTAC
>NZWJ02000007.1 GCA_002701925.2 bacterium
AAACTAGTTCTTCGCTCGACTTGCATGTGTTAGGCGTGCCGCCAACGTTCATTCTGAGCCAGGATCAAACTCTTCATATAAAAAGATTTTGTTAAAATTATTGACTCGATACTGCACTAAAAGTGCAATATAAAAAAACTCACACGTATCTTCTAATAAATTTTCAAAAATCGCCGGACAAAAAGCCGGAGCTAGAATATTATCTCAATGGATGTGATTGTCAAGAATTAAAAATATATTTTTTTATAAAGTAATAATTAGTATATATAATAGTTAAAATGCCAAAGATTATTGCAGTTGTAAACCAAAAAGGTGGAGTAGGAAAAACCACAACTGTAATCAACCTTGCTTCAGGATTAACTATCCTAGGAAAAAAAGTTTTAGTAATTGATTTAGACCCTCAAGGAAATACTACTAGTGGCTTTGGGATTGATAAATCTATACTTAATAAATCAGTTTATAATGCAATTCTAGGTGAGCATCAGATTGACCAGACATTTCAATCTGTTCATCTGAATAATAATAATAAAGTTTTTATATGCCCTTCTACTGCGGACTTATCTGGAGCAGATATGGAGCTATTTGATATTGATGACCGTGAATGGATTCTGAAGAAATCTTTAAGAGAATCAAATCTAGAATCATTCGATTTCATATTGATTGATTGTCCACCATCGTTAAGTCTTCTTACAATTAATGCTTTCACTGCTGCAGACTCTTTGCTTGTTCCTGTGCAATGTGAATTCTTCGCTATGGAAGGACTTGCTCAGTTAAATAGAACAATTGAGCTTGTTGTTGAAAGACTCAATGAGTCATTAAAAATTGAAGGTTTATTATTAACTATGTTTGACTCAAGAAACAATATTTGTAAGACAGTAGCTACAGAAATAAAAGAGTTCTTTAAAGATAAGGTACTAGAAACTGTAATACCAAAAAATGTTAAACTTGCTGAGTCACCTAGCTTTGGAAAATGTATATTTGATTATGATGATAATTGCCTAGGGGCAATTAGTTATTTAAATTTATCCAAAGAGTTGATTACTCTAAATGGAGGAAGTTTTATTGAAAAAATCATTAGGTAAAGGCTTAGGTTCACTTATTAGGTCGAATGATACAAATTATATTAACAAAAAAAATCCTAACTCTAAGACTGAAGTATATATTTCAGATATTGTTCCAAATAAGAATCAACCAAGAAAAAATTTCAACAATGAAAGTCTCTTGGATTTAGCAGAGTCAATAAAAGTTAATGGTATTTTACAGCCCATTGCAGTTAGAGAGATAGGGAACAATAAATATGAAATTATTGCCGGTGAAAGAAGATGGCGGGCAGCTCAAAAAGCTCAACTCTCCAAAATCCCAATAATAATTTATCAAGCAACTGACAAAAAAACTCTTGAATTAGGAATTATGGAAAACGTTCAAAGAGAGGATCTCAATCCAATTGATGAAGCCTTAGCGATTAAAGAGCTCCAGGATATATATAATTTCTCTCAAGATGAGATTATAAAATTAACAGGGAAGAAAAGAACCACTCTGATTAATATATTAAGGATACTAGAGCTTCCTGGGCCTGTTCAGCAACTTATTGTACAGGGTAGAATTAGCAGAGGACATGGGATAGCTCTGCTTTCAATTAAAGACGAAGAAAAGATAATTAAAACTGCAAAAGAAATTATTACAAAAGATTTAAGCGTTAGGAAGATAGAAAAGCTTGCACAAGAAGCAAATAATGTAGATAGTAATGTTCGAGACGCGTCACCAGATATTTACTTAGAAAACTTGTCAAAAAGAATGGAGGACAAATTAGGGTCTAAAATAAAAATAAAAGGTAATTCAAATTCAGGCAGAATAGAGATAGAATATAAAAGCCTTGAAGAACTTAATAAGATTTTTGGTTCATTAAAGTAGTTATGAAAAAATTCAATATAACAATAGAAATAATGCCGGTTGAAAGCGTACTAGACCCTCAAGGTGAAGCTGTAGAGCTAATTGTTAAAAACAACACTGACTATAAGACAGAAAATTTCAGAATTGGAAAGAGGATTAACTTTACTATCTCTTCCACCGATAAAAAAGAATGTAAAAAAGCAGTAAAAAAATTATGTGAGAGCTTCCTCGTAAATGAGATTATCGAGAAATACTCAGTAACAATTCAAAATGAAAAAAATTAATTTCGGTATCATTCAATTTCCTGGTTCTAATTGCGAACAAGATTGCTTTTATGTTTTAACCAAAATATTCAATCAAAACTGTAAATATATATGGCACGATTCTAAATCATTTAAAAATATAGACTGTATCATTATTCCAGGAGGCTTCTCTTATGGTGATTATCTGAGAACTGGGGCTATAGCCTCACAAAGCAGAATCAGCAACAATATTAAAGAATTTGCATCTAACGGGGGCATGGTCTTAGGTATTTGTAATGGTTTTCAAATTTTAACAGAGCTAAATCTTCTTCCAGGTGTTCTCTTGAGGAATAAATCCTTAAGCTTTATCTGTGAGAACGTAACATTAAAAACTACAAACAATAATTCAAAATTCACAAGTACTCTTATGAATGACCAATTGCTAAATATTCCAATAGCACACGCAGATGGAAACTACTATGCATCTCAAAAAGAATTAGCCTCTTTAAAAGCAAATAATCAAATAATATTCCAATATTCTGACAAATACGGGAGCTGCGATGATCAATCTAATCCAAATGGATCAATTCTAAATATTGCAGGAATCACTAACAAAGAAGGTAATGTCTTTGGCCTAATGCCCCATCCCGAGAGGGTATCTGAATCCATACTTGGTGGTTTAGATGGTAAAAAGATTTTTGATTCTATAATAAAATCATTTACATGATACTTTTAGAGCAATTTAAAACTTTATTATGTTAAATTAATATTATGGAAAAGAAAAATACTCCTGATTTTTATTTAGATATTTCATCAGAGTTTTGCCCTATGACTTTTGTAAAAACAAAGATGAAATTAAAAAAAATGAACGAAGGTCAAATTCTTGAGGTAACTTTATCCGACGGTGAGCCAATAGAATCAGTACCTGAGAATATAGAAATTGATGGACATGAAATTCTAGAAAAAATTGTTAATGGAAAAAATTCTAAACTTTTAATTAAGAAGAAATAAAATGAGCGCTGTTCTAAAAGAAATATTAAAAACTGATTCAATTATTAGGCTTATAGGTAATACGCCTTTAATTAAACTAAACAAATTCCCTGGATTAAGTACAGACAAGCAAATTTTTATAAAAGCTGAGTGGTTTAACCCAGGTGGCTCCATTAAAGACAGAGCAGCCTTATGCATGATTGAAGAAGGCATTAAGTCAGGAAGACTTTCGAGAGATAAGATAATTATGGATTCGTCTTCAGGAAATACAGCAATAGCTTATGCAATGATTGGCGCAGCATTAGGCTTTGAAGTTGAACTAGTAACACCAGAGAATATTAATATTGAGAGGAAAAAAACATTGCAAGCTTATGGTGCTAAGATCATATACTCAAGTCCATTTGAGGGATCAGATGGTGCAATACTTGAAGCAAGGAAGCTAGCAAAAGAATACCCTGATAAATATTTTATGCCTGATCAGTATAATAATATTTCTAATCCTCTTGCTCATTTTAAATCAACTGGTCCGGAAATATGGGAGCAAACTAATGGTGAAGTAACTCATTTCATTAGCGGGATAGGTACAAGCGGAACAGTAATGGGAGCAGGCGAGTTTTTAAAGACAAAAAATTCCAATATTCAAGTCATAGGTGTACAGCCTGACGACCCCCTTCATGGTCTAGAAGGTTTAAAACATATACCCTCATCAATTAAGCCTGGAATATATGATGAAAGCAGGCTGGATATTTTGTTTTCTGCAAATACTGAAGAGTCTTATAAAATAATGGAAAAACTTGTTAACTTAGAAGGCATGTTTGTAGGTCACTCCGGAGGAGCTGTAGTATTATCAGCACTCAAAATAATAAATGAAGTCGAGCAAGCTAATATTGTTTGTGTAATTCCAGATGGTGGCTACAGATATTTAAGTGGTGGTGTTTGGTGGTAATTATAAAAGAAGAAATAAATAATCAATTGAAAAGAATTTGTGAGGTGGGATTTCCAGATGAAGTATGTGGAGTGCTAATAGGAAAAATGGAAGATAATAATTTTGTAATCTCTGATTTTAAAATATGTGAGAATACTAATCATGAAAGATCAATCGATAGATATGAATTAAATCCAAAAGATTTTATGTCTGCCGAGAAATATGCAAAAGATCATGGACTCGATATTGTTGGCATATATCATTCACATCCTAGCCACCCTGCTATTGCATCTGAAACAGATAAATTATACGCATGGCCAGGTTTCATTTACCTAATTTATTCTATTTATGAGAATCGCTACAAAGATTTAATTGGTTGGATTATAAACGAAGAGTTAGATAAATTTGAAACTACTAAAATATCAATATCATGAAAAATAAAGAAAAAATTGTTTTAATCACTGGTGGCGCAAAGAGAATTGGCAAAGAGCTTGTTGTTGGGATGAGTAAGAGTGCAGAAAAATACAAATTTATTATCCATTACAACAAATCTAGGAAACAAGCTGAAGAATTAGTAATTTCGCTAAACAAAATTGGTATTGATTCAGAGCCAATTCATTTTGACCTTCATCAGGTATCAAAAATTAAAAATTTTTCCAAGAATGCTGAAGAAATCTTTGGTAAAGTTGATATTCTTATCAATAATGCATCTATATTTAAACAAGAAAAATTTCACCATATAACAGAAAAAAGTTTCGATGAAACAATAAATATTAATTTAAAAGCACCATTTTTACTTTCGAATTTGCTTTCTAAAGGAATGGTAAGAAGAAAATATGGAAAAATAATAAATATTGGTGACTCTATAGGAACATATAAGACTTGGAAAGATTATAGCCATTATTGTGTATCTAAAGGTGGACTTGAAACCATGACAAAAGTTTTATCTTTAGAGCTAGCACCTTTCGTACAAGTCAATGCCATTGCTCCCGGCCCANTACTAAAACCTAGCGCCAANCATAAAAGAAATCTTTATACGAAAATATCTAAATCAAAAGTTGGAATTAAAAGTATGGTTAANTCACTTAAATTCTTAATTGATTCNGATTTTATTACTGGNGAAGTTATNTCTGTGGANAACGGAGAGAANCTTAAATANATNTTATTCTTTTATGCTACCAACAACCTCTGACAANTTATTTATACCCTCAANTCTCATTAGATATAGTAACTCTTTATTAATTGCACTTATTAACGATGGNCCTTNGAATATCATTGAAGTATAAAGCTCAACTAAGTTTGCTCCTAATTTAATTTTTTTATAAACGTCAGCACCAGAGGAAATTCCTCCNACTCCTACCAGTGGTATAAGTCCCTTAGTTACGCTATAAGCAAAGGCTAGTTTTTGATTAGAAAGATTAAGTATAGGGTGTCCCGACAANCCTCCTTCTTCAACACTAGTAGATGATTTCAATTTAAAGTCTCTACTANTAGAAGTNTTACTTACTATTAATCCAGAGAGATTATTTTTCAATATGGTCTCTATAACAAATGAAATTCGNGAATTCTCTAAATCNGGAGAGACCTTAACAAAAATTGGAGTCTTTGTTTCTCTGTTNATCTTTATCTCTGATANNAGCTCCACAATCTTTGAACTCTCAAAGTCTCGCAGATCAGGAGTNTTTGGTGAAGAAATATTGACNGTNATATAATCAGCTTTTTTCTCNGCTTCTTTAAGGCAGTCTACAAAGTCNTTAATTCGATCTTTTGAGTCCTTGTTTGGGCCGATATTAATACCCACTCTTCTTTGGCTTTCTAAGTCTCTATTGTTCTCATCNAAATTTGATATGAATTGGGTTAGCCCAACATTATTNAAACCAAGTCTGTTTATTAGCCCTAAATCATCTTGAAGTCTNAATATTCTAGGCTTAATGTTTCCATATTGTGGCCTTGGNGTTACAGTNCCGACCTCAANAAAACCAAAACCAATTTTAANCAATTGATTATATATTTCTGCATTCTTATCAAAGCCTGCNGCCATACCAACGGGAGAAGCGAAATCCATGCCTGCTACTTCTACTTTTAATNTTTTATCTAAAGAACAAGAATATAAATTTAAAATTCCATGNTTAATAAGTACNACTGCTATATTATGAGCAGTCTCTGGACTTAAGTTCCATATTAAAGGCCTTAGNAATCGATACATATAACATAATTTATTCTAACTCTTAAAAGTATTATTACCAAAAATTAAAGGTTGACTTATTTTTACCTCTTCGCTATTTTCATTANAATAGAGCAAATGTTNAGACCAAATAAAAAACTTCTTAGTATGGTAATAGTGGTTATAAAGTATTTCTTTATCCTTTCTGGAATNCTNCTATCATTAATCCTAACCTTAGGTGTAATAGTCAATCTACTGGATTTGTCTAATAGNTTCTTGTTNATTGGGAAACTTGGAAGCTTTNCATCAAATCAATTCTATTATTTTCTAGGTCTTCCAGGATTAATAATCTCAATTTTNTCTCTTATTGTTTTNNCCAACTACCTTATAAAAAAAGAAAATAAAGATATTTCAAAAAAAATATTATTCATAATACTAATTACTCTCTCATTTGGNGGACTACTTAAAATAAGNAAAGACTTTTTCTACTTATCACAATATAAATTTATAGGCTTTATCCCAAGTAAAATTACTGAACTTTTAATAGAGCAGATTGCTGGTCTTCTTGGTACAACANTCTTTTATTTATTTCTTCTTATTTTTTCTATTCAACAACTTAATAAGAATTTATTATCANGNTTAGTTAGAANNTTAGGAAGCTATTTTGGTAAGCTAAAAAGACTTAGAAATAGCTCTGCTATAATTAAAGATCATGAGATTGANAATGATGTAATAAAAATAGACGNTAACAATGATAANCATGAAATAGTACNTNCAGAAACTAAAGATNTAGTTAATGAATCAGANGCNAAGANTACTTCANCAANAAAAAGCAGTAAATTCAGTAATTTNCNACTACCTTCATTGGACTTATTAGATGAACCTGTAAANCAACCNATTACCTATGACAANGACAAAGCAATTGAAAAAGCAAAAAGAATTGAAGANAAGCTTTCAAACTTTGGNATAACNGGACAAATAACTCAAATCAAACCAGGGCCTGTAATAACTCTATATGAATATAGACCTGAACCGGGAACCAAAATTAACAAAATNGCTTCCTTNTCAAANGATTTAGCAATGGCTTTAAAAGCAACAAGAATTAGAATTATAGCACCAATTCCTGGAAAAGATGTGATTGGAATTGAAGTACCAAATGACTTAAGAGAAACTGTTTACTTAAAAGAACTTTTATCTAAAGATCAATTTAAAAAAAGTTCAAGCCCAATAAATCTATCTTTAGGTAAAGATATATCTGGAGTACCACTTTTCACTGACTTGAAAACTGCGCCCCATCTTATGATTGCGGGAACAACTGGATCNGGTAAAAGTGTATTTCTTCATAGCATNATTACTAGTATGCTTTATAAGGCNACCCCTAGNGAGNTTAAATTTATTATGATTGACCCTAAAATGCTTGAGCTCTCNGGCTATGAGGATATCCCTCACTTGCTCCACCCTGTTGTTACCGACCCAAAAAAAGCGGCNGCAGCTTTAAAGTGGGCTGTTAANGAAATGGAGACTAGNTACAAGCTGCTATCAGATATTGGGGTTAGAGATATTGACTCATATAACCAAAANATTGAATCTAACAAAGATTATGATGCTNNAACTGATTCTCTTCCGTTTATTGTNATAATAATTGATGAATTAGCNGACCTAATGTTTGTTGCACCAAATGAGATTAAAGAATCTATAACTCGATTATCTCAAATGGCTAGAGCNGCTGGAATACATTTAATAGTNGCCAGTCAAAGACCNTCAGCTGATGTTGTTGCTGGACTAATAAAAGCCAACTTCCCCTCAAGAATTTCATTTGCGGTATCCTCTAAAGTTGATTCAAGAATAATTCTTGATTCTTCAGGAGCTGAAGAACTATTGGGGAAAGGTGATATGTTGTTACTNAGNCCNCCNAATAANCTCGTTAGAGTTCAAGGTGCGATTATTTCAGATAAAGAGATAGAAGGAATATCAAANTTNCTTAAANNACAAGCACCCCCAAATTATAATAGCGAAATAACTAAATCTTANGAGGAAGATGCAGAAATGGAATCTTTAAACTANGAGAAAGACGTCCTTTATGANCAGGCTTTAGATATNGTCAAACAAACAAAACTTGCATCTATTTCAATGATACAAAGAAGGTTGAAAATTGGCTACAATAGAGCAGCNAATATAATCGAAATGATGGAAAGAGAGGGAATCGTAGGNGAACAAGANTCTGCGGGGAAGCCTAGAAAAGTATATTTATAAATTAAGAATTTTTATATATCTTTATAGCTAAGAGAATAGCCTCTTCCATGCTTTTAGAGCTTGCCTTGTTCTTCCATGCTANGTCNTAGGCAGTACCNTGNTCAGGNGAAGTTCTTATGAAAGGCAAGTTTAAAGTAACATTAACTCCCTCATCAAAACANTTCATCTTAAATGGGATTAAGCCTTGGTCGTGATAAATCGCATGAATAATATCAAAATTCTTTCTATTCCTCTCGACAAACAACGTATCAGCNGGAAAAGGGCCTTGAACTTTAACACCATCTTTTTTTGCTGCCTCAATAGCAGGAGAAATTATTTCTAAATCTTCTACCCCGATATTGCCATCTTCTGATGCATGTGGATTTAGACCACAAACACCAATCCTAGGATTTTTTATATTAAAGTATNTCTTTAATGACTTATTTAATATAAGTATTTGATTATAGATCTTTCTTTCTGTAATTTCAGAAACCACTCTTTTTATAGGGATATGGATTGATGCAAGTGACACTTTAAAATCCTTAGAATAAAAAGACATTACAATATTCTCAACTTTAAAAACTGACTGAAGCATATCTGTATGCCCCTTGAATTTTGAACCAGCTAATGAAATTGCTGTCTTACTAATTGGCGCGGTAACCAAACAATCAATATTTTTCTCCTTAATTAAATTGATACCCTCATTGATATAATCAAGGGATGCTTTCCCTGACAATAAAGTTGGCTTGCCAGGCTTTATCTGAACTTTATTCTTCCTTAAGTTAAATTTAATCCTTTCATCCAGATTTCTATCAAATTTATCCAGCAGACTCTGATCAATGATAACTATTGGGTTGCAAAGTTTTAATATTTTTTTATTTCTCAGGGCTTTTAATGCAACCTCTGGCCCTATTCCATTATAATCTCCAATTGTTATTCCTATTTTTGGCTTCATTTTCATAGTTTGTAAAACTCAACAGAATTGTCTTTCAATATTTTCTTCATATCCTCTAAGCTAAGATTCTTAATTACTGAAAAACATTCAGCTATATATATCAAATTTTTTGGATAATTTTTCTTTCCTCTATTCGGCTCTGGAGACAAATATGGTGAATCAGTTTCAATCATTATCTTGTCATCTGGAATAAAAGCTGCCACTTCTCTCAATTCGCTAGATTTCTTGAAAGTAATAATTCCGGTAAAAGATATATAAGAACCTAAATCTACAAGCTTAGCAGCAATCTCTTTGCTACCAGTGAAGCAATGGACAACAAAATCAGATTTAATTTTTTTAGACTTTAAATATTCTATTAATTCATAATAAGAATCCCTTGCATGAATTACAATAGGCATATTCTTAGACTCGGCTATATCAATTTGATAATCAAAAAATTCGAACTGCTTAATTCTATTATCATTAGAATGGTAGAAATCTAATCCTATTTCTCCTATGCCTTTATTTTTAGGTAAAGCACATAAATTTTGAATCTCGACTAGGTCATCTATTTTATATTGCTCAATATCGCAGGGGTGAACTCCTACAGTTGAATATACATTTTCTATTTTGCTAGCTATATCAATGTTTAATTTAGATGTAGCTAGGTCTGTAGAAATAGATACAATAGTTTCTACGCCAAAATCAGCAGAATCTTTTACTACCCTTAAGACATCTTCATAGCTATATAGGTGGGCGTGAGTATCAATTAACATATTGTTTAACTTTTCTTTATTAAAAATTTTAATTCTTCTGAAAATTCTTCTAAATTATCAAATGACCTGTAAACTGAAGCAAATCTTATATAGGCAACTTTATCAATCTCATACAGATTCTTGATCACTAAGTCACCAATTTCACTAGATGGTACCTCTCTTCTTCCAGAGTCTATCAGCTCCTTTTCCAGTAAAAAAACCACTTCCTCAATTTGCTCCAAAGAAACATTCCTTTTTTGACAAGCACTAATCATTCCTTCCATTATCTTGCTTTTATCGAACTCCTGAATCGTTCCATTCTTCTTTAATACTACTAATTCGTATTCCTCAACTCTTTCATATGTTGTGAATCTCTTTTTGCAAGTAAGACATTCTCTTCTTCTTCTAATTGATCTCAGATCAGATCCTTGCCTAGAATCTATTACTTTAGTATTTTCAATTTTACAGCACCCAGATTTTACTGAATTCATTTTAAAGATTCTATCATAAAAAATAATTAAAGATGAAGAAAACTATATTAAACTAGGGTAAATTGGAAATTTAGAGCACAAATCACGAACTTCTTTCTTGGAATTTTCAAGCAAGTCAGTGCTCTTGTGATTCTTTAAAACTTTTGATATTAATTGTGCAATTTGCATAATTTCATCCTCTTTCATTCCCCTTGTTGTTATTCCAGGCGTTCCTATACGAATTCCTGATGCTACAGAAGGTGGCAAAGGGTCAAAAGGAATGGCATTCTTATTTGTTGTAATTCCTGCTAATGCAAGAGCAGTTTCACCCTCTTTCCCATTTACTCCAGATCCCCTAAGATCTAAAAGGACTAAATGAGTGTCTGTTCCACCAGTAATGCACTGAAACCCTTCTTTAATTAGTTCGCTTGCTAACAATTGAGAATTTTTTAAGACTTGTTTTTGGTAATCCTTAAATGAGTCACTCAAAGCCTCCTTAAAAGCTACCGCCTTAGCAGCAATCGTATTCATGAGAGGACCGCCTTGCGTTCCAGGAAAAACTCTGCTGTTTATAATCTTTATGTGCTCATCGCTTGTCATTATCATNCCACCTCTTGGTCCGCGGAGAGTCTTGTGTGTTGTTGTAGTAACAAAATCGCAATAAGGTATTGGGTTAGAATAAAGACCCGCGGCAATCAGTCCTGATGGATGGGCTATATCTGCCAATAAATATGAACCGGATTTATTAGCAATTTCTCTAAACTTTTTATAATCCAAATCTCTGGGATAGGAGCTCCACCCTGCTATTATTAGCTTCGGCTTGTTTTTGATAGCTAGGTCCTCTAACTGGTCATAGTCTATAAGAAAAGTATCTTTATCAACACCGTATGAAATAGAATTATAGACTCGCCCTGAGAAGTTTACTTTAGATCCATGGGACAAATGTCCTCCATGATCAAGACTCATGCCAAGAACTGTGTCTCCAGGCTCAAGAAACCCTAAAAAAACTGCCATGTTTGCTTGTGCGCCTGAGTGTGGTTGAACATTAACCGCTTCAGCTCCAAAAAGCTCTTTTGCCCTTGAAATTGCGAGTTCCTCTGCAACATCTACAAACTGACAACCACCATAATACCTTTTCCCAGGATAGCCTTCAGCATATTTGTTGGTTAAAACAGATCCCATTACTTCCATAACTGCCTCGCTGGCATAGTTTTCTGAGGCAATCATCTGCAACTCAAATTCTTGCCTATTAACTTCATTGCTAATCAGAATAGAAACTTCTTTATCTTTTAANCTAGTTGTCGACATGGATAATATTCAGACTACTCAAATTGTAAAAAAATTCAAGAAATCAAAAAATATAGTTAATATNAACNTATGGATAAAAGTATATCTGTAGTTGGTGCCTCAGAAAATAATCTTAAAAANATCAATTGTAAAATTCCTTGGTATAAACTATCTGTTATAACTGGACTTTCAGGGTCTGGGAANTCAACTCTTGCGATTGAAACAATACATTCTGAAAGTCGAAGAAGNTATCTTGAATCTCTTTCAACTTATGCAAGACAATTCTTAGAAAAAGTTGGCAAGGCTGAGTTTGAATCACTAAACGGTGTACCTCCATCTATATGCATTGAAAGCNGAAACAATGTAAAAAACTCAAGATCCACTGTTGGNACTCTTACTGAAATATANGACTATATGAGGGTTATATTTAGTAGGGCAGGAGATATTTATTGCACTAGCTGCAAAACCCTTTGTTCAGCACTGTCTAATGATNAAATCTTCACACACCTTGTTAAGAACTTTAGAGANAANAAAGTATTCCTATCAATTGANAACACAAGAAATATTAGCGCTAAACAATTTAAAAAGATTGGAATCAGTGAGATTATTATAAATNGAAAGATTNTTCCAATTAACTCAGCTAATTTAGAAACTCCAGAATGTCTTCCNTTAATTGACAATGTTATTTTAAAAGATTCGAGCTCGTCTAGAATAAAGGAATCAATAGATTTAGGTTTCAACTTATCAAAAATAATTAATATATATGATGAAAAACTCAATTCTATCGCCTCTTATAAAAAAGAACTGTGCTGCTTAACCTGTCTAAAAGAANATAAACAACTAACTCCAAGTGAGTTTTCATTNAATAGTCCAAATGGTGCATGTAAAGCCTGCAAAGGTTTTGGCAACNTTCTTTGGCCTGATTTAGATTTGATAGTTAATGAGGANGANAAGTCTATAATGGAAGGCTGTATCTCANTTCTTGAAAGACCTTCGCTNGGNTACGAGAAAAGAAAGTTTCTAGATTTTTGTTTTAGACAAAAAATTNATACTGATAAAGCTTTTAATAAATTATCAAGTNCGNTNAAAAGTAAANTTATGGAAGGGGATTCCTTATACAAGGGAATAAATGGTTTATTCAAAAGACTNGAAAAAAAATCCTACAAAATGCACATAAGGGTTTTNTTAAGTAAGTATAGGTCTCCAAAATCTTGCTCCAGTTGTGGGGGATCTAGGATNAAAGAATTATCTTCAGAAGTAAGAATTGAGAATCAAACCATATTCAATNTATGCGAGNTGAACATAAAAGATTTATCAACATTCTTTAANAATATAGAGATTTCTAANAAGAAATATGAAATAATCAAGGAGCCNNTAAAGCANTGTTTGTCCAGGCTAGAGTTCTTATTAGAGGTNGGACTAGAATACTTGACACTNAATAGACTCGGTAAAACTCTTTCNGGAGGAGAAGCCCAAAGGGTGAATCTTGCGCAACAANTAGGGTCCGAGTTAACTGACACTCTATATGTTCTTGATGAACCTTCAATTGGATTGCACCCAAAAGACATAAAGAAACTTTTTAAAACCATTACAAATCTCAGAGATTTAGATAATACAATCATTTTAATTGAGCATGACCTTGATATCATTTCAAAGTCTGATTGGATTATTGAGCTCGGGCCTGAGTCAGGAAGATTTGGTGGCGAATTAATATGCTCAGGAGACTTAAAAAAACTTAAAAAAACACAAAACTCTATTACAGCCAAATACCTAAATGGAGAGTTAAAAATTGATATGCCAAAAAAAAGAAGGCCTTATCGTAAATCAATAAAGATTAATTCGGCCTCAATGAACAATATCAATAAACAATCATTTGAAATACCTATAAATTGCATTACTTGTGTCACTGGGGTTTCAGGTTCAGGTAAAAGCACTCTGATAAAAGACTGCTTCTATGGAAACGCATCTAAGCATTTTGGACAAATTTATGATAAACCTGGAGAAATAGAGTCGATAAAAGGGCTCTCGGCAATAAATGAGATAATTATGGTTGACCAAAAACCTATAGGTACCAGTAGTAGATCAAACCCGGCCAGCTATATGAAAATTTATGACGATATAAGATCCATGATTTCAAAAACAAAAGACTCTAAACAACTAAATCTTAGACCTGGGGATTTCTCTTTTAATACTGAAGGAGGAAGATGTGAAGATTGTAAAGGAGAAGGAGTAAAAGTAATCGAGATGCAGTTTCTTTCAGATATGGAAGTAGTGTGTGACGAATGCAATGGAAAAAGATTCAGCGAACCTATTTTAAAAGTGAAGTTGAACGGAAAGAATATCAACCAAATCCTAGGGCTTACAATTAAAGAGGCAAAGAGCTTCTTTGNTGGTTCCAAGAAAATAGCCAGCAAGCTANATGCTTTGTCTTCTGTAGGGTTAGAGTATTTAACACTTGGTCAGCCTTCNANCACTCTATCTGGGGGTGAAGCCCAAAGAATAAAGATAGCTAAGTCCTTACTTTCAAAAAACTCTACTAACTCTCTNTATATNATGGACGAACCATCAATTGGCCTTCATGTTCATGATTTAAAAAANTTAATTGATACATTTAATCTTTTAATTGAAAATAACAANTCAGTTGTTATCATAGAGCACAATTTAGATTTAATAAAAATATCAGATTTTATAATTGATATGGGACCCGGTGGAGGCAACAAAGGTGGTAATATCATAGCGACTGGGACACCCGAAGAGATAATAAAAAACAAATCCTCTGTAATTGGAAAATATTTAAAGAATCTTTGATTGAACATTGGACATCAAATCATTAAATATATGTTTATTTGAAGCAATTAGGCTCTTGTTCTTAAGGATATCAAATGTCTTACCTTTTGAATTTCCAATCACCCCGCCAGCTTCTTTAACTAATAAAACTCCAGCGGCCGTATCCCAGCTGTTTAAACCAAGTTCCCAGAACCCATCAAGCCTACCGCATGCAACATATGCTAAATCTAAAGCAGCGGAGCCATCTCTCCTTATAGATCTACATTTAAATAGAAGTTTTTGAAAATTATCTATATTTTTTTTTGCATAATGTTTTTTTGAAGTTATAAACCCCGTGCACAAAAGAGCTTCCTCCAAATTATCTACTTGGCTTGTCTTTATTCTCTTATTGTTGAGAAATGCTCCTAGTCCTTTCTCAGCATAAAAAAATTCCTTCCTTAAGGGATCATATATTGCACCATAATTAAGTTCACCATCAACTTGAACACCTATTGATGTACAAAAAAAAGGGTAATCATGAATAAAGTTATTAGTTCCATCGATAGGATCTATAATCCACTGAATTCTTGAACTTTTAGGAGATGCTCCTGATTCTTCTGCTATGAAACTTGAATCTGGATAATATTTCTTAATTGTATCTATAATATGCTTTTCTACTTTCTTGTCCTGAGTTGTAACCCAATCATTTTTTCCTTTTGATGAAATCTTCTTAATAGAGCCAAAACTTTTTTTAATTATTTCACCTGCTTCATTACAGGCCAATTTAAGAACTTTTTTTATTGATAGAACAGATGAAGCCATATGGTATTCCTATTAGATATAATTTAAAGTAATATTAAGTTTAGTTGAGCTTAATAAAACAATGAATAAAAGTATACGTTTCTCTATAGGTGCTGACAACAATTCCAATTGTGTTTTAATAGCAAAAAAGTATTTAACCAGAATGAATTATGACACTAAAACCTATGGTAGCTTAAATAAAGATAGCATGTCTTGGGTTGAGGTAGCAGAAAAAGTAGCACTAGATGTACAAAAAAATAGTTCTGACTTTGGAATACTTTTTTGCTACACTGGAACTGGAGTTACAATTGTCGCAAACAAATTCAAAGGTATTAGAGCTGCACTTTGTAACAACACCGAGATTGCTATAGGTGCAAGAAAGTGGAATGATGCGAATATTCTATCTATGAGCACCTTAACAGTTAAAGATGAAGATATTGAGAACATAATAGCTTTATGGATAGAAACAAAGGTGGATAAATCAGAGATGAAAAATATAGAAAAAATAAGTGGTATTGAAGTATGAGAATTGGAATCGTAGGGGCTGGTGGTGCTGTAGGACAAGAAATAATTAAGATACTTGAAGAAAGGAAATTTAAAGTCTCTGCACTATCTTTCTTTGGTTCAAAAAGATCTGCGGGAAAACAGATTCAGTTTAAGAAGAAAAGGATTAGAATTGAAGAGCTAAGAAAAAACTCTTTAACTAATTTTGATTTAGTTTTTTTCTCAGCAGGTTCATCGATTAGTAAAAAATTTGCTCCAATTGCAGTTTCTAACGGTTCTATAGTAATTGATAATAGCTCTGCTTTTAGGATGAATGAAGATACTCCATTAGTTATTCCAGAGATAAATCCAGAATCAATAAAAGGAAATAAGCCAGGAATTATATCTAACCCAAATTGTACAACAATAATTTCCTTGATGGCTATAAAACCTCTTTATAATCTTGCAAAAGTTAAAAGAGTTGTTGCTACAAGTTTCCAGTCAGTTTCAGGTGCAGGAAATGAGGGAATAAATGAGCTCTTAAATAATACTAAACTTTCTTTAAGAAAGAATGCTAAATCAAAAAAGAATATATTTGAAAGGAATATAGCATTTAATGTAATACCTAAGATTGGGAACATCTTAGAGAATCTTTACAGTGAAGAAGAAATGAAGCTCCATAATGAGTCTAGAAAAATTCTTTTAGACAACAAAATCCTAATCTCGGCAACTACGGTTAGAGTCCCAGTTCTAAGATCTCATAGTATTAGTTTAAATATAGAGTTTAGCAAGAAAATTAGCATCAGAAAAGCGACTAAAGCTCTTGGCAACTTTCCTGGTTTAATTGTTATGGATCAACCTNCGAAAGGCATATTCCCCACCCCAATTGATTCTTCTAATAAAGATAATTGCATAGTTGGAAGAATTCGTGAAGACTTTAGTTCGAAACACGGAATGTCTATTTGGATTGTAGGTGACCAAATTAGAAAGGGTGCTGCGTTGAACGCTGTCCAAATTGCAGAACTTTTGTAAAAGAACTAAAACTTATTGTACAATAACTACTAATGCAAAGTATTAAAGGATGTATAACAGCTTTGATTACTCCATTTAATAAT
Source organism: bacterium (assembly GCA_002701925.2). Lineage (GTDB taxonomy): Bacteria > Desulfobacterota_D > UBA1144 > UBA1144 > UBA1144. The sequence goes on from NZWJ02000007.1 coordinate 17,055, forward strand.
GATGGATTAATAGATATACCTGCTTTTCAAAATCTCATAGAAAGACAAATAAGAAACAATGTTCATGGGTTAGTGCCATGCGGCACAACTGGTGAGTCTCCAACTCTTAATCATCAAGAACATCAAGAGGTAATTAAAATTGCTATTGATGCTGTAGATAATAGAATCCCAATAATTGCGGGCACGGGTTCAAATTCAACAGAGGAAGCTCTTAAAATGACAGAATATGCTGAGTCTGTTGGTGCAGATGCCAGCTTACAAGTTGTTCCTTACTATAATAAACCAAATCAAGAAGGCTTATACGAGCATTTTACTAAAATCTCAATGAATACATCTTTGCCGATTATTTTATACAATATTCCTGGTAGATCTGTTGTAAACTTAGAGCCTTCAACAATTAAAATGCTTGTAGATAATAATAAAAATATAATTGGCATAAAAGAAGCAAGTGGTGATATGAATAAAGTCAAAGAAATTAAAAAAGTTTGTCCTGATGATTTTATTATACTTTCCGGTGAGGATCAATTAAATCTTCAGGTTCTCAAAGAAGGTGGCTCAGGGTTTATATCTGTAACTTCCAACCTCCTTCCCGCTGAATGTTCTAAGTTATTCGAGGCTTTTGAAGAGGGTGACATTGAAAAATCTGAACAGATAAATGAGTCTATATTTAAAGTTAACAAATTTCTTTTCATAGATACGAATCCAATACCAATTAAATATGCTCTAAGCTCCATGGGTCTTTGTGAGAACAACCTGCGTCTGCCGCTTACTAAATTAAACGTGAATAAAAGTGAGATATTAGCAAAGGAAATAAAGAAACATAATATCAGTAAATGACTCAAGATGCCAAAGTAGAAGAAGAGCTATCAGCGAAAAATTTAGTTATAGCTGGAGTAGATGAAGTAGGCAGAGGGTCCTTGGTAGGNCCAGTAGTNGCATGTGCNTTTATTTTTNATAANTTGAAAACAAGCATAAAAGTATGCGACTCTAAATCAATAAGCAAGATTAAAAGNATCCGCCTGTTTTACGAGATNCTACAAACTAACTCTTTGTTTTCTTTGGGTCTTGCTTCTCATAAAGAAATAGATCAGATTAATATATTGAACGCTACAAAACTTGCTATGAAAAGAGCGGTTGAAGGCTTAAGATCTAANCCAGACATTCTTTTAATTGACGGTANCAATAAAATTAAATCAGATATNAATCAAAAATGTATTATTAAGGGTGACNCAATNTGTAAATCTATTGGAGCTGCATCAATAGTTGCCAAAGTNAGCAGAGATTCACTTATGGANAAGCTCTCAAGTCTTTTCCCATTATACGAGNTTAATACAAATAAAGGTTANGGGACAAAGAAGCATAAAAAATTAATATCTAAATATGGAATTACGCCAATTCATAGAAAAAGCTTCANGNTAANATAATAAATTGACAAGACATTATTCTTATCTTATTTTCATCTCATGNCCTCAGATATTGAAGATAATAGTAAGTTTTTTTTTAAGATTGGAGAGATTGAAAAAATCACAGGTGTNCCAGCAAATAAAATCAGATATTGGACCAAAAAATATGAGGAGCTAAATANCACATTAAGAAAAAACTCAAAGGGGGCACATAAGCTCTATCATAAGAGNTCAATTGAGATAATACTGCAAATTAATCAGTATCTAAATGAAGCATCNATGCAGATAAATAACCAAAGGCTGAACCAGAAACTAAGTAATAAATTCAAGAAAAATGAAGACNCTATTTCNAATTTAGTTAAGGTTAAAGANAGATTAGAAGAAATTATTAATATTGCAAGAAAATCTTAATTTCTAAAAAAACNGNAANATCTGAGTTTAAGATAATTAATAACGGAGGTAGCTTTAAGGTGAGAATTCTTTTAACAAACGATGATGGAATTNCTTCNGAGGGAATTCCAATTCTATATGATGTATTAAAAAATTTTGGTGAAACTATAATTGTCGCTCCGACCAATAACCAAAGTACNAAAAGCCACTCTATTAGTCTAAATGTTCCATTAAGAGTTCAGGAGCTAANTAAAAATAAATTTTCACTTCTTGGTTTACCTGCNGATTGCGTGAACTGGGCAATAAATAGTAAAATTGGCAAGGANCCTTTTGACTTAGTGGTTTCTGGTATTAACAATGGAGCAAACATTGGTGATGATATAAATTATTCTGGAACTGTTGCTGCTGCTAGAGAAGGTTTTCTTCACGGCGTTAATTCNNTAGCNATCTCGATTGCAAATAAAAAAAATCCAAAATACNAAGAATGCGCAAAGTCATTTGAGCACATTTTAAAAAAAATCCTTAAGAAAAAGCTGAAATCCTTCTTGTTTAACATNAATTATCCAAATATTGATTTTAAAGAAACTAAGGGNATTANGGTNACTAAGCAAGGGTCAAGNGCCTATGGTCAGAAAATTATTTCAAAGAAGGATCCTAGAGGTAACGAATACTTTTGGATCGGTGGTAGCGATCTAACCTATAAAGCTGAAGAGGGGACAGATATTCATGCAATTAGGAATAAATTTATTTCTGTTACGCCTTTAATAGTTGATTATACTAAATANTCTTATNTGAAATTAAAATTATGATGAATCTAATTTACAAATACATNCTAAAGTTCTCNNNGGGTAAAAGTTCTGTTGCTGTAATGGCATTGGTATCTTTTACAGAGGCTTTATTTTTTNTAATTCCACCAGATCCATTCTTAGGTGTACTTTGTATAAACAAAAAGAATAAAAANATTATTGAATTGGTTTTAATTTGNCTATTNTCNTCTATTATTGGAGGGTGTTTGGCATACCTCTTGGGCGAAGAGATTGTNNTTTTTGCTGTTAAAAATGACATTGGGATAATNTCAAATAACCTAGAAAGTATTGAAGCTATTAGTTCTAAATTAAAAGAAAGNACTTTTCTACTTATGATTACCTCTGGATTNACACCTTTACCTTTCAAGCTTTTCTGTATCAGTGCTGGGNTATTAAATGTGGACTTTNTTCCCTTTTTATTCGGTTCAATCATAGGTAGAGGCNTAAGGTTTGCTTTGGTNGGNTATCTTGCCAAAATCTTTGGTGATAAATTTGAGGCTATATTGAAGAGTAAAGAAGTTTTTTATATATCTATTGGCCTTATAGCTCTTTTAATTATATATTTAATTATTAAATGGACGTAAAAAATTACATAAGAGACATNCCAGACTTTCCNAANGATGGGATAATATATAAAGACATAACTCCTCTTCTCAAAGACTATAANGCATTTAGTTTTGTAGTTAATGAAATCTCCAAATCAATTTCTGATGATGTTGAATCAATTNTAGCNCCTGAATCTAGGGGCTTTATATTTGCCTCAGCAGTTTGCTACAAGATGAANAAGAATCTTGTGCTGGTTAGGAAGAAAGGGAAGTTGCCATACAAGACGTTTGAAGTTGANTACGAATTAGAATATGGAACTGATACTTTTCAAATACATACAGATTCAATTGAAGANAATAGCAAGGTTGCAATAATTGACGATTTATTAGCAACAGGTGGAACTATAGCTGCAATAGAAGATTTATTAGATAACTTNAATTGTAAAGTTGAAAATGTTGCTTTNGTAATAGAATTAAATGAATTAAATGGCAGAGAAAAAATTAAATGTAAGGATATATCTTCAATTATTAGTTACTAATGTATATTCAAGTTAAGCANAAAAAAGAAGAAGCNTCATACAAAATAAATTTTTCCAANAAAGTTCAAGAATTTATAGAGACACAGAAGATAAAATATTCTAAGGTTGCTCTTNTTNCAGATACAAATATATACAGNTTATATCCNAAGCTTTTTAAAAATAAGGGCATTACAGTTATTCTGATTAAACCAGGAGANNCAAGTAAATCAGCAAAAACAAAAATTNCTATTGAAGATAAGCTTTTTAGTAATGGTTTCAATCGNAAGAGCTCAATAATTGCTATAGGTGGNGGAGTAGTGGGNGATTTNGCNGGCTTTATTGCTTCTACTTTTATGAGAGGAATAGATTTGTTTCATATTCCGACATCATTAATTGCAATTGTTGATAGTTCTATTGGTGGTAAAACAGCAATTGATAACAAATTTGGGAAAAACTTAGTTGGAACTTTCTATAATCCAAAAGAAATATTAATAAACCTAGNTTTTATTAATACTCTACCNGACAAAGAAGTCCGACAAGGGATGGCTGAAATTATTAAATACGCAATTATTAAGGATTCTAGGCTCTTTNAAAACCTAGAGACAATAAACACCAAATTCTTAACTAATACTAAGNCGACTATNAAGAACATTATAANAAAGTGTATCAATATTAAGGTTCATACGGTTCAAGAAGATTTTAAAGAAGGTGACAAAAGAATGATACTTAATTTTGGTCACACTGTTGGACACGCGCTTGAAAAGTTTAACAATTACAAANAAGCTCATGGTGATTGTATAGGAATTGGGATGCTAATAGAAGCTAAGATTTCAACNAAAGTCCATAATNTANCGAACAGTGACTACATTAGANTTAAAGAAATTTTAATTAAATATAAACTTTTAAATTTAAAAATTCTAAATAAAGACATAANNGCNCTTGTTGGTTTAATGAAGTTGGATAAAAAAAATAAGTCTACAAAGATTACTTTCTCGCTTCCCAAAAAAATAGGAATAATGNAANAGAAAAAAGGTAGNTTCTCTGTGGAAATAAATGAAAGCTTAATTAAAACTTCAATAAAAGAAGTGCTAGATGAATTTAAAAATTGATAAATTTCCCCATTTATTGATTGATCCTTCAACCNTAGAGTGTGAAGANTTTATAANTTGTAAAAAATATATTGTTTTNGATATAGGTTGCGGTGAAGGTGAATTTATTCTTGATCTTGCAACTAATAATCCNAGAAANACTTTTATCGGCTTAGAAATCAAATATGGAAGAATNGTCAAGTGCCTTAAAAAAACTAAGTCAANCGGNCTAAGCAATATAAGATTCATCTTAGGGGATGCAAGCATCCTTNTTAANGAAGTNCTACCTAAGNATAGCTTAAATAAAGTNTTTATTAATAACCCTGATCCCTGGCCTAAAGATAAACATAGAAACAACAGGATTATTAACTCTATGCTCCTAAATTCTCTTTTTTTATNTATGAAAAGAAAAGGATGCNTATATATTAAGACTGACAGCANAGAATACTATAAAGAAATTAAGAATCAGCTCAAANAAACTAAGTTTCGTTTNGAACTTGATAATTCNTTATTTGATAAGTCTTTGCCTTCTACAAAATTTCAGGAATTNTACAAAAAGAATAAGAAAAAAATTTTCTCGATAAAATTNACTAAGAGATAATATTACATATTTTTCTTGAAAATCTTATATGTTTCATCTTTCAANCTGGCAATTCCANCTTTATCAGAATCATAATTNCTTACTTTTATTTCTGGCAGAATTTTTANTGAAATTNTTCCGGGATNAATAATTAATGAGTTTTTATCAAGAATATCACCNGCACCATTGAAAATCATNGGAACAATGTTTGTCTCTGTTTTTTTGGCTATAAAGAAACCTCCCATCTTAAAATCAATNAAGCCTGGATTAGGATTCCTAGTTCCTTCTGGCGCNATGAANACTATCTTTCCATTTTTTATTTTTTTTAACATTTTAACTACTTCCCTTCTATCCTCNAATGATCCATCTCTTGCTACAAAATAATGTCCCATTATCTTTACTGCTTGACCAAAAATTGGATAATTTAGNAATTCTTTCTTCATCATGGCTCTCCAGTCATAAGGCATAAATGAACTAAAGCAAAATATATCAAAAAAACTTTTATGGTTATACATTACAATCAATGGCTTATTAGAGATATTTTCTAAACCCTCTACTTTCAATTTTATATTACAAGNNAGCATTATAAGTTTGCCCCACAATTTAACAAAAGTTTTNCAAGCTATAGCAGGAGAAAAGGCAGAAAGAACAATTGTAAATAGGCCACAGAANAAAGTTATTAGTGCAATTGCAGCCCATTTTAAACAAGAAACAAAAAAAATTAAATTAAAATATTTCANATTTTTTCCTAATTAATTTGATAAAGACTCTTTTTTCACTAAAATACTATAAAGTATTGGAGGTTCTTATGATAGTTGTTTTAAAAAGTAGTTCTACTGATGAAGACTTAGAAAAGATTGTNGAGGCGATTAAAAACTATGGATATACTGCTGAAGTTGTAAAAGGTAAATCTAAAACCATAATTGGTGCTGTAGGAGATCAGAAAGAAAAACAACAGCATATGAATCTATTGGGCCAGTTGCATGGCGTAGAAGCAGTAGTCCCTATNATGCAACCGCATAAACTTGGATCAAGAGAATTTAGAAATGATGACTCNTCCTTTGAAGTAGGAAATACAACTGTTGGGGGAAGCAAAATAACACTTATTGCAGGNCCATGCTCAATAGAGTCTGAAGATCAAATAATAGAAATCGCTAAAGCAGTTAAAAGTGGTGGTGCAACAATTCTAAGAGGTGGNGCATTTAAACCAAGAACCTCTCCNTATACATTTCAAGGCATGGGCGAAGAAGGCTTNGTCTTNTTAAANAAAGCTGGTGANCAAGTAGGGTTACCAATTGTGACAGAAGTATTAGATGTGAAAGATTTAGATTTAGTTTGCGAATATACAGACATGATTCAGATTGGNGCAAGAAATTGTCAAAATTACGCTCTTCTCAAAGCTGTTGGTAAAAAGAAAAAACCNGTATTACTTAAAAGAGGCATGTCTACNACAATAAATGAATTCTTACTTTGTGCAGAATACCTGCTAGCTGAAGGGAATATGAGTGTTGCATTGTGCGAAAGGGGTATTAGAACATTTGAAACTGCAACAAGAAACACTTTTGATATTAATGCTATTCCAGTTTTAAAGGAAAAAACTCACCTCCCTGTGATAGGTGACCCTGCACACGGTACTGGATATTGGCAATATGTCTCCCCTATTGCTTATGCAGCAATTGCAGCAGGGGCAGATGGCTTAGCAGTTGAAGTACACAATCAACCAGAGATAGCATTGAGCGATGGTGGTCAATCACTAAAACCAAAAAAGTTTAATAAAATGGTTGAAAAATGTCGAATTATCGCAAAAGCCATAGGGAAAGAAGTTTAATTTTTAATTAAAACTCTTCTGCCTTCCACACTAACTTTATCCTCTGATAATAGCCTTATAGCAAAGGGTAAAATTTCGTGTTCTTTCTCATGAATTTTTTCAGTTAGTGATTCTTCTGTATCACTATCTTCGACGGTAACAAGACCTTGAGCTATTATAGGTCCAGTATCTATTCCATCGTCAACAAAATGAACTGTGCATCCACTAAACTTTGTTCCATACTCCAAAGCTTGTTTAGGAGCGTGAAGCCCTGTAAATGAAGGAAGCAATGAAGGATGAAGGTTGATTACTTTCTTATCATAGTGGGCTGTAAAGAAAGGAGAAAGTATTCTTTTAAAGCCAGCTAGGACAATTAAATCAAGATTGTATTTCTCTAACTTGGAAATAATCTCTTTCTCAAAATCTTTCCTAGAACCGAAATCTTTGTGTGAGACTATTATTGTTTCAACTGATAATTTCTTTGCTCTCTCTACGACATAAGCGTTTGGCATATTGCAGAGCATTAACGAAACTTCTACATTGGGTATTTTAGATGTGACAATAGATTCAAAGTTTGACCCATTTCCAGAAGAGAAGACTGCTATCTTAAATTTATCAGACATAAAAAAAATTAACTAGGCAGCTACCTACTTTCCCAAAACCAACGGGTCTCAGTATCATCGGCCTCTGAGGACTTAACTTCCGGGTTCGGAATGGGACCGGGTGTACCCCCTCCAGTTTGGCCGCCTAGAACATAAAATCATATACAAAAAATTATTCTTGTCAATGTTTTAAAAAAAGTATTAATCCAAATAGCTGAGAACTGGTGATTTACGTATTTTCTTGAGTTTTTTCAGGGCTTTTAGTTCTATTTGTCTTATTCTTTCTCTTGTAACGTTAAAAATATTACCTATTTCTTCTAAGGTAAAAACTTGTTCTTCGTCAATACCAAACCTCTTTTTTATAACGTCTTTCTCTCTATCATTTAATACTTTCAATAATGAATCGTTAATCATTGATTTTAATTCGTTATTTTTGAATGAATCATATTGAGAGGGAGTAGAATCGTCCCCTATAGTATCTAATAAGGTCTGTGACGATTCCTCATCGTTTATTGGAGAATCAAGCGCAATAGGATCTTTAGTAACTCTCATTATCTTTTCAACTTTATTGATTTCAAATTTTGACTCTTTCGCTAGTTCAAGAGTTGTAGGCTCACGACCTAATTTCTGGACAAGTTTTCTAGTAACAGATGAAATTCTATTTATTTGCTCTGTCATATGAACGGGTATTCGAATAATACGAGCTTGATCAGCCAAAGATCTTGTAATTGCCTGCCTAATCCACCAAGTCGCATAAGTTGAGAACTTATACCCTCTTTGGTACTCAAATTTTTCAACAGCTCTAATAAGTCCTATGTTGCCTTCTTGTATTAAATCCAAGAAAGGAAGACCTTTGTTCATATACCTTCTAGCTATACTAACAACCAGTCTCAAATTAGATTCCACTAGCTTGTTCTTGGAAACAATATAGTTAAACTTTGCTTTTTTGAACTGCTCAATTAATTCTTTATCAAAAGCTTCTTTCTTGATAAAGTTATTTAGAGATTTTAAAAACTCAGAGGAAAATTCAATTTTTAAAAACTCTTTCTTTAAATTCTTCTTATCTTTGTTTGTTATTTTCTCTTTTAATAAACTTTCTTGTATTACTTCAAATACACTTGTGATTCTCCTATTAATATTTTCACTATCGTGCTCAATCTCTTCAAAATCATCAACTTCTGTGACTACTCTATTAGCCAAGAAGTTTCTGGAAAAGAATTCCAATAGACTTAAACTTGAAACCAAGGTGTCGCAAATAGTAGTCTTCGCAACACTTAACTTTGCTGCAACATCAGTCTCATCTGCTTTTTTAAGAAGCGAGTGTACTGCAATAGTATTTAAATAGCTCTTAACTGGATCAACATTAGGTTCAATCCTAACAGGAACAGGAGCTTCTAACTTAAATTCTTTTTTTAACTTGGGCTTATAATGAATCTTAGGGAGAAGCTTCTTTACAAATATCGGCAAGAAGCTGACAGCATAATTTATGGTTTTTCTGTCTCCAATTATGTTCTTCATATAACTCCTAATTAAAAATAAATCAAACAAAAAAGGTGCTGTATATATTATACCGACGTTATTATTAATTGTTGTATTTTAATTATTCTATAGGTTCTATATTCTTCTCTTGCTCAAGAAGATTTTTAAGTTCATTGAGTAGGCTTTGTTCTTCATCTTCATAAATCTCATCTTGTCTAGAAAGCTTTAAATTTATTCTTCTTTTCTTATCCTTAATTGCAGTTAATTTAATCTTTCTAATGCAATCATTAATCATCTTAAGGCCGTCCACAGGATCTTCTGGTAACTGTAAAGGATTAAATATCAAACTTGATAGCATACTTCTTTCTTCATTGCCTTCAAGAGATGTAATCAACTGTGACGGCTCAATCTTTAAATCTTTACTTAATATAGATAGTAATAATAAATGAAAATCTGAATCAATAACTTCACTGATATCCTTAAGAGTCTGCTTTTTTCTAATTTCTGGTATTTCTATTAAAGTTTTCAAAATAACATCTTCAGGAGTAAGACTGAGGCTTTCTGGTCTGCCACCAATACTGATGCTCTCAGTACTAGTCTCTTTCATTAAAATATTTTCCACTTCTACTTTTGTGATTGAAAGTGATGATGTAAACTTGTTTATAGATATGTCTCTTTGTATGGGATCTTGAACAAATTTTACTTTTAAAATAAAACTACTTACCATCTCATTGATTGAAATGTTCTTCTCCAAATACTCTTCTTTTAAATAATNAATATACTCTTCAATNATTAACGTTGAGTTCTTTGCTGCATCAATAAATTTTGCTTTACCAAATTCTTTTATAAANGAACANGGATCATAGTTACTCTGAAGCCGCAGAGTATAAACTTCGATTCCTAATTGATANAGTGGTTCTATNCTCTTGAAAGANGAGTCAAAACCNGCTTTATCAGAGTCATAGCACATTATAACTTTTGAGCTGAATTTTTTTATTTCATTAGCATGCTCAATTGTCAGCGAGGTTCCCATNGTTGCAACAACATTATAAATACCGAATTTATTCATCATCATCACATCNGTGTACCCCTCTACAATAAAGATGTATTTGGGCTTGCTTCCTTTAAGATTAGTAAATTTGTCAATNCCATAAAGTATTTTTCGTTTCATAAAGATTGGGGATTCTTTAGAATTTATATATTTTGGTTTTTCATCACCTATATTCCTTCCTGCAAATCCCAGNATATTTCCTTGNCTGTTCTTAATAGGAAAAATAATTCTATTTCTAAAGAAATCAAAGAACTCATCTTTATCGTCTTTTTTGGANATNAAACCTATATTATGAGCCATATTGATTGNAATCTTTTTCTTTTTCAAAAAAGAAGATAAGAAATCCCATTTGTTAGGTGCAAATCCTAAACTAAAGTTAGATATATCTTTATTGTCAAAACCCCTACTAATTAAATAATCTATTGCTNCTTTCCTTTCTTTACCTTCTGCTAAATATTTCATAAACAGTGAAGCAATAAGGTTGTTAAGATCGTACATTTGCTTATTGAGATTTGAATCCTCGCTATAATTNTTGAAAGTCTTCTGTAACTTTATATTAAAAAAACTTGCAATCTCTTGTATCGCCTCTGCAGAGTTTAGATTCTTAAATTCCTTAACAAAAGTAATCAAATTCCCGCCGGCCTTACAAGTAAAGCAGTGATATAGGCCTTTCTCGTCACTTACAGACATAGAAGGTGACTTGTCATCATGAAAAGGACAGAGTGTCGAGAAATTAGACCCAGACTTCTTTAAGGGTGACCANTTTTTTTCAATATATTCTNTTAGTGAGGTTTGGGATAAGATATCTTCGAGGCTNGTAGATTCTTCATTAAATGACATTTAATTTATTAATATCGAGGCTTTCTAACTTTCTTGTTCATTCTTTTCTTAGCAGCAAAAAGTGCTTTCTTCTTTGTCTCNCTTGGTTTCTCAAAATATTCTTTCTTTCTTGCATCAGAAAGAATTCCGCCTTTTTCAACTTGACGCTTGAATCTTCTCAAGGCATTTTCTANATTCTCATTACTTCCAACAAATATNCCAGGCATAATCTCTCCGNTAANTATCAAAATTTATATGAGTATGAATTTAAAGTCAAGAAAAACCTTAAATAATCTTTTTAACCTTTCTTATAANCTCTTGCTTTGTTATNTTATAGTGTTTATACAGATCATCTTTTGGTGCACTGGACCCAAAACTTTCTACTGAAACTACATTCTTGAAGTCATCAAGNAAGCTTCTCCACCCTAAAGATATTCCAGCTTCAATAGATAGAATCGGAGCATTGCCTAATATCGACTTCCTGNGAGCAATAGATTTATCTAGAAAGTTCTCTAGACATGGAATTGATACAACAGTGACATTTATNCCTTTTNTTAATAATTCCTTGGAAGCCGAAACTGCAACTTCAACTTCNGANCCGGAAGAAAGAATAGTTGCATCCCTNNCTTTTAGGTTGCCCCAAACAATTTGTGCTCCAATATTTACTAATTTTTTNTCAAAAACTTTTCCTATTTTTGTTAGTACTTTTAAGTCTTGCCTGCTTAAAGCAATCACAGANGCATGGTTTGATGAAATTGCATCCATCCAAGANTAAAAAGTTTCATTTATATCACATGGTCTATATACATAGAGGTTGGGTATGGCTCTTAAAGTAGCTATGTGCTCTATAGGTTGGTGTGTTGGCCCATCTTCTCCTAAGCCAATTGAATCATGAGTCATTATATATATAACTTTTAATCCCATCATNGCAGANAGTCTTATNGATGGTCTNCAATAGTCTGTGAAAACTAAAAAGGTTCCGCCNTANGGAATGATTCCTTTGTGCAGTGACATACCATTCATAATNGAAGCCATGCCGTGCTCCCTTATNCCATAGTGAATGTAGTCTCCTCCATAATTATTAGAGTTAAGAATNCTCATNCCTGAAATTTTAGTATTATTTGATGGTGTCAAATCAGCTGANCCGCCTAGTAANTGACTTANATTAGGCTTGAGTATCTCAATAACTTTCTCACTTGCTTTTCTAGTAGATATTTTCTCTATATTTGAGCAACTAGACCTAAACTCTGTGAAAATTTTATTAATTATGGNNTTAGTAATATTNCTTTTNTGAGATTTTATAAAATNATTCTTAAGATTGTTCTTTTGTAAATTCTTTTCCCACCTGAGTCTTATTTTTTTTGACCTTAGTCCAGCTTTTCTCCAGNANTTCAAGGCTACATTCGGGACCTCAAAAGGCTTATAATTCCAATTTAATTTTCTTCTAGTTTCTTCTACTTCTTTTTTCCCCANTGCGGCACCATGACTTTTCTCTGAACCCTCCTTATTGGGGGATCCAAATCCAATCTTGGTTGAACATCCTATCATTGTTGGCTTCGATGATTTCTTAGCTTTTTCTATTGCCTTCCTGATTTGAAAGTGATTGTGCCCATCAATTGAAATAAAATTCCAGTTATAAGCTTTGACTCTTTGCATAATGTTGTCTGAGACTGACAAATTAGTAGGTCCATCAATTGAGATCTTATTGTCATCNAAAAAAACTATCAGNTTATTTAACTTTAGGTGCCCNGCAAANCTCAATACTTCATGACTNAGTCCTTCCATTANACAACCATCACCAACAAATGCATATGTATAGTGGTCTATAATACTNTTTCCAAATTTCTTATTTTGGTTTCTTTCNGCTAATGCCATACCAACAGCATTACCTAAACCNTGCCCAAGTGGGCCAGTTGTTGTCTCAACTCCAATTGTATGTTTNTATTCAGGATGACCAGGTGCCTTTGAGCCAAGCTTCCTAAAGTTTTTAATATCTTCTAACGTAGGTTCTTTATAGCCCAAAAGATATAGAAGAGAGTAAAGCAGCATTGAGCCATGTCCATTAGATANAACAAATCTGTCTCTATCTGCCCAGTCAGGTGAACTCGAGTCNAATTTCAAATACTCNGCAAATAAGATTGTTGCAATATCTGCCATTCCCATTGGCATGCCTGGGTGNCCTGAATTTGCTCTTTCAACAGCATCGATAGATAAAAACCTAAGTGAATTCGGAATTCTAGAGTCCATAATTTAAAATACATTATCTTAATACAAGATGAATTCAAATTTTTTTATAAGTTTTATTGAAAAATGTTTTGACTCATATAGAATTGAGATACTTGAATGAAATGGTAAAAATTACATATATAAAAGGAAGACAGATTTTAGATTCACGGGGTAATCCAACTGTGGAAGTTGATATGTCTGTTAATAANGGCCAAGTCTGTAGAGGNTCTGTACCCTCAGGTGCNTCTACTGGGTCACATGAGGCAGTTGAATTAAGAGATAAAGATAANAAGTTGTATAAAGGCAAAAGTGTACTAACAGCGGTTAAAAACATNAATACCTTAATTAAATCCTCAATTAATAATAGGAGCTTTGCTTCGCTAAGTGAGTTTGATAATTTCCTTATTGATCTNGACGGAACGAAGAATAAATCTAAGTTAGGCGCAAATACCATACTTGCTTGTTCAATCACCTATTTAAAATGCTTNGCTNCNAATGATGGTAAAGAAATTTTTGAATTTTTGAAGCCAAAAGGTCCATATATATTACCTTCTCCATTGATGAACATAATTAATGGTGGAGCTCATGCNAATAATGGTCTTGATATTCANGAATTCATGATTGTACCTGCAGGATTCGATACATTCTCAAACGCTATCCAGGCGGGTGTTGAAATTTTTCATACTCTTAAAGAAATCCTTAATAAGAACGGGCATTCAACAGCTGTTGGTGACGAAGGAGGTTTCGCTCCTAATTTANATTCTAACGAAGAAGCGCTAAAATATATTTCANATGCAATCGAGGATTCTGGATATGCCNTAGGAAAAGACATATTNTTTGCCTTAGATGTTGCAGCATCAGAAATATTTATTGATAAGAAATATAAAATTGACAAAAAATTACTTAATTCAAATGAGCTCTCTGATTACTATGAAAATTTAATAAAAAAATTTCCAATAATTTCAATTGAAGATCCATTAGATGAAGACGACTGGGATGGTTGGTNTAAATTAACAGAAGCTATTGGCTCATCAGTACAACTAGTAGGTGATGACTTGTTCGTAACNAATAGNGANAGGCTTAAAGCTGGTATCGATATCTCTGCTGCCAACAGCATACTNATAAAAATCAATCAAATTGGTACTATTTCTGAAACCCTAGAGGCTATTAANCTAGCAAAGCAGAATAATTATTCTTATATTATTTCTCATAGATCGGGTGAAACAGAAGATTCAATAATTGCAGATTTAGCTGTTGCTACTTCCTCAGGTCAAATTAAGACTGGCTCATGTTCAAGAACAGACAGAACAGCAAAATATAATCANCTATTAAGAATTGAAGATTTCAAGAAAACAGAAGCTATTTTCTCTAAACTAAAGACTTTCACTACTTCATCTTAATTGGGTATTATAAAAGCTAATATGAAACCAAAAACACTTTTTGAAAAAATTTGGGAAAAACATGTNGTACATGAAGAACAGGGTAAACCNTCACTTCTATACATTGATCTTCACTTAGTNCATGAAGTTACTTCACCACAAGCTTTTGAAGGCTTGAGGGAAAATTCTAGGAANGTTAGAAGAACAGATCTAACTTTTGCTACTATGGATCANAATGTTCCNACAATTGATAGGCACAATATTAGTGACCCTATTTCTGCTCAGCAGATTGAAACACTTGAAAAAAACTGTAGCGAATTCAATGTTGAGCTTTTTAACTTAGCAAGCCCCTATCAGGGAATCGTCCATGTTATAGGTCCAGAACAGGGTCTCACTAAGCCTGGAAGTACAATCGTTTGTGGAGACAGTCATACATCAACTCATGGGGCCTTTGGAGCCTTAGCGTTCGGGATTGGAACGAGCGAAGTTGAGCATGTCCTTTCGACTCAGTGTTTATGGCAAGAGAAACCTAAAACCTTTGAGATAAAAGTTCAAGGCAAAAGACCCAAGGGAGTTACTGCTAAAGATATAATTCTTAGCATAATTGGCAAAATTGGGACAGCTGGTGCCACTGGTCATATAGTTGAATACACTGGTAACACTATTAAGTCATTATCTATGGAACAAAGAATGACTATTTGTAATATGTCAATTGAAGGTGGAGCCAGAGCAGGCATGATTAGCCCTGACCAAATCACTTTTGATTATTTGAAAGATAAACCAAGAATTAAAAACTTAAAAAACTTTCCGTCACTAATTAAGGAATGGCAAAATTTGGCTACCGAAGAAGGAGCAAGATTTGATAAAAGCATATCTATGGACGCCTCAGAAATATCGCCGCAAGTAAGTTGGGGAACAAGCCCTGGTATGGTCTCAGGAATAGATAGTAAAGTACCTAATCCAAAAGATATAGAAGACCCAGTTAAAAGAAAATCAATCGAGGATGCATTAGAATATATGGGTCTTAAAGCAGATACGAATATAGAAGATATAAAAATTGATACTGTATTTATTGGCTCATGCACTAATTCAAGGATTGAGGACTTGATTGCTGCAAGCAAAGTTATAAAAGGGAATAAAGTTTCTTCACAAGTTAATGCGATTGTTGTTCCGGGTTCACAAATTGTAAAATATCAGGCAGAAAAATTAGGTCTTGATAGGATCTTCAAAGAGGCTGGATTTGATTGGAGAGAATCAGGCTGTAGTATGTGCTTGGCCATGAATCCTGATAAACTTTCTCCAGGAGAAAGGTGTGCAAGTACTTCTAATAGAAATTTTGAAGGTAGACAGGGAAAAGGTGGCAGAACTCATCTTGTGAGTCCAACAATGGCTGCGGCAGCTGCAATAAATGGTAAATTTACAGATATTAGATCTTTTGATATTGATTTAGGTGATTATTAATAATGGAAAAATTCAAAAAAGTTACTAGCCGTCCTGCCCCTTTAAATTCTGCGAATGTTGACACTGATCAAATCATACCAAAGCAATTTCTAAAGAGAATTGAGAGAACTGGTTTTGGACAGTTTCTGTTCTTTGACTGGAGATTTAATGANGATGGTTCAGAAAATCAAAAATTTATATTAAATAAAGCTANCTTCAAAAAATCTGAGATTCTANTAGCNAGAGATAACTTTGGTTGCGGTAGCTCAAGAGAGCATGCTCCTTGGGCNCTAAGAGATTATGGCTTNAAGGTAATAATTTCTTCATCTTTTGCTGATATTCTATANAATAACTGCTTTAAAAACTGCATCCTTCCAATAGTCCTTGATGAAGAGAAANTAGAGTACCTTTTTGAGTCAACAATTAAANATGATGACTATNAACTAGTNGTTAATCTTANNGATGAGTCTATTGTTGACAACAAAAACTTTAATTATAATTTTAATATTGATCCATTTAGAAAGAANTTCTTNCTNGAAGGTTTGGATGACATAGCATTAACTTTAGAGCACGAAGAAAAAATTATTGCTTATGAAAATGCTAATAATTAAATCTCANNANTNGATTTAGTTAACCTCCTNGATTTTATCAACATTCTTCAGCTACACTAATTTTATGATTATATTTAATTTTAANACTATAGGTNTAGGNAACTAAATGATTAAGCTGAATAAAAAAGTAGCNCAAGGCCAAAGAAANCAATTAAGTTTTGAATCTAAACTTTTTATTANGCTTATTAATCTTGATTTGANCCAGATTGATGAATACATTGAAAAAGAATTAATTGAGAACCCATGCCTTGAGGAGTCAGAGCTTTATGATGCAGATAAGCTTCGCATTGATANGCACANAAAAGANNATAGTGAAAATCTTTTAAATGTAGATACTCTTGAAGATCGTAGTAAAAATTTAATTGAATACCTTGCTAGACAATTAAATCTATTTGAAATATCNAGGGAAGAGAAGAANATAATTTCAAGCATTATACATTTGTTGGACGAGAGAGGATTCATACTTTCGACAAACTTAGAAATACTAAGCTCTTTAGAAGACAAGAAAATCTTNGGTTTAAATGAAATATCAATAGAAGAGCTTATTANAAAAGCACAAAGATTCTTCGATCCTCCAGGCGTTTTTTCTAGGTCNCTTCAAGAATGCTTAAANATNCAGTTNGAATTNTCGAATAATCCGAATAAAGATGTGTTNTTCAGAATAATTGACAATCACTTTGAAGATCTTGCTAGAAAAGACTTCAAGNATATCTCAAAAAACTTAGGAGTANATCAAGCTATAGTAAAGAAATGNTTANNTGATTTATCAGAATTAAGCTTTAATCCTGCAGATATTTTTCCTGAGATAGAAACTAGNATTAACTTCACTGAGCCTGAAGCCTATGTATANGAACAAAACAANAAGTTAATCATTCAATTAAATAGAAGTTCAAAAAAAATCANAGTTTCAGATTACTATAAGAAAATGATNAAANTAGAGAAAGATCAGAATAGCGAGGTTTTTTTATACCTTAAGGATAANCTGAAGAGNGCTACAGTAATGNTAAAAACAATAATTGAAAGAGAACAGATGTATGAAAATGTTATAAANAGCATTATTGAGGTGCANAAAGATTACATACTCAAAGGTGAAAGATANTTNAANCCCTTAAAGCTCAGTGATATTGCTGTTAAGGTTAATGTTCATGAATCAACAATTAGTAGAATAACAAGAAATAAATATATTANTACTCCTAGGGGGACTCTCAATATGAAAAGTTTCTTTAGTAACNAAGTTANGAGTGAAGATAGCAACTCCTCTATAGCAGTAAGAGATATGATAGATGAGCTAATTACAAANGAAAATAAGAAATCGCCACTTTCTGATTTAGACATAAAGAAAGAACTTGATCANAAAGGGGTCAATATTGCAAGAAGGACTATTGCAAAATACAGGAATATACTTAAAATATCTTCATCTATTAAAAGGCGTGTCAAATGAAACTTAGCAATCTACTTACATCTAAAATGATTTTTAATAATTTAAAAAGNACNAANAAAGAAGACTTTATNAAATCTCTTATAGACAAAGTTTGTTTAGTAGATACNTCACTTAANAAACCTNTCTTAAATGAGNTAATCAGCAAGAGGGAAGANCTATGCAGCACTGCCTTAGANAATCATATTGCTGTCCCTCATGCAAGAATTCCNGGTCTTGATAAATCCTCAGCTTGGTTAGGTGTTTGTAGTGATGGGGTGGACTTTGGTTCAATTGATGAGCTCAAGACAAAAGTATTCATACTTATTCTTCAGAATGATCAAGATGGCAATCACCACTTGGAAATTTTAAAATCTATAGCAAAATTATTCTCAAAAAAAATAATTGTAGATAAGATAGCTAATCAAGAAAATCCGCAAAAAATACTAGAAATTATTAAAGAAAATGAGTAGCCAGATAAGCCAGCATGGTGTCCTATTAAATATCTCAGATTTGGGTGTACTAATAATCGGAAAGAGTGGTATAGGTAAAAGCGAATGTGCGATTGAGCTTCTAACTAAAAAAGCGTATTTGATTGCAGATGATGTAGTGATTATTGAGAAAGAAGATAATTCTTTAATTGGTAGGCCACCCGAAACTATAAAAAACTTAATTGAGATCAGAGGGATTGGGATTATAAATGTTAAAGATATTTTTGGTAAAACCAGGATTAGAGCAAAAAGCAAAATTGACCTTGTAGTTGAGTTAATTGAATTCACAAATAACCATGACTATGAAAGACTTGGTTATGATAAAACTTATATTGAACTTCTAAATACTAAAGTTCCACACATGAAGATTCCTGTAAGTCCTGGAAGAAACCTCTCAACTTTAATTGAAATTGCTGTTAAAAAAATAATTATTGAAAGTTAGTTTTGTAATAGATTATTAATATATTAATATAACAATATGTTTAATATATTAATAATTACTCATGGAAATCTTTGTGAAGAGCTAAAATCATCTATCGAATTTATACTTGGTGATAGAATTGTAAGGACTATTAATACCCTAACAATAGATAAGGATTCAAGAGACTTTGAAACTTATGCAAATCGAATTTCAAATTTTATAATAGAAGAAGAGAAAACAATTATATTTACTGATATGTTTGGTGGCACACCTTCTAATATTAGCCTAACTTTCCTTAGTAAAGACAAGGTTGAGATAGTATCTGGAGTTAATATTCCTATGCTAGTAAAAGCCTGCACTATTGAAAAGTATGCATCTTTTGAAGAAGCAGTTAATATAATAAAGAATTCCGGGCAAAAAAATATTATTGTAGCAGGAGAGTTAGAAATATAATCATGTCACACCTGAATTTTGAAGAAGTATTACAAGATTGGTCTAAAGTTTTCTTACGTAATGAGTATGAAGAGTGGACGGTAAAAATTGACCCGGAAATTGAGTCCGATTTTGCTTGTATTGCACTTTTTATGGATTACAAAACAGCCAAGTCCTCCGGAGAAGAAAAAGAAGTTTTTGAGGGGATGAAAAAAGCTTCCTTGATAATATTGGATTTTCTTGAAATTCAAATTGTTGATAATCCTGAGGAAAAACAAATTCAGCTGATAAAAAAAGAATCAACTAGAGTTAGAGACAAAAAACTTGCTAAAGAAATTTGGGGATAATGAACTTAATTGAAAAATATAGTGGTTTTATATTTGATCTAGATGGAGTAATTTACTTAGACAAGGTGCTTCTTCCTTTCTCAAAGAGCATAATAAATACAATATCCAAAAATAATAAACCTTATCTTTTTATGACTAATGACTCAACACTTTCACCTGCAGCATATTCTACTCTTCTAAAATCCTTAGGCATACCTTGTGCAAAAAGACAAATCATAACACCGCTAACGAATTTTTTTGATATTGTGGGAAAGAATAAGAAATCAGTCAATGTTCTAGCGTTAACTAGCAAGAAAATTAAGAATGTCCTAAAGAAAAATGCGCAGATTAATTTAGTCGACGCTAAAAATGATTATAAAAAAGCAGAGCTTGTTCTTGTAGCTGGAAGCATGGAATTTAATTATGAAGATTTAATGTATGCATGTTTATCGATTCAAAATGGCTCAAGAGTTTATGCAACAAGTGTCGACAATACTTACCCATCTAAACTAGGAAATCTACCAGCAACAGGTTCAATTGTCGCTGCAATTCGAAAAGCTACTGATTGTAAAGTCCTTAACCTTGGCAAACCTTCCTTGAAGATATTCAATTTGGCCTTAAAACAACTTGACTGTCCAAGACAGGAAACTTTAATGATTGGTGACAATCTCAAAACTGATATATACGGAGCTCAATCCTCCGCTATTGACGCAGCTTTAGTCCTAACAGGAAAAACCAATATTGAAACAGCTAAAGAATCAAAGATTAAAGCAACATTTATATTAAATAACCTAAAAGACATGAACAAAAGAAAATAATTCTTCTATTTTTTCTCACCTTGTACAAGGCATACCATTTTACCAGAATGTTTATTTTCATACATTAACTGATGGGCTTTAGGAATCTCGTCATAATTAAAAATCTCAGAAACTACTGGATTAATTAACCCTTGATGAACTAATTCGTTGGCCCTTATACATTCTAAGGCATTAGCGAAATGTGAACCTATAACATCTTTCTGCAACATCCATAAATATCTAACATCAAAAGAACAATCATACCCAGATGTTCCTGCGCATATAACTACCCTACCAAATCTCTCACACACAAAGACACTTGTGGGAAAAGTTGTTTCACCAGGATGCTCAAAAATAACATTAGGACTTTTTCTCTCTCCTAATATTTCCCAAATTTTCTTTCCAAAATTTTTCATTTCTTTNANNCNTGCGGCAGTCTCTTCCNGAGTTTCGTTTTTCTTGTANGCTAAATTTGGAAAGTCTTTTCTATTTATAACCCCAACAGCACCTAACTCCTCACACATTTTGAATTTATCCTTCGAAGAAACGACTGCTACGGCTTTAGCTCCTAACATTTTACATATCTGTATTGCAAAGACCCCTAATCCTCCAGCAGCTCCCCATACAAGTACAACCTCTCCAGGTTGAACTTTAGCTTTAGTCACAAGCATTCGATAAGCAGTGAAATAGCATAATGCGTATGAAGCCGCCTCTTCCCAATTTAAATGCTTTGGCTTTTTTAAAATTTGTTGGGCTTGAACTTTGGTAAATTGAGCAAAGCAACCGTTTGGTGTTTCGTATCCCCATATTTGCGCTTGCTTACTCACCATTGGGTCATAACTTATAAAATCTCCATTAGATTGTGTCATATTGGAATGTGGTTCTTCACTTTCCACGCCACAATGAATAATTACTTCATCTCCTTTTTTCCAGCTTTTAACATTTGAACCTACATCCCAAACAATTCCTGAGCAATCACTACCGGCTATATGGAGATCTTGCTTGTGAACGTCTAAGACAGAGATAGGCTCACCTAACCCTGCCCAAACTCCATTAAAATTAATTCCTGTTGCAACGACTAGTACTAATACATCATTTGGCCCGCATTCTGGGACTGGAAGCTCTTCTTCTTGAAAAGATTGCATAGGTTCACCATGTCTTTCTTTTCTTATAACCCAT
Source organism: bacterium (assembly GCA_002701925.2). Classification (GTDB taxonomy): domain Bacteria; phylum Desulfobacterota_D; class UBA1144; order UBA1144; family UBA1144. The sequence continues at coordinate 38,862 of NZWJ02000007.1, forward strand.
GCTCTCATTTTCTTTGGCTTAAAATTTGTATCCTCTGGTATAACTCCTATTGGTAATGGATCTGAATAACTCATAATAATAACTCCTTATCTAAAATTTAAGCTCATTGCATCTTTAATAAGTTCAAGATTATCTCTGGCAACTTCTCTAGCTCTCTTTGAACCTTCAATGATTATATCTAAAATTTCGCCTTTATTCCTTAAAATTTCTCTTCTTTTTTGCCTTATAGGATCCAAGAAATTATTAACATTTCTTATAAGGGACTTCTTGACCTCGACATCACCTATTTTTCCTTTAGAATATCTATCTTTAAAGTCATCAAGCTCTTCTTTATCGGAATTAAATATATCATGATAAATAAAGACTGGGTTGCCTTCAACTTTACCAGGTACATCTGCACTTGTTCTGTTTGGATCAGTATACATCTTCATAACCTTCTTCTTAACTTCATCTTCAGAATCAGATAAATATATAGAATTATTTAAAGACTTACTCATCTTGCCCTGTCCGTCAGTACCTACTAATCTTGATACTTTACTTACAAGTGGTTCAGGCTCAATCAAAATATCTTTGTAAGATGAATTGAATCTTCGTGCAAGCTCTCTTGTTAGTTCAACATGACTTAATTGATCTTCGCCAACTGGAACAGCGGAAGCATTAAAAACTAGTATATCTGATGACATTAATACAGGGTATGAAAGCAGGCCTAAAGAATAATTATCGCTCAAATTCATAGATGCTATTTTTTCTTTTAAAGTTGGTATTCTTTGAATACGTGGAACAGAACATAGCATTGACATTAACACTGTTAGCTCAGAAATTTCTGGAATTTTGGATTGCAAATAAAAACAAGATTTCGATGGATCAAGGCCAACAGACAGCCAATCGATTACTAGTTCAATTATATTTTCATTTAAACCATCAACTTTGTCATGATGGGTTGTCAACATATGAAGATCAGCTATTAAAAAAAAACAATCGTAACTATCCTGAAGTTTTATTCTATTTTCAAGAGTCCCAACATAGTGTCCAAGGTGAAGACTTCCTGTGGGTCTGTCACCAGTAACTAAAATTTTACTTTTGTTTTTATCATTCATAAATTTATAATTAAATAGGATATCTTAGGTTTAATAATAAGAAAAATATATTATGAGAAAAATATCTACAAAAAATCTAGAGCCCTTATTGACAATAAGTAGAATTAAAAGAATTGATAAAGTGCTCTCAAAAAGAACTAAAGGTATATCGGTGCTTCTTGAAGATATTTATCAAGGACATAACATAAGTGCTGTATTAAGAACATGTGACAACTTAGGTATTCAGAACATTTACATTGTTCAGGATTCCAATAAAATCAAACTCTCAAAAGGCGTATCATTAGGATCAGAGAAATGGGTAACTTTAAATACTAAAAAAAGTAATGAAACAAAAAAAGCATTTATTCTAAGGCTTAAGAAAGAGGGTTTTAAAATCATATCAACCGTTCCACCTTCCAAAAAAAAATCACAAACTATAGAAGATTTTAAAATTAAGAAAAAGATGATTGTAGCTTTCGGTAATGAAGAAAAAGGTCTAAGTAAAGAAATACTCGCTGAATCAGATTCATTTATCCATATTCCTATGGATGGGTTCAATGAAAGCTACAATATTTCTGTTTCATGTGCCATTATAATGAATCAAATCATATCCCAGGCAAAGAAACAAAATAAACTAACCTACTTAAATAAAAAGGAAATGAATGATTTAAGATTAGAGTGGTATATAAAATCAATTAGAAATTCATCTAAAGTTATTAAGAACTTAATGAAAAAAAAATAGTTATCTAGCTTCCGCGCCTGGAAGGACTCGAACCCTCGACCTCCAGAGCCGTAATCTGGCACTCTA
>NZWJ02000014.1 GCA_002701925.2 bacterium
CTATCCCCAAAAAGAAAGCATGCGGGAGTAGCTCAGTTGGCTAGAGCATCTGCCTTCCAAGCAGAGGGTCGCGAGTTCGAGTCTCGTTTCCCGCTTTTTTGCCCAGGTAGCTCAGTGGTAGAGCACATCCTTGGTAAGGATGAGGTCGGCGGTTCAACCCCGCTCTTGGGCTTTCAATTGAAGAAATTAGTAGTATGATTTTAAATTAAAGGAAGTTAATTATGGGTGATAATATAATAATCGTAGCACTTGAATGTAGTGGTTGTGATGGCAAGAATCGATATCATATTAGAAAGAACAAAAAAGTTCAAAGAGATAAGTTAGAAATTAAAAAATATTGTAAATTATGCAATAAACATTTAATTCACAAAGAGACTAAATAGGGGTGTAGCTCAGCTGGTAGAGCGACGGTCTCCAAAACCGTAGGTCGGGAGTTCGAGACTCTCCACCCCTGTTTTGAATGAGGCTTAATTTTTGATTGGATTGATTTATACTTTTAATAAGAGAGAAGATATATGAAAAATAATGAATTTTTAGAAAATGCCAAATATGCAGACAAAGAGTTTAAATTCCATTCATTACCTAAAGTTTCAAGCAAATATAATTTTGATTTAGAATCAATGCCATATTCTCTAAGAATATTATTAGAAAATCTTGTACGAAATTTTGATGATAGAATAGTTGATGAAGAACTGATAAATAAATTCATCTTTAACAAAGAAGAAAAGTTTGAAATACCTTTTAGACCCTCTAGAGTAGTTTTGCAGGATTTTACAGGCGTTCCATGTGTAGCAGATTTAGCAGCTATGAGAGATGTGATAAATAGGCTTGGTGGAGATACTAGTTCTATTAATCCTTTGGTCCCTGTTGATCTAGTTATAGATCATTCAGTCCAGGTGGATCACTTTAGAGAAGAAAATGCCCTTTCTTTGAATACAAAACTTGAATTCGATAGGAATCAAGAAAGGTATTCTTTTTTAAGATGGGCTCAAACTGCGTTTGAGAATTTTAGAGCTGTTCCTCCTGGTAACGGAATTGTTCATCAAGTTAATTTGGAATATTTAGCAAAATTAGTTCAGAAAGTAAANCATGATAGTGGCGAAGTCTGCATACCAGATACTCTAGTAGGNACTGATTCTCATACAACTATGATTAATGGNATTAGTGTNTTAGGNTGGGGAGTTGGTGGTATCGAGGCTGAAGCTGCNATGCTTGGACAACCNTTATATTTTTTAATTCCTGATGTAATTGGATTCAAGCTAGAAGGGAATCTTTGTGAGGGTGTGACTGCAACAGATTTAGTATTAAATATTACAGAAATGCTAAGAACAGAAGGAGTTGTGGGAAAATTTGTTGAATTTTATGGCCCAGGATTAGATAATTTGCCTCTNCCAGATAGAGCAACGATTGCNAATATGGCACCTGAATATGGTGCTACTATGGGTTTCTTTCCAGTTGACCAAGAAGCGTTAAACTATTTGAAATTAACTGGTAGGACTAGTGATGAAGTTAAATTAGTTGAAAGCTATTACAAGGCNCANAATAGTTTTAGAGATTCTTCCAGTAAAGACCCAGAATATTATAAATCCTTATACCTTAATTTAGAGTCAGTTAANCCTGCGCTCGCAGGACCTAAAAGACCTCAAGATAGAATTTTGTTGTCTGAAATGAAAAGTGCANTNCACAATGAGTTGGAATTAAGAGAAATAAATAATAATAAAAATTTTAAAATTAAAGATTCATCAGATTCCCTAAAAAACGGCTCTGTTGTTNTAGCAGCTATTACAAGCTGTACTAACACTTCAAANCCCTATGTAATGGTTACTGCAGGATTGGTTGCTAAGAAAGCAAGGGANTTGGGACTTAAAGTTCCATCATACGTAAAAACTAGTTTAGCTCCTGGCTCAAAAGTTGTTGTGGACTATCTCGAAAATGCNGGTCTTCTTGAAAGTCTTTCTCAGNTAGGGTTCAAAACTGTTGGTTTTGGTTGCACTACCTGTATAGGTAACAGCGGNCCTTTACCGCNAGAAGTTGGAGATGTTNTTGTTGAGAATTCNTTGCATGTTGCAGCGGTATCTAGTGGCAACAGAAATTTTGAAGGAAGAGTGCATCCTCTTATAAGACTATCGTACCTTGGCTCACCACCCTTAGTTGTTGCATATGCATTAGCTGGAACAGTTGATATAGATTTTTATAATGAAAAGATAGGTACCTCATCCAAAGGTGATGATATTTATTTAAAAGATATTTGGCCNTCTAATGAAGAAATTCGGGAAACAGTCTATAGCTCTATTCATCCTGATACTTTTGTAAACAGATANAGNAATATATTCATTGGAGATGATAGGTGGGAGTCNATATCAGTTCCTGANGGATCAATTTATGATTGGGATGATACTTCAACTTATATTCAGAAACCAGGATTNTTTGACGACTTCTCNATTGATCTTCCAGAAATATCTGATATTAAAAAAGCAAGAGTTTTAGNCTACTTAGGCGACTCTATNACAACAGATCATATTTCGCCAGCAGGATCTTTCACAGAAGAAACCCCNGCGGGAAAATATTTAAAAGAGAGAGAAGTTGAACTTAAAGATTTTAATAGCTANGGTTCACGAAGAGGAAATCATGAAGTNATGATGAGAGGNACTTTCGCTAACATAAGAATTAAAAACAAATTANTAGATAACGTTGAGGGTGGATTTACAAANCTTTTTGATACAAATGAAACAATGGCAATTTACGATGCTGCAATTAAGTACAAAGAAAGCAAAACAGATTTAATTGTTATTGCTGGAAAGGAATATGGCACAGGAAGNTCAAGGGATTGGGCAGCTAAAGGCTCAATGTTATTGGGAGTTAAGGCTGTAATTGCTGAAAGTTTTGAAAGAATTCATAGAAGTAATTTAGTTGGGATGGGAGTCTTGCCTTTACAATTTATGGAAAATGAGGATGCTGCAAAGCATAAAATTAACGGAAATGAGAAATTTTCTATAGCAGGAATTTCATCAGGTCTTACTCCATTGTCNAANGTTAAGCTTAATATAGAAGATGAAAATGGTAAAACAAGAGAAATTGATCTTGTTTGTAGATTNGATTCNGTTGTAGAAGTAGATTATTTTTATAATGGTGGAATTCTGCAAACTGTACTTAGACAAATGCAGAAAACAAATTAATAATTGATTTTTCCTTTTTTTTTATTATATTTTCTAGTGATACAATTCAAGGAGATAAATANATGTCATATATAAANATACCTTCCGAAGGAACAAAAATTACAATNAATGAGGATGGAACTTATAANATCCCGGANAACCCAATTATCACTTTTATAGAAGGCGATGGAATTGGACCAGATCTATGGAGAGCTTCTGTTAGAGTCTTTGANGCAGCAGTTGAAAAGACTTTTGGTGGAAGCAAGAAGATTGTTTGGGCTGAAGTTTATGCTGGNGAGAAAGCTTTAGAGATTACTAAAGAATGGTTACCAAAAGAAACNACAGATGTAATAAGTGAATATCTTATATCAATTAAGGGACCATTAACTACACCAGTAGGNGGAGGAATTAGAAGTTTAAATGTTGCATTAAGGCAAATAATGGATTTGTATGCATGTGTTAGACCTGTAAGATGGATTAATGGAACACCATCACCTGTAAAAANCCCTGNTAAAATGGACGTAGTATTATTTAGAGAAAATACAGAAGATGTTTATTCAGGTGTTGAGTATGAAAGTGGGTCNAAAGAAGCTAATGAATTAATTAAATACTTGCAAGATAGTTTAGGAGCTAATGTTAGAGATCTTTCTGGAGTTGGAATTAAACCTATCAGNGCTTTTGGAACAAAAAGACTTGTTAGAAAAGCAATTCAATATGCTATTGATAANAACCGTAAGAGTGTGACTCTTGTACATAAAGGTAACATCATGAAGTTTACAGAGGGTGCTTTCAAGGATTGGGGATANGAGNTAGCTAAAGAAGANTTTGCAGATGAAACAATTTCNGAAGATGAGTTATGGGATAAATATAACGGTAAAGCTCCTGAAGGTAAGATAGTAATAAATGATAGAATTGCAGATAATATGCTTCAGCAAATATTAACTAGAACTGATGAGTATGATGTCTTAGCACTTCCNAATTTAAATGGTGANTATATGTCTGACGCTTGTGCNGCTCANATAGGAGGNTTAGGACTAGCCCCTGGAGCCAATATAGGCGATGAGATTGCATTATTCGAGGCAACACATGGTACAGCACCAAAATATGCAGGACAAGANAAAGTTAACCCTGGTTCGGTTATTTTATCAGGTGTGATGATGTTCGAACATATNGGTTGGAAAGAAGTTGGTAATCTTATTGTAAAAGCTATGGAGAAAACAGTTTTAGATAAAGATGTTACTTATGACTTAGAAAGACAAATCGAAGGAGCGAACTTACTTAAATGCTCTGAGTTCGGTGATGCAATTATTAAAAATATGGATAAAGTTTAAATCTTAGGAGGTTCATAGATTGATAAATCTTCCAAAGATATCTATTATCGGCGCAGGTAATGTAGGCGCTTCTGCGGCCTATAGAGCCTTAGAGCTTAATTTGGCTAATGTTGTATTGCTTGATATAGTTGAAGGTCTACCTCAAGGAAAAGCATTAGATATGACGCAAATGCTGTCCGTATCAGGCTCTTCGTCTAAGATTATTGGAACTAATACCTACGATGATACTAAGGATTCAGATATAGTGATTATAACTTCTGGACTTGCTAGAAAACCTGGTATGAGTAGGGACGATCTTATTAATACTAATACAAAAATTTTAAAAGAAGTTACTGAAAGAGTAATTGAAAAATCACCCAATTGCATAATCATTGTAGTTACAAACCCACTTGACGCTATGACTTATGTTGCATATAAATCTAGCAATTTTCCTAAAGAAAGAGTTATTGGCATGGCAGGCATTCTTGATGCATCTAGATTTAAAGCATTTCTTTCTATGGAATTAGATATAGCAATTTCAAAGATAGATACTTTAGTCTTAGGTGGCCACGGTGATGACATGGTTCCCTTGAAAAATTATACGTCTGTCTCTGGCGTTCCAATTGATCAACTTGTAGCACCAAAAAGATTAGAAGAGATAATACAGAGAACACGGGACGGTGGCGCAGAAATAGTAAAGCTATTGAAAACTGGAAGTGCTTTTTATGCCCCTGGTGTTTCAGCAATAGAAATGGCCGAGTCTATACTTAAAAATCAAAGAAAACTGTTGCCTTGTTGTACTTATGCTACTGGAGAGTATGGTATTGAAAATCAATTTATTGGTTTACCAGTTATCCTGTCTTCAAAAGGTGTTGAGAAAATTATTGAAATTGAATTGACTGATATTGAAAAAAATGAGTTAGAGGTTTCGGCTACCCATGTTAAAGATTTATGCGATTTTATAGATAATTCAGGCTTGGTATAATTTGTAATCATGAATTCATTAAACATAGTTAAGATTTCTTCCGTATTAAAAAAAATTATTATCGCAATTACTGGATTATCACTTTTCCTTTTCTTAGTAGTGCATCTGCTTGGGAATATAACTTTGTTTACGGGTAATCCTCCTGGTAAAGATTTCAATGAATATGCACATTTTCTGGAATCCTTCGGAGTACTTTTCACAATAGCCGAGATAGGCTTATTGAGCTTTTTTGTTCTTCATCTAGGTACTGCGCTTTATTCAAATTTTATAAATACTTCAGCTAGAGAAAATAGATACGAAGTTTCAGCCTTTGCTGGTGGAAATAGTAAAAAGACATATGCATCTCAGACAATGGTTTTAAGTGGAGTTATTATTTTAGCTTTTATTGTATGGCATGTGCTTATGTTTAGATTTGGAACTTATTATGACACAATATATTTAGATTTTAACAATGGAGAGCCAATTAGAGATCTTTATCGTCTCGTTACAGAGGAGTTCTCTAATATTTGGGTAGTTCTTGGATATACCATCTCAATGATTTTATTGTCACTTCATTTGGGCCACGGCTTTTGGAGCTCATTTCAGTCACTTGGCATATATGGAAAAAGTTTTACTAGGATTACTTACAGTATAAGTTATTTATTAGGTACAATTATAAGTGTAGGTTTTTTAATTATTCCAATCTACATATATTCAATTAATTAGGTTTTTATGTCGGATTCGTTACCAGAAAAAGAAATTGTAGAAAGCGTATCAAAACTTGATGGAAGAATTCCATCTGGCGATTTAGAAGATAAATGGAGCAAATATAAATCATCTATTAAACTAGTTAATCCTTCAAATAAAAGAAAATTTAATATAATTGTAGTTGGCACTGGTTTAGCAGGTGCTTCTGCAGCTTCTACACTAGCTGAGCTTGGCTACAATGTTAAATCCTTTTGTATTCAAGACACTCCAAGAAGAGCCCATAGCATTGCTGCTCAAGGTGGAATTAATGCTGCTAAGAATTACCAGAATGATGGTGATAGTGTTCATAGACTTTTTATAGATACAATTAAAGGTGGGGATTATAGAGCAAGGGAAGACAACGTTCATAGGTTGGCTGAAATTAGTACTAGTATTATCGATCATTGTGTAGCTCAGGGCGTTCCTTTTGCTAGAGATTATGGCGGACTCTTAACAAATAGATCTTTTGGTGGAGCTCAAGTTTCAAGAACTTTTTATGCTAGAGGACAAACAGGTCAACAGTTACTTTTGGGTGCTTACAGCTCAATGATGAGACAAGTTGCCAAAAAACAGATTGAGCTTTTTCCAAATCGTGAAATGTTAGATGTTGTTACTGTAGATGGTAAAGCAAGAGGTATTATAGTTAGAAATCTTAAAACTGGTGAAATAGAGACGCATTGCAGCGAAGCAGTTCTTCTTTGTACAGGGGGCTTTGGTAATGTTTATTTCCTTTCTACAAATGGTAAAGGATCTAATGTGACTGCTGCATGGAGATGCCACAAGAAGGGCTCTTTTATGGCTAATCCTTGTTTCGCTCAAATCCATCCTACTTGCATTCCTGCTTCCGGGGAATATCAATCAAAATTAACTTTAATGTCTGAGAGTTTAAGAAATGATGGTAGAGTTTGGGTTCCTAAAGATAAAGCTGATAAAAGAAATGCTTCTGACATACCAGAAAGCGACAGAGATAATTTTTTGGAAAGAATGTACCCAGCTTATGGAAACCTTGTACCAAGGGACGTAGGATCAAGGGCAATTAAGAATATCTGTGATGAAGGACGAGGCTTGGGAGAGACTGGGAGAGCAGTCTACCTTGACTTTGGCAGTGCAATTGAGAGATTAGGTAAGAAAAATATTTCTGATAAATATGGAAATTTGTTTGACATGTATGAGACAATAACTGGTCAAAGCCCATATAAAGAACCAATGAAGATTTACCCAGCTATCCATTATATTATGGGCGGCTTATGGGTTGACTATGATTTGATGAGTACTATTCCTGGTCTTTTTGTTTTAGGAGAGGCTAACTTTTCTGACCATGGAGCGAATAGGCTAGGTGCAAGTGCCCTAATGCAAGGGCTAGCAGATGGTTATTTTGTTATACCTTATACTCTAGGAAATTATTTGGCTAACAATAATTTAGATGCAGTCAATATTGAGTCTGAGGAGTTTAAAGCATCTAAGGAAGAATGTGAAAATAATACAAATAAACTCTTAAATATCAAAGGCTCCTCAACTGCTTTAGAAATTCATAGAGAGTTAGGATCTGTAATGTGGGATTTAGTAGGAATGGCACGTACTAAAGAGTCCTTGCAAGAAGCATTAGATAAAATACCAAAAATTAAAGATAAATTTTGGAATGATTTATATATTCCAGGGGAATCCAATACTTTAAATAAAAGCCTTGAGCATGCAGGACGTTTAGCAGACTTTCTTGAGCTTGGAGAATTAATGGCATTAGATGCTTTAAATAGAGAAGAGTCTTGTGGTGCACATTTTAGAGAAGAGTATCAAACTGAGGAAGGCGAACCACTAAGAAATGATGATAAATTCGCATATGTTTCTGCTTGGGAATATAATAGTGATAGTATGCCAATATTACATAAAGAGAATCTTGATTATAAATTTGTTAAAATGACTCAGAGGAACTATAAATAATGTCCGAGACTATTAATCTAAATTTACAAGTCTGGAAGCAATCATCAGAAAAAGATGATGGAGCCTTTGAGTACTACTCAGTTAAGGATGTCTCAATACATATTTCATTTCTAGAGATGCTTGACGTTGTTAATGAGAATTTACAAAAAGAAGGCAAGGAGCCTATTGCATTTGATAGCGACTGTAGAGAGGGAATTTGCGGGACTTGCGGATTCGTTATTGATGGCGTTGCTCATGGGCCCATGGCTAAGACAACAGTTTGCCAACTACACATGAGGCATTTTGAAGATGGTCAGACATTAGTTATTGAACCTTTTAGGGCAACACCTTTTAAAGTAGTTAAAGATTTAGTTGTAGATAGAAGTTCATTTGACTCTATAATCCAGGCAGGAGGATACATTTCAGTTAGTACAGGAAATGCCCCAGATGCCAATAATATTTTAATTTCAAAAGATGATGCAGAAAACGCTTTTGACTCCGCAGCATGCATAGGTTGCGGTGCATGCGTAGCCTCATGTCCAAATGCTTCAGCAGCATTATTTACTAGTGCAAAGATCTCCCATCTTTCTTTCTTACCTCAAGGTAAGGTTGAAGGGGATGAAAGAGTTAAGAGTATGGTTGATACTATGGATAGTGAAGGTTTCGGGGCGTGTTCAAACCATGGAGAATGTGAAGCAGTTTGCCCTAAGGGTATTTCAATATCGAATATTGCTTTAATGAGAAAAAATTTAATAAAAACAATATTATAATTTAAGGGGATTAATATGAATATTCATGAATATCAAGCAAAGGACTTATTTAGAAAGTTTAATGTTGCAACTTCTGAAGGAAAAGTTTTCGATAATGAGAATGACGCTGAATCCTATGCTGCTTCATTAGGAGTAAATGAGTATGTGGTCAAAGCCCAAATTCATGCTGGTGGAAGAGGTAAGGCAGGTGGAGTAAAGCTAGTAAAAACACCCGCGGAAGTTAAAGAAGAAGTCAAAAGAATGCTGGGGATGACATTAATTACTCATCAAACTGGACCTGAAGGTAAATTAGTTAATAAAGTTTATGTTGAAGCAGCATCAACAATAAAGAAAGAGTATTACTTGTCCTTTGTAACCGACAGAGCAACCGAAAAAAATGTAATAATAGCAAGTCCTGAAGGTGGAGTTGATATCGAGAAAGTTGCTGAAGAAACTCCAGAGAAACTTCTTACACAACCGATAGATCCTGTTGTAGGAATTCAACCTTTTCATATTAGAAAGATAGGATATTTTTTAGGTTTCGATAAAGCACAAGCAAAACAGCTAGGGTCAATAATTCAGGGAATGTATAATTTATTTATTTCGACTGATTGTTCTTTAGTAGAGGTAAATCCATTAATCTTGACTGATAAAGATGAAGTTAAAGCTTTGGATGCAAAGATTAATTTTGACGATAATGCTGAGTTTAGACACAAGGAATATAAAGAGCTTCATGATCCTACGGAGGAAGAGCCTTCTGAACTTGAAGCTAAAGAGTGGGGATTTAGTTTTGTTAAACTTGATGGAAATATTGGTTGTCTAGTTAACGGAGCAGGCCTTGCAATGTCAACAATGGATATAATCAAGCATCATGGAGCAGAGCCAGCTAATTTTTTAGATGTTGGTGGTGGTGCAACAGTAGAGCAGGTCACACAAGCTTTTAAAATGATTCTTAGGGATGATAATGTTAAAGCAATACTGGTTAATATTTTTGGCGGAATAATGAAGTGTGATACTATTGCTGATGGAATTATGGTTGCTGCTAAAGAAGTGGGAATCGAGGTTCCCTTAGTAGTAAGGCTCGAAGGTACTAATGTTGAATTAGGCAAGAAAATGCTTGAAGAATCTGGTTTAAACATTTCTACTGCAACAACAATGAAAGATGCCGCTTTAAAGGTTGTAGAGTTAATATAAATCTATTGACATTTAATCTTTAATGATTAACTTCTAAGCATAATTAGAGGAGATATCGTTATGGGTAAGGTAATTGGAATAGATTTAGGTACTACAAATTCGTGTGTAGCTTTTGTTGAATCAAATGAACCTAAAGTAATAATTAATGAGGAAGGCAACAGAACCACTCCATCAATAGTGGGTTTTGGTAAGAATGAAGGTGAAACTTTAGTCGGTGAACCAGCTAAAAGACAAGCAGTTGTTAACCCTGATAAGACAATTTTTTCATCAAAAAGGCTTATAGGTAGAAGATTCGAAGAGACAGAGTTAGACAGGAAGACTTTGCCTTATGATGTTGTAAAAAATAAAAATGGTGATGCTTGGATTAAAGTTGATGATAAGGAATACTCCCCTCCAGAAATTGCTGCAAATATTTTAACTAAACTTAAGAATGCAGCCGAATCCTTTTTAGGATCTAAGGTTACAGACGCTGTAATTACTGTTCCCGCTTATTTTAATGATAGTCAAAGACAAGCAACAAAAGATGCTGGAAAAATAGCTGGTCTAAATGTTGATAGAATTATTAATGAACCTACTGCAGCAGCTTTAGCTTATGGCTTCGATAAAAAGAAAGAAGGCTTAATTGCTGTGTATGATTTAGGTGGTGGAACCTTTGACATATCAATTTTAGAATTAGGTGAAAATGTTATCGAAGTAAAGTCGACAAATGGTGACACTACATTAGGAGGAGATGACTTTGACAGGTTAATAATTGATTATTTAGTCTCTGAATTTAAGAAAGAAAATGGTGTAGATTTAACAACAGATAAAATGGCCCTTCAAAGGTTAAGAGAGGGAGCAGAAAAAGCTAAGATAGAACTTTCATCTTCAGTTGAGACTGAAATCAATCTTCCTTTTATTACTGCAGATCAAAATGGGCCTAAACACCTGTTAATTAAGTTATCTAGATCAAAATTTGAACAAATTGTTGATGCCAAAGTAAAGTCATCATTAGAGCCATGTAAAAACGCCCTTAAAGATGCTGGACTTAAAGCTTCCGATATAAATGAAGTTATCTTAGTGGGTGGTTCAACCAGGATGCCATTAGTTCAAAAGACAGTTACTGATTTTTTTGGCAAAGAGCCGCACAAAGGAATAAATCCAGATGAAGTTGTTGCTTTAGGAGCAGCAATTCAAGGAGCAGTTTTAAGTGGTGATGTAAAAGATGTACTTTTATTAGACGTAGCACCTTTATCTCTAGGGATTGAGACACTTGGTGGAGTGAATACAACAATTATCACTAGGAACACTACAATCCCTACAAAACAGAGCCAGATCTTTAGCACAGCACAAGATAATCAACCAAGTGTTGAGATTCATGTAACTCAAGGCGAAAGGTCACTTGCTGCAGACAATAGAACTCTAGCAAAATTTATACTTGACGGTATCTCCCCAGCACCAAGAGGATTACCTCAAATTGAGGTAACATTTGATATTGATTCAGATGGAATTCTAAACGTATCAGCTCTTGATAAAGCAACAAATAAAGAACAAAAAATTAAAGTGGAGGCATCGTCTGGATTGTCAGATAAGGAAATTGACGACATGGTTCAAGAAGCAGAATCTAAATCCGAAGAAGATGAGAAGAAGAAAGAAATTATAAACCAAAGAAATACTTTGGATCAATTAATTTATTCAACAGAGAAAACTTTAACAGAAAATTCAGATAAAGTTTCTGATGAAGAAAAGAAAGAGATTGAAGAAGCTGTTGAGAAAGGCAAGGAAGCTTCTAAATTAGATGATTTAGACAGTCTGAAACAAGCTTATGACGATTTAACAAAAGTCTCACACAGTTTTGCTGACAAAATGTACAAAGAAGCAACTGAAAATGAGCCAGAAGCAAATAATGAAACAGATCAAGAAGATAACAAGAAAGACAAAGAAGACGTTATTGATGCTGAATTTACTGATAAATAGTTGTAAATAATTAATTAAGTGGTAGAATTTTTGCCTATGAAAAAAGATATACACCCTAATTATAGAAAAGTTCTATTTAAGGATATAACTACTGATAAAAACTATATTGTTGCGTCCTCTGTTGAAACCACAGAAACAATCAATGAAGATGGAGTAGATTATCCTTTAGTAAAAGTTGAAATTTCTAGCTCATCTCATCCTTTTTACTCCGGCAAAGAGCGTTCTGGTGGTACAACTGGAAGAATTGATAAATTCAACCAAAAATATAAGAAAAAATAACTAATATGGACTCTAAATTCAGCAGTGATGAAAATAGAGATTTTGATTCCAATTTAAATCTTAACCCTTCTATTCATAAATCAGTATTCATAGCTAATAACTCAACAATAATTGGTAATGTTGAGATTACGAAAGAGTCTAGCGTTTGGTTTAATTGCGTCATAAGAGGTGATGGAAACATCATAAAGATTGGAAAAAGGTCGAATATTCAAGATGGAACTATAGTCCATATAGATTCTAAAAAATATCCAACAGTGATTGGAGATGATGTGACTATTGGACATGGTGCAATAGTACATGCCGCAACTCTTCAGAGTGAAATTTTGGTAGGAATGGGCTCAATTATTTTAGATGGCTCAACGATTGAATCTAAAGTTATACTAGGTGCTGGCTCTCTAGTTCCTCCAGGAGCCATTCTAGAAGAGGGTTATNTNTATATGGGNTCCCCATGCAAAAAGATNCNACCAATGAATGATAATGATTATGAAATGATCNTAGAGTCTTCACAAAANTACGTNGAATATGCCAGGAAGTATAAAGCTAAATATGATATGCGCATCAGTTGATTTGGGAACTAATGCTTTCAGGCTTTTAATCGTTGATAAAAGAGAAGATGTAAAAGTTTTAAANAAGTATAGAACTATNGTNTCTTTAGGNGCTTTTATAAATAAAGACAGTAGGCTANTTCCACCAANAAAATACTACAAGGCTTTAGACAAAATATTCTCTATNATAANACTCTATAAGGTAGAAAAGATTAAAATTGTTGGAACNAGTGTCTTTAGAGATGCTACAAANAAGAAATCTATAATAAAAGAATTTAAAAAAATTTATTCATATAANTTAAACATTATTACTCCAAAAAAAGAAGCATACCTTTCAACAAANGGTGTATTGAGTACTTTGAAAANAAATAACAAAAAGAATTNATTAATAATTGATATTGGAGGAGGAAGNACNGAGCTAATCTTAGTTAAAGATAGTAAGNTTATAAAATATGTCTCTCTNAATNTNGGTGTTGTCAAACTTCTCAATTTNTTTGGATTTAAAGGAAAAATTAATTCTAACAAAATAGAGCTTNTTAAAGCTTTTATTNTNANNAAAATTGATAAAGAGTTTATAGAGNCNNTAAAAANNGAAAAATTTGATTTAGTTTTTAATGCAGGAACNGCAACTACTTTAGCTGCTATGAAGTTAGAACTGTCAAAATATAACCATAGTTTNATTAATGGCTACAGAATAAACGTTAATTATGTCGACGACGTAATAAGTTTTTTGCCAAAATTAAATTTGAAAGAAAGATTATCTATTGTNGGCCTAGAAAAAGGAAGAGAGAAAGTTATAATCTATGGNATATTGATTCTAAGAGTAATTCTTTTNAATTTAAGAAAAAGAGTTTTTCTAGTTTCTGACTCAGGGGTTCTAGAGGGCCTAATTCAAGAAATAGATTGATTTTTTACTTTTAATGAATATATTGAATTTGGAGATATAAATGACAGAAGATAAGATTGATGAATTNANTGAAGANAGNACAGAGTCTTCAGNCAATAAAAAAAGTATAAATTTAGAAATTAAGGACGGTCTCCTTGANCATCTTAAGGACCTATCTCTTAAAGAAGAGGAGTTGNCTGATAATTTNGAATCNTATTCNTTCGATTTAAAAGAAGAGAAAGANAAAAAGAAAGGCCTGCTTATTTTTGTTGACGATGAGAATTCAGTTAATGAATTAATAGCTCTTAATAATAGTTTAGAAGAAGCCAGAAAAGAGGTTAACGATAGACTGTTGAGATTTGTAGCCGAGTTTGAAAATTATAAAAAAAGAGTGTCNCAAGAGAAGTCNCAAGCTGCNAANTACATTAAAGAGACNCTTNTNAGAGAAATGCTCAATTTTATAGACAATTTCGAGAGAGGACTTGTTCTNTATAAAGANAAAGAAGAAAGCTCTAGCTTCTANAAAGGAATGTCTGCTGTCTTTAAAGAATGNGANACNTTCCTTGCTAAGAACAATGTTAAAAAAATTGAAACAAATACAAATGATGATTTTAACCCNTCACTACATGAAGCAATAGAGGTTAAACCTTCAAAAGANGTNGGAAAAGATAAAATAATATCAGTAATACAGAATGGATATCTTAATAATGATAAATTATTAAGACCNTCTCTTGTAAGTGTTTCATCTGGGGAGACTCAATAATGNCTTCCAAGGATTTTTATGCTACNTTAGGCGTATCAAAAGATGCCTCAGATGANCAGATAAAGAAATCCTANAAAAAATTAGCTTTTAAATATCACCCAGATAGAAACAAAGGGGATAAAAAGTCTGAGGAAAAGTTTAAAGAAATAAATGAAGCTTACCAGGTTGTTGGTGATCCAGAAAAAAGGTCTCAATATGATACATATGGATCATCAGGTTTTGATGGAAGCGGCTTTCCAGGTGGNGCCGGTGGTGGTTTTCCTGGTGGTGGACCNGATCTTGAGGATTTAATTAATGACTTTTTTGGTCAAGGTAGNAGTAGGNGCCAAAGAACATCNAGAAATACTAGACCTAAAGGAAGAGATTTAAGATATGAATTAATTCTTGAGTTTGAACAAGCAGTTNCNGGAACAGAAATGAATGTTCAAGTNAGAAGAGCTAAAACATATAAAACTTGTAATGCTTGCAATGGAACAGGNCAAGTTAANTTCTCCCAAGGTTTTATGACCATGAGACAAGNGTGTGGATCCTGCGGNGGAGTTGGTGCTTTTCCAGATGAAACNGAAAANAAGACTGTTAAAGTTAAAGTTCCANCNGGAGTNGATACTGGAACTAGACTTAGAATTANGAACGAAGGGGATTCAGGTGTNAACTCTGGACCAAGCGGCGACTTGTATATTGACTTAATAGTNAAAGACCACCCTTTATTTCTAAGAGAAGAGGAGAATATAGTTTGCGAGGTCCCTATTAGCATTCCACAAGCTGTAATAGGGGGAGAAATTGATATTCCAACTTTAACAGGCCAGTCTCAATTGAAGATACCTTCGGGTGTTCAGCCAGGCCAAGTAATGAGACTTAAGGGTAAAGGGATAAAAGACCTTCATTCAAGTCGTGTGGGTGACTTATACGTCAAACTTAATATTGTTATACCAAAAACGACATCCTCAAAACAAAAGAAACTAATGCAAGATTTTCAAAAAGAAATAGAGAAAGATTCATCGAACCCTTTTTCAGATTACATCAATAAAGTTAAAGACTTCTTTAATTAACAGACGTTCCGCCTGCAATGGCAGGTATTATTGAAACCGTATCTTTTTCATTGATTTGTGTTTTCGGTCCGTCTAAAAATCTAATATCCTCTTCGTTGATATAGATATTAATGAATTTTCTAATTCCACCATTTTCATCGCACAACCTATCTTTTATACCTGGGAATTGAGACTCCAAGTCATCAATCATTTCTGAAACAGAATTCGAAGAGGTTAAGACTTCATCTTTTTCTCCAGTTAATCTTCTAAGTGGTGTTGGTATTTTTACTATCGCCATTTAATTCTCCTTAATCAAAAATTTTATTAAAATCTTCTATTTTTGGTTCTATTATATATGGTTTTGTTATATTATTCACTAAAGGGTCCTGCGTCTTAAGACCATTTCCAGTTATTACAAGAACTATTGATTCATTTCTAGGTATCCTACCTGCTTCTATAAGTTTTTTTGCAGATGCCAAGGTAACACCACCAGCTGTCTCGGTAAATATTCCTTCAGTTTCAGCTAGAAGTTTCATTGCAGAAACTATTTCTTCGTCTGAAACATCCTCAGAATAAGAATTAATTGAGTTTAATAAATTAATAGCATTAATTCCATCAGCTGGGTTACCAATTGCTAAAGATTTTGCAATGGTATTTGGCTTAACAGGTTTAAAAGTATCCCACTTATTCTTAACTGCAGTCGATATTGGAGAGCATCCGCTTGCTTGTGCTCCAAAGATTTTTGTATCATTAGGCTCAATGAATCCTAGGTCCTCAAACTCTTTCACTGATTTATAGATTTTTGTTAGTAGAGATCCACTAGCCATACAAACGACAATATTTTTTGGTGCTTTCCATCCAAGTTGTTCAATTATTTCATATCCAACTGTTTTAGAACCCTCTGAATAGTATGTTCTTAAATTAATATTAACAAAACCCCATTTTTTCGACCCCAGAACTTCGGTGCATAGACGATTCACATCATCATATGCGCCATTGACAGCAATAACTTCAGAACCATAAATTGAAGTTCCAATAATTTTTGATTCTTCTAAATCTGAAGGTATAAAAATAAAACTTTTTAAATTAGCTGCTGTTGCTTGAGCAGCAACAGAATTTGCAAGATTACCGGTTGAAGCACATCCAACAGTATCAAAACCCAATTCTTTTGCTTTAGATAAAGCTACTGATACTACTCTGTCTTTAAAGGACAGAGTAGGAAATGAAACACCATCATTTTTAATATAAAGCTCATCTACCTCTAAAATTTTTGCTAAATTATCTGCTTTAATTAAAGGTGTAAAGCCTGAGTTAAGTCCAACTGTAGGCTCTGAATCCAAAGGAAGTAGCTCCTTATATCTCCACAAAGTCTTTTCTCTATTGAGAATCTTTTCAATAGTTAAGTCATTTTTTATTTTTTTATAGTCATAGTTTACTTCGAGTGGACCAAAACAATATTCACACACATATAAATCTTTCTTTTCGTATTCCTTCCCACATTTTTTATCAGCACAACGAAGACTAATTACGCAAGAGTTCGACATAAAATTCTCCCTAAACTTTAATGTAACTCAAGAGGAAAGGCAAAAGGAATTGCCCTTTCTCTGTTTAGCAATTATTTATTGTCGTTGCAATTAGAGTTAAATGACGACAAATTAAGTATAGTACTATAAATAAAAAAAACAATATTGAGTATTTCTTAAGAGGGTATAATAAAGCAATGTATGAAATAATTGACCATTCTAATTATATTATTTTTAGATTCCTTGTAAAAGATAGTGATAGAAATATTAACTATGTTCTATCTGATAAAGACACCAATCAATGCATTATTTTTGATCCATTAGATAGGGATGGAATAGAAACTATTTTGACAGAAAACAACTTAGTTCCTAAATACATTTTTAATACTCACGCGCACCCTGATCATATAAAATTTAATGACTTCTTCTTAAGGAAATACAACTGTAAACTTTTAGCTCATATTGACTGTAAAG
>NZWJ02000015.1 GCA_002701925.2 bacterium
AATAAAGTCTAATTGATATTTTATTGAGTTAAAATTAAATCTTATCTTATCAATAAATTTAACACTATTTGGATAAGGAATGACAAATCTAATATTTTTTTGTAAAGCTATGCATGAGCTAGCAAACCTTAGCTCCCCTTTTTTTAATAAAAAGAATTTCTCGTCTTTCTTAAAATTTAAACCAAGTTTATTCTTTGTGTAGGTACATTCAAAGTTCTTATAATCTTTAATGCCTACCTTTTCTTCCATCGAATTAACCAAACTACAATGCAACCTATTCGAAAGTAGGTCATTTTTGGAGAAATCAAGAAAAGTGCTTCTAGTTACAACATTAAAATTAGAAAAAAAGATTCTGGAATTAGTGTTTTTAAAATGTAGCTTATAGTCTAAAAGTTTAACTCCAAATGCTTTTGCAATTTTGTGTCTGGTTTTATCATAACCTACTGTAGAGACTTTTATATCTTTACAACCTTTTATTTTGTTTAGACCGCTCTTTTGACGAAAATTAGGTTTAGATTTCCACGAATAGTTGCTTGCATCAAGTATTTCTGTACTAGAATCGCATGATAAATATGATTCGCGGTTTTTAAAATAATTAGATTTCAGAAATAAGCGATCAAATTTAAATGGTAAGATAAAATTAATTAAGGATTTAAAGTTAGACTCTTGAAGTCGATGTATCATAGCTATCAATTGATACTTTGAGTTATTTGGTTTTTCGTGAACATCATTTTTCTTTAATACTAAATAAGGAATAAAGTTATTCTTAATCTTGTCTATATTATTCTTATTAACACTCCATATGGAAGGTATTGTATAAATTCTATATGTTGTATCAGTGCTCTCCACAGCCAATGTATAATCATTGATTATTGAGAAATCATCTTTTTGTTTAAGAGGAAAACTTGGGGTATTAAAACTCTCTACGAAAGGAGTTGCAAATTTTGTTAAAATCTTAAGAAATTTCTTATCATTATTAGTGAATTCTTTCTCATTAATTATTATTAAATCTATTGAAACTGGAACTTTAAGGATTCTATCTACAGCAATAACAAATAATGATATGCAAAAAGCGATAATTACCGTAATTAAAAATTTCATTTTATTATTCATCTTTTTTTAATCTATATTAATTAAAGTTTAATAGCAAATATGATAAATTAATTAAATTTGTAAATTCTAAAATTCAAAATATCATATAGATTATGGATAAAATTTCGATAATTACTACTTTATATAAATCTGAAAAATATGTACCAGAACTTTATAAAAGGATAGTGTCCTCACTTAAAGGATTAAATGTTGATTACGAAATTATATTTGTTGATGATTGCTTTGAAGATAATGCTTTAAATCTTGCTAAAGAACTGCAAGCGAATGATCTAAATATAAAAATTATTAAGTTATCAAGGAACTTTGGTCAACATGCGGCAATCACCGCAGGAATTAACAATAGCAAAGGTGACTGGACCATTGTAATAGATTCTGATCTTCAAGACTTGCCAGAAGAGATTCCAAATCTATACAAAAAAGCTTTAGAAGGGTTTGATATTGTCCTAGCTGAAAGAGTAGAAAGGAGCGACTCTTATTTAAAGAAAATATCATCAATTTTTTTTTCAAAGCTATGTTCTTATCTTTCGGGTTTAGATATAGACTATAAAACCTCTAATTTTGGTATATATAGCAAAAAGGTTCTTGATAACTACAGGTCGTTGCCCGAATCTAAATTATTCTTTCCCTTCGTAATTCAATGGTTAGGATTCAAGAAATTTAAGCTAAAAGTTGCTCATGACCCAAGGAGTCTTGATTCTTCTTCATATAGTTTTTCTAAGTTAGTGAATTTAGCTTTTGATTCAATATTATATTCATCAACTAAACCTTTATTGCTGAGTATTAAGATTGGATTATTTATCTCTATCATTAGTTTTACTTTTTCAATATACATTATAATAAAAAAGCTTGTGTATGGAATACCAGTTTCAGGTTGGGCAAGTTTAATCAGCTCAATTTGGTTTCTATCTGGTTTAATTATTTGCTCTATTGGCCTTCTAGGTGCATATCTTGGAAAAGTTTTTAATGAAAGCAAAAAACGCCCGACTTATATTATTGAAGAAATATTTAAGAAAGATTAATCAAAGCTTTAGATCAATATTTTTAGAAGAAAATATATGCTTATAAGGGATTCTCAATAAGGAGTCATATATCTTAAAATCAAAACCCACTAATAAATCTTCATACTGGCTTCTTGTTCTGATATATTTACCTCCGTCATTCTTCATAAGAAAGCGTGAAAGAAAATCTTGGTTATCAGTGTAAACTGGATCTTTACAAAAAATTGAATATGTAGTGATATTATTTAATTTATCCAAAAGACAGCATACTAATTCATCGTCTAGATGATGAATTACACCATCAAGAATAATTAGACTTCTCTGGTTACTGAACTCAATTAAACTTAAATCGAGACACTCAAAGTTAAAATGAGGATAATCCTTTTGAGCTTTTTGAATATGCTTAATATTCACATCTATTCCAATATAGTTTATTTCTTTGTCTAAATATTTTGCAAAAGGTGCGTCACCGCAACCTAAATCATAAACCGTATAATCCATAAAATTCTTTTTTATTAATTCAGATAATTTCTTATAAATTACTGTGTAATCATCTGGTATTAGTAGATTCTGAAACATTCTGTAAATAAGTGTATTACTAAGCAAGCTTTGTTTAATTCTTTCTATCATGCTATTTTCCGAAAAAAGATTCTATGCACTTTATTACATGTTTTGCATCATCAAAAGTCAGCTTATCAAAAATTGGCAACCTTAAGGAGTAAGAATAAATCTGATTAGTAATTTTTATGTTCTGATAACACTTCCCATACTTTTTTCCTGCTTTACTTGAGTGAAGTGGCACATAATGAGTGGCAGTAGCTATATTCCTGTTTTTCAAAAAAGCAATCAAACTATCCCTATCTTTCGATGATCTTAATAATATTGAGAATATGTGTCCATTATGCAATTTGTACATCGGAATATCTAGTGTTTTCAAGTGACCAGAGCCCTCCAATCTAGCTAGTGCTGATTTATAATAATTCCAAATACTAATCCTTCTTTTATTTATAGCTGATAATGATTTTAATTGAGGGAATAAAAAAGCTGCCTGAAATTCGCTAACCAAGTAAGAACTTCCTTTATCTACCCAGCTATACTTATTTACATCACCGTTAATAAAACTTTCCCTATTTGTACCTTTGTCTCTTAGAAAATATGCCCTTTTTAGTAGCTTCTTATTGTTTATACATAGAATTCCACCCTCACCGCAATTAATATTTTTTGTTTCATGAAAACTAAATGCNCTAAGATCNCCAAAGCTTCCTAGTGGCCTCTTCTTGTAAAAGCATCCAACGCTTTGAGCTGCATCCTCAATTANAAAGATCTTATTTCTCTTTNNGACTTCNATTATTGGTTCCATNTCACAAGCAACNCCACCATAATGCATCACCATAATTGCTTTAGTTTTCTTATTTATTGATTTAATAATTTGCTCANTAGAAATATTAAAATCNTCTAATGAGCTATCAACAAACACTGGAGTTCCCCCATGTAAAACNACAGCTGTTGCACATGAAGANAAGGTGTANGATGGAAGTATTACTTCATCTCCAGGCTTAATATCAATCAACATAAGCGCCATTTCTAATGCAGCAGTTCCTGACGGTACAAAAAAGGATTCGAGTGATTTTATTTTTTTATTGAATAAAGAGGTGCATTTCTTGCTAAATTTTCCACTTCCTGAATAACTNTTAGANCCAATAACATCAAGAACAAGTTGTTNCTCCTGNCCTAAATATGTCGGTTTATTAAATGGGATATTCTTCATAACAAATACCTTTAATATCATAAACTAAACTCTTTTCTTTTATCAAGCCAATTTTTGAATGTATAATCAAATTATTCAAGGTTTATGATGAAAGTAATAGTAACAGGTGGTTTGGGATTTATTGGATGTAATTTTATAANANACATTCTTCAGTCTCACAANGAAGAATATAAAATTNTAAATATTGATTCGGTTACTTATGCTGCTAATCAGTCATTAATTCCTGANTTTGAAAGATTTANTAATTATGATTTCCAAAAGACTGATATTACAAGTCAAAAAGAAGTAAGNAAAATCTTTTCATCNTTCTCTCCAGACTTAATAATTAATTTCGCTGCAGAATCACATGTNGANAACTCAATTACAAAATCAGCAGAATTTATTAATACAAATATAATAGGTACTCATATTTTACTAGAGGAATCTCGAAGATATTTAGAAAAATCTGATAAGGCGGACTCCTTTAAGTTTATACAAATATCTACAGATGAAGTATACGGCAGTCTCAGNATTNCTGATCCATCTTCTTGTGAAAACTCTAACTATAANCCCAATTCCCCATACTCTGCATCGAAGGCTTCTGCNGATCATTTNACTAGNTCATGGTTNANAACTTATGGTCTTCCTAGTATAATTACTCATTCATCNAACAATTTTGGTCCATATCAACATAAGGAAAAATTAATTCCCAAAATTATTGATAATTATATTAANAATAAGAAAATACCAATATANGGGGANGGCAAAAATATTAGAGACTGGATTTTTGTTTCCGATAATGTGAAAGCACTTCTAANNATAATGAANCTAGGTNAACCAGGGGAAATTTATAATATTGGTGGTGATAACGANTTAACAAATTTAGAACTTGTTAGCAAAATATGTGACTCAATTAAGAAAATATATCCTGACAAAGATCTTGCTACTTTATCAGATGCANTAGAGTTTGTTGAAGATAGACCCGGTCATGATTTTAGGTATTCAATGAATTCAGATAAACTAAATAAACTATCTAATTCTCCTTATTTAAGTAACTTCGAGGATTCAATAGTTGAAACTATTAAGTGGTACGTAGAGGTAGAATAATGAAAGGAATAATTATGGCAGCTGGAAAAGGGACTCGTCTAGAGCCAATGACTAAAGCTATAAACAAACATCTTCTTCCAGTTTATGACAAACCAATGATTTTTTACCCATTATCAATNCTTATGCTTTGTAAAATTAAAGAGGTCCTAATAATAGTTAACCCNGGTGAGAAAGAGAGTTTTTATAAGCTATTAGGGGATGGTTNACAATATGGGATAAAAATTGAATACGCNGTTCAAGAGAAGCCAAATGGCATCGGTCAAGCTTTTATTGTTGGCGGAGATTTCATAGGTAAAAGCTCATGTGCATTAATTTTAGGTGACAATATATTTTATAGGGATTCAATTCAGTCTTTGTTGTCTAAATCAGTAANAAATTTAAGTGGTGCNACAATTTTTGCCTANCATGTAAGTGATCCTAAAAGATTTGGAATTGTAAATTTTGACAAAAAAGATAAGCCAATCTCAATTGAAGAAAAACCAAAGAAACCTAAGTCATCTTATGCTGTTCCTGGATTATATTTTTATGATAANACAGTTAAGAAGATAGCAAGGAAAATTAGCCCNTCTAATAGAGGTGAAATTGAGATAACTGATATAAATCGTGAGTATCTNAAAATGAAAAAGCTCAAAGTTGTAAAACTTGGGAGAGGAATGGCTTGGCTGGATGTGGGNATGCCTGACAGTCTACTAGATGCCTCCTCTTTTATTAGAACAATTGAAAAAAGACAAGGNCTTCAAATAGCTAATCTTGATGAAATAGCAAAATCTNTNAAGTTTATATAATATTAGAAAANNTCTATTTTTTGTTCCTAATTTCAAGCTTCATATATGGNAATGGGACCCGAAATATATTAAAAATTAGTTTATTTAATTTTATTTTATATAATAATTGGCAAAATTTACCTAAAAGACCGTGCCGCTGAAGGAAAAAATTATCATGGGTGAGTCTTCTAAATANTCGATCATGNATNTTTAAATCAAAATCTCCTANGTATTTATCTTTNATGTATCTTTTAACATGTCTTGCTTTAATNAAATTAACTGACTCCCAGTTCCCTTGTATTCCTAAATTCTCCTCATAATCTCTTATTTTCTTNTCAAAGATTTTNTAAGTTATATNTTTGTTGATTATTATGGGAATAATTACATGCGTTTCATATGGTAAGTCATAAGTTGGGCACATTATNATCGAAACNCCATTGGGAGACAACAAAGATAATGTTTTATCTATATAAGATTTCCAGTCTTCAACATGCTCACAAACATTTATAGAAAAAATTAAATCAAATTTTTCATNAGTATCAAAGTCTTCAATCTTAGATTTTACAAACTTAACTTTATTTATAGAGTTCAAGATATCNCCGAATTTTTGATAGCTAGANATAAAAGGATCNACACCTATATAGGAATTTTTTGGAAATTTATCAGTTAATTCATTTAATAGNAAGCCTGGTCCGCAACCAACCTCTANCACTTTNCCTTCTAGGTTCTCCAGGTAATCTTTNATTTCACTNAANCCAAACATGGCTTCCCTTAGAAGATATATGTCTCTNTCTTTTGATGGNAAAAGATCTGCATATTTCTCATATAAATAGTCAAATTCTAGATTCATAATTTTTACATTATTCCTTTAATTAAATGATTATTCAATTTCTAATTTTACTTATATTNNTAATAATATTTTTATAATTAGTTTCTTTTAACGATTTTATAATCATTACGTGACCACCNGATGATTTAGCNGAAATAATTCCTTCCTTTGAGTCCTCTAAAATAAGNACCTCTTGNGGACTNCATTTAAGNTTTCTTGCGGCTTTTAAGTATATTTCNGGACTTGGCTTAGGNTTACAGTCTTCTGCACACAAGTAAAAACTAATTTCACTCCANAAACCTAGCTCCTTAAGNACCCTTATAACTGTNGGTCTTACACTGTTAGAGCAACAAGCAATTTCATAACCATCAGCTTTAAGCCTCTTAAATANTCTNACTAATCTCATNNTTTGCTTTAACTCTTTATCTANAATTCCTTGAGTTTGCTTCTGCTTCTCTGCAGANATTTTCTTAATTAAACTATTATCAAACTTTATAAACTTTNCAATNATNGCAAGCTTGTCTTTTGTNGGAAGGCTGCCCAATTTACTCTCATAAAAACTATCAGATATTTTNATATTNAATTTANTCATNGCACGAATGAATGCTACTTGATGCCACTTGTCACCAGGTATTAAAACTCCATCAATATCAAATATAATTGCTTTTATTAAATTCATACGACTTTACAATCTAATNAACTATCAGACATTTTATAGGATATCGACTTAAGNACAAAAAGTGACATAAGCGCATCTATATCTGCTCCTAGATTAAAATCTTGATCTAACATCTCNTCATGATTAGGAATATTTTCTGTGAGAATTTTCATAGCATCGGATGGAGCGAGCTTGAGTCCTTCAATGNTAATTATAAGTTTAGATAAATCTTCATTAAAATCCCAAACAATATCTTCTTTGTACTCTTTCAGNCTTTCTAGAAAACTTTCAATATCTATAGAAGAGTCTAGCTCNACTACTAAGGAATCTACGGCTTTNTCTTNTATTGCTTGATATCTAAAAATAATGTCTGCATAATTTTTNTGAATAGAAATAAAATTCTTAAAATCTTCTTCNCTCTCTNCTATCTTCTTTTTAATGCTTTCAACCGGGTANTTTCTCTCCANCGAGTCNCTTTTCACTTTCCATGAAAACTTTAAGTCATCAGGAGTGTCAAGNAAAATAGTAAGATTAGCTATGCTTCGAGTTTTAGGTAGATAGAATGAATGAAGTCCTGAAATAAAAATAAANTCCTTAGGATCAACTCTATTTGATTCTGTGAATTTNCCTGTGTTGTGATCATAGTCCCTTCTTTCAATAGACTCTCCAATCTTTAGCTTTTTAAGACTTTCATTCTGGGAATAAAGATAGTTAGCTTTAGGGTTTAGATGGGTAATATTTTTCCAATTTGGATTGTCTCTNTCCCATTTGTGCTCGGAGTCTCCTTCAAGNAAAACACCATANGACCCAACAATCTTCTTGAAAATATCTTGGAAATATGTNTTNCCAGATCCGCTATCTCCAGATATGCANACCAAAAAATTNTCTTTCNTGTCATAAATCTTATTACTCCTAACACCCTCAGAGTAGATTCGATACATCATTGCAACTANTACCACCTCTAATAAAGTAAAGAAGAAGTCCTTAAATAATAANTTGTCTACCTTNATATCTAAAGGAGAATTAAATAAAAGNATGTCTACCATGTCTTTATTTGTATGAAAGAAAACAAAATAGGCNATATAAAGTATATTAAGCANCCAGAATATNAATGNAATNCTGGNGTTATTTTTAATTTTTTTATCGGAATACTTAATTAAGAATATNGANANGAAAGGAACTATCCATACNTACCAACCAGGCCTAGGTGAAATAGTTAAGATTAACAATGAAAANGATAAAGCTAGATANCTATCCATCAAGTCTAGATTAATCTTTTTATAAGAAGCAAACCTTATATAAAGAACAGANAANAAGAACAAAGTTACAAATAGNCTAACTTCCTCATTGAATGCCAAAGAAAGGGANAANAGTAGTGACTGTTGCTCGTTCATTAGAACTAGATTCTTAAAACCATCAGAGAAAATNAANGGGGAATTNATAATAAAATAAATGAAAAAAGATATAACGATATATTTAAATATTTCCTCAACTTTAAAGTTTCTATATANATATAAAAGTATNAAGGGGAATACTACTAGCACATTAAGCTTNGTAGCAAATGCAAGTCCTAATAAAAGTGATGAAATACNTATATTTTTTTTCTGTAAAAAAAAGATTGAGCTAAATAAAAGCATTATTGGGAATAAATCAAGTTGAGAATGAAGATAGCAAGAATATATTACGATTGGGGAAAGGAAGTAAAATATTAGTATTTCTTTGTCTTTCCCAGGAAAAAGTTTTCTTAGTAAAATTAAAATTATAAAATCACTTATTAATGTTGGAATCTTGAATAAGAAATTAGAGAGATAAAAATTGTTAATATCTAATAAATGTATCACCGAGTAAGGTATTGAATATACATACAACATAAGCGAATGATATGGGAACTCGATACTAAGCGAATTGAGGTAAACATGTTCCCACGGGTTTTCCTGCAAAGTGACAAAGATGTCTACAAAGGGGACAAAAAAAGATTCCTTATACTCAGAACTAAAGAGCACGGCAGCAAATAATTTTATTATTATTCCAAAAACAAAGATATATCTCATATATTTAAGTTAAATTCTACTCATATATTCATAATTGATAAAGTTATTTGTGAAAGTAAATTGGAAATATAGTAAGTTTTTGGATATCATCAAAACTTATATGAGTAAAGTTCAAAAAATAATATATGAATTATCCTACATTGCAAAGCTTTATGGCCCTCTTACTTCAGTTGTACAGTCCGGTGGCGGGAATATATCAATAAAAGACAACAATAAGATGCTTATTAAATCATCAGGTATAAATTTCTCAGATATATCATCAATGAAAGAACTTTCTAATTTAAAGATGGGTGGCTTTTCAAATCTCTTTGCGAACAAAATGAATTCAAAGAATTTTAATAAATCGATAGAAAGGCTTATACAAAAAAACTTAATAAATAAGAAAAAGCCCTCAATTGAAACATCTATGCACTTATTTCTCAATAAATACGTTATCCATACTCATCCAAAAGAGCTTTTAGTTATTCTTTCAATGAGAAATGCAAGAGAAATCTTGAAGAAAATATATAGTCAATACGAATTTGCAACAATTAGGTACGTCGCACCTGGAATAGACTTAGCTAAGGAAATTTATAAAAAAACACAAGGTAAAAATAAACCTAGAATTATTTTTCTTTTAAACCACGGTTTAATAATTCATCATGAAAATATTAATGATTTAGTTGAATTAAATAACGAAATAATTAATATCTCTAAGAAAATGATTAAATCTCTAGATTGTGAAAGGGAAATTAGTAAATCATATATAGATTTATATAATAGTTTTAACAATGATAATGCTAAGCAAATACAGATGATTTACCCCTCCAAAATAGATATTGGTAAGAAGTTCAAAATATTGAAAAGTAACCCTGCACTAAAAAGACACAAGGAAATAATAAAAAAAATAAGTCGAGAATCATACTTCCCTGATAAGGTTGTTTATTGTGGGGACAATATTCTCTCAACAACGACAAAAAACTACTTAATTGACATTAAGGAATACACTTCTAAGAAAAGAAGAAATCCTAAAATTTTGATAATGTTCAATGAAAGTTCTAAAAGGTCAGGCCAATTTGAGGTTTTCATACTGGCAAAAAACCTATCTAAGGCTAGAGAAATAGAGGATGTCTTCTCTCTACATATTGAAATTATATTCCAATCTATGGCTACTGCAAATAATCAGACCAAAGAATTAAAAAATAAAGACATAGAATTCCTAGTTAATTGGGATGCTGAAAAATATAGGGAAGGAATTTAATGCAAATAATTATCCCTATGTCTGGAATAGGAAAAAGATTTATGGATTATGGGTATCAAGTCCCTAAATTCCTAATAGAAATTGAAAATAAAAAGATAATAGAGCATGTAATTTCATTATTTCCTGGTGAACAAGATTTTATTTTCATATGTAACAACGAAGACATTAAGAATACTAATATTAAACAGATACTTTCTGAAGCCTGTCCAAATCATATTATTAGATCAATAAAAAAACACAAACTAGGGCCTGTCTTCGCAGTTAAACAAATCTATGATTTAATTCATGATGACAAAGAAATTATTGTCAACTACTGTGATTTCGGAACCTATTGGAACTACAA
>NZWJ02000012.1 GCA_002701925.2 bacterium
TTCCCAATCTATCGAACTTGAACTCTTCTCTGGATCCTCATGCCCTGTTACAATAGCCAAAGTACTAGTGATATCTCTATGAGTAATTGGAATTCCAGCATATGCAGGTACTGCAATTGCCGAAGTGATACCAGGTACTATTTCAAACAAAATGTTATTTTTTTTTAATTCCTCTGCTTCTTCACCACCTCTTCCAAAAAGAAAAGGATCACCACCTTTTAGTCTTACAATTTTTTTATATTTACCCTTTGCTAAAGAAATTAATTTTTTATTTATTTGTTCCTGAGATAATGCTTTATAACCCAATCTTTTACCTGCATTGACTAACTTGCATTTCTTATTAGCTAAAGTTAGGAAATAGGGGTTACTTAAGTAGTCATAAACGATTACATCTGCTTCTTTAACAAGCTCCAACCCCTTCACTGATATTAGGTCAGGGTCGCCCGGACCAGCTCCAACAAGATATACGCAAGGTTTCATATGATGAAAGAAAACCAAAAACCTATTAAAAAGTCAATTTTTGTATTTTAAGTTACAATATGAACATGGATAAATTATTTCATATTAATAGCGACTTTCTTCCACAAGGAGATCAGCCTGAAGCTATAGAATCGTTATCAAAGAATATAATTTCAGGAACCAAGAGCCAAACTTTATTAGGTGTTACAGGCAGTGGAAAAACCTTCACTATCGCTAATGTAATAGCGAATGTGAACAAGCCAACCATTGTTATGGCTCACAATAAGACTTTGGCTGCTCAATTATATGAAGAGTTTAAAGAAATATTCCCCAGTAACTCAGTTCATTATTTCGTTAGTTACTATGATTATTATCAACCTGAGGCTTATATTCCTGCATCGAATACTTACATNGCTAAGGATTCAAAGATTAACGATCATATTGACCAATTAAGGCACTCTGCAACAAGCTCACTTTTCAATCGAAAGGACGTAATAATAGTTTCNAGTGTCTCATGCATATATGGGATTGGATCACCAAAAGAATATTTTGATATGNTAATAAGCCTTAAGGTTAACATGAATCTTTCAAGAGATGAGCTTCTAGATGAACTAGTTAAGGTCCAATATGTGCGGTCTAGGTTTGATTTAAATAGAGGTAGCTTTAGAGCAATAGGTAATAACGTNGATATTATTCCATCTAACTTCGAAGATAAAGCCGTCAAAATAAAATTTGATGGTGACACTATCTCTAATATATATGAGATTGATTCTACAACNGGAGATATTTTNCGGGAGCAGAANAAAATAATTATCTTTCCTAGCTCTCANTATGTTGTTGAGAAGCTAACTACAGAAAAAGCAATCAAATCAATTGAAAAAGAATTAAAAAAACAAGTTAAATCATTAAAANGCCAAGGAAAACTAGATGAAATGAAAAGAATNCAAGAGAGAACTTCTAGAGATTTAGAATTAATGGAAATTATGGGTTTTTGTCCTGGTATCGAGAACTACTCTCGTCATTTAGATCAGAGAAGAAGTGGAGAACCGCCATGCACTTTAATTGACTATTTCCCAGAGGATTTCTTATTAGTGATTGATGAGAGCCATCAAACAATTCCTCAAATAAGAGGTATGTATGAAGGNGATAGNAGCAGAAAGCAGACTTTAGTAGANCATGGNTTCAGATTGCCATCTGCTCTNGATAACAGACCATTAAATATTAATGAATTTGAAAAAAAGATTAATCAAGTTATTTATGTGTCTGCAACACCTTCTAGCTATGAGATTGCTAATAGCTCTAAAGATGTTGTAGAGCAAATAATAAGACCGACTGGATTAATTGACCCACCGATAGAGATTAAGCCTGCCAAAAATCAAATAGATGACCTATTGGTTGAGATTAATGAAACCACAAAGAAAAAAGAAAAAGTACTTGTTACAACTTTAACTAAGAAAATGGCGGAAGAGCTAACTTCTTATTTTAAAAGCCTCGGAATTCGAATTGAGTACATGCATTCAGACATTAAAACTCTTGAGAGAATTGAGATTTTGAAGAAACTTAGAAGTGATGAATTTGATGTGCTTGTAGGAATTAACTTGTTAAGAG
This sequence comes from bacterium, assembly GCA_002701925.2. GTDB lineage: Bacteria > Desulfobacterota_D > UBA1144 > UBA1144 > UBA1144. The sequence goes on from NZWJ02000012.1 coordinate 2,068, forward strand.
AAGGACTTGACCTACCAGAAGTGTCTCTTGTAGCAATACTTGATGCAGACAAAGAAGGCTACCTTAGATCACAAACATCTCTAATACAAACATTTGGTAGAGCTGCAAGAAACTTGAATGGTAGGGTTATAATGTATGCTGAAGAAGTTACAAATTCTATGAGTTTAGCTATTAATGAGTCAAACCGTAGAAGAAATATTCAGCTACAATACAACAAAATTAATAAAATTACACCGAAGTCAATCAAAAAGAATCTGAATTCTAATATTTCTTCAATTTATAATATTGATTATAGTCAAGATATCTATATTGAAGACTGCGATATNCCACCCCATGAATTACCTCAAGAAATTGCTAAATTAAGGAAAGAAATGGCAGCTTTTGCTGAACAATTAAAATTCGAAGATGCTGGAAAAATAAGAGACAAGATTAAGGCTTTGAAGAAATTAGAACTAGTTTATTCAGAAGAGATTGCATAGTGTTTTCTAAATGTTATTATCTTTTTAAGTTTTATTGAAGCGGGCTAGTCCCGCTTCTTTTATTTAAAGGTTAAATTTGGATAAAAGAACAGTTGAACAGATTAAAGATTTTTTAAACTCTATTTGTTCAAAAAACAATTTTAGCTTAGTGGATGTGGAGGTAACAGATACATCTTCTGAATTAAAATTAGTAGTATTTATAGATAAAGATGGTGGAGTCTTTATTGATGATTGCATTAAGTTCAATGATTTAATTAATGCTACACAAACTCTTGACGAACTTGTTCCTTCTTCTTACATTTTAGAAGTTTCTTCACCAGGGCCAAAGAGACCTTTGAAGAACTTATCTGACTTTGTCAGGTACAAAGGGAAGAAAGTTAGAGTTAAACTTTCAAAAAAGTTAGAGGAAAGTTTAAAAGATGTATTAGTTGGAGAAATTGAANAAGTGGAAGGAAGCAAGATTAGTATTAATGATAGCGGGAAATGCTTTATTTTTGATTTTTCAGACATCTTAAAGGCAAATTTAAATTTATAGAGGAATAAAATGAACGAAGAATTAGCAAGAGTTATTGATTCAGTATCTAAGGATAAAGGAATTGATAAAGAAATTATATTAGAGGCCGTTAATGAGTCTGTAGTTTCTGCTGCGCACAAGCTGCTAAAGACTGATCCATCATATAAAGATTTGGAGTGTCAGTTTAATGAATACAATGATATAGAGCTTTTCGAATTTAAAAAAGTTGTAGATGATGTATTCGATGACGATATGGAGATATCACTTAACGAAGCAAGAGAATTAGATCCTGAAATTCAAATTGACGAAGAAATTGGCATTAAATTAAGTCCTAGTTACACAAGAATCGCCATTCAAAATGCTAGACAGAAAATAATTCAGAAACTTAAAGAAGCTGAAGCTAAAGTTATTTTTGAAGAATTTAAAAGTAGACAAGGCGAGCTAGTTAATGGAATCGTTAGAAGAATTGCGAGAGGAAGTATTATCGTTGATATAGGCAGAACAGAAGCCATCATCCCTTACGAAGAACAGGTCCCACGAGAGTATTTCCAACCAAAAGACAGACTGCGTGCTGTTTTGTTAAAAATTGAGGAAGATAAGAGAGGGACAAAATTAGTTATTTCTAGATCACACAGAGATTTCGTAGAGTCTTTATTCAAATCAGAGGTACCTGAAATTGGAGAAGGCATAGTTCAAATTATGGGGATTGCCAGAGATCCAGGGGGTAGGACTAAAATATCTGTATCATCTAATGATTCAGACATAGATCCCGTAGGAGCGTGCGTGGGAATGAGGGGGTCAAGAGTTCAGAATATTATTCAAGAATTAAAAGGCGAAAAGATTGATATCGTTCCTTGGTCTGTTGACATAGCCAGATACGCATGTAATTCCCTCTCACCAGCTAGGGTCAATAAAGTTATAATGGATGAGGGATCCAAAGCTATGGAAGTAATTGTTGACGAGGATCAGTTCTCTCTGACTATTGGTAGAAAAGGACAAAACGTTAGACTTGCTTCAGATTTATTGGGGTGGGAAATAACAATCAAGACAGATACACAATTAAAAGAAGAGCAGCAAAATGTTGTCAGACTCCTTTTGACCCTCCCTAAAGTTTCAGAAGTTAATGCTAACTTGCTTTTTGCTGGAGGCTTTCATACTTTAGAAGATGTTGCATTTGGAGAGATGGAATCATTAAAGAATTCTTCAGGAATTAATGACAACGAAGATATAGAAAGAATACAGCATGCTGCGAGAACAGCATTACAAGAGAAATTGAGAAATATTTCAGTCGACGAAGAGTCTGAAGAAGAGGAGACTGAAGATAAACTTTAGATATAATTATTTTATATTGTAGAGTTTTGGTATTGCATTTATGGAAAAAATTAAAATTAAAGATTTAGCCTTGGAAATTTCTGTAGATATAAAAGACATAATATCTAAATGTAAAGATCTTTCTATAGTTGCTAGAAGCTCTTCTAGTAGTGTTGCTAGGGAAGATGCTGAGAAAATAAAGAGTTCATTTTCTAATCACAAGATTGATTCAACTAAGTCTGAAAGAGATATAGTAAAAAGGTCTGGCGCGAAAGTTACTATTAGAAGAAAAAAAGCATCTTTAAAACCAAAAGTTGATGACGAGACTCTCTCCTTGGAAGTTAAAGAAGCAGCTACCGTAGAGGAAGTTAAAGAAGCTGGACCTGTAGATGTGCAAATAGAAGAGACTAATGAGAAGGTGGCAGAAGAGCCACTAAAAGAAGAAAAAGATATCACTTCAGTCGAAGCTAAGCAGCAGCCAGCAACAACTGAACCTAGCTTTAACCAGAATAAGAAGAAAGATTCAGACACACAAAAACCAAAGAGGAAAGCAAAAATAAAGATTTCTAAGCAAGAAATTATTGATGAAGATGCTATGGATGCTTTAAAGAGTGCCGTTAAAGCAAAGTTGCCTGGAACAAGAAAAGAATTTCTAGTTTCAAACAATTTTCCTAAGAAACTTAAGCCTACAAAAGATTCAGCAACTCTTAACAGTGAAGAAACTGATGAAGATAAAGATGGTGAGAAAGCAAAAATAAAAACTAATAAGATTAAGATTCAAGAAAAAATATTGATTACATTGTTGGCTAGCAAGTTGAAGGTTAAGTTAAATGAAGTTATAAAGAAAGCTTCCGAGCTTGGTCTCAGTCTTACGTTCAAAGATGAAATTGATTCCGATGATGCAACTATAATTGCATCTGAATTTAATTTTGATGTTGAGGTTGATAGTTACAATGAAAGTGCCGTGCTTAGTGAAGGAGTTGTAAGAAAAGATTCTGATATAGAAACTAGGCCTCCAATTATAACAGTCATGGGCCACGTAGATCACGGTAAAACATCGCTTCTAGATTATATTAGAAAATCAAAAGTTGCAGATAAGGAATTTGGTGGAATAACTCAATCTATTGGAGCATATAGCGTTAATTTTAATGAAAAAGAACTAGTATTTATAGATACCCCAGGCCATGCAGCTTTTTCATCAATGAGGTCAAGGGGTGCTAGCTTAACTGATATAGTTATACTTGTAGTTGCAGCTGATGATGGAGTTATGCCNCAAACCATAGAAGCAATAAATCATGCTAAGTCAGCANATGTTCCTGTNATCGTAGCAGTGAANAAAATTGATAAACCAGANTCTAANCTTGANGNAGTTAAAACTAAATTATCTGAATACGGTCTTTCACCAGAGGATTGGGGTGGTGACACCTCNTTTGTTCCCGTCTCAGCACTCAATGGNACTGGAATAGATGAGCTATTAGAGTTAATTTCATTGCAAGCTGAANTAATGGAACTGAAGGCNAATAGCGTAGTACCTTCATCAGGCTATGTACTNGAATCTTTCTTNGACAAAGGAAGAGGTGTTGTNGCAACNATAATTCCNAAAGAAGGAAGAATTACCAAGGGAGATATAATTCTTTGTGGTACAAGNTCTGGAAAAGTAAGAGCTTTAATTGACGACAAAGGTGTTCAGCTTAAAACTTCNGGNCCTTCCATNCCAATTGAAATATTAGGGCTAAATTCTGTTCCTGACGCAGGCTTACAATATAGTATTGTAAAAAATGAAAAAATTGCAAAAGAAGTAATTAGGAATAGGGTTAACGCCATACANGATGANGAGTCATTTAAAAAACATACNGTAGACATTGATTTTATTAATTCNAATCTAGACCTTGGAGCAATAAANGAATTACCTGTAATAATAAAAGCAGACACACAGGGCTCTCTTGATGCACTTGTTTCTTCTNTGTTTAATTTTGAATCTGTAAAATGCAAGCCAAATCTCGTTCACAGCGGTGTTGGCGCAATAAATGAATCAGATTTNNCACTAGCAGAGTCAACAGGCTCAATAATNTTAGGATTNTCTAGTATCATAGAACCAAANGTTCAAAAATTATTAGATAAATCTGAGGTTAGATGTGAAAACTATAAAATAATTTATGAAATTATTGANAGAATAAAAGAGTTATTAGAAGGATTACTTGACCCGATATTAGAGGAAAGAATTNTAGGGCATGCAGAAATTAAAGAAATATTTAACTTAACAAANCAAGGAAGGGTAGCAGGTTGTTCTGTTACTGATGGTAAAGCTGTAAGAGGGCACAATATTAGAGTAATGAGAGATGATGAGCAAATTTTTGAATCTACGCTTAGTTCGTTAAAGAGATTCAAAGACGATGTAAAAGAAGTATCTAATGGTTTTGAATGTGGTATAGGATTTGATGATNCTGACGATGTTAAGCAAGGTGANATAATNGAGATTTTCACTTTTGATAAGATAGCTCAGAAAATAGAAGCTAAATGATTAAGTCTAATCTATCAGAGTTAACANAATTAATTGAGAAAAAGAAAAAAGTATTGATTGTTTCTCANTATAGCCCTGATGGNGATGCCCTAGGNTCTAGTTTTGCACTATATAATTTTCTCAAGTCNATNAANATAGACTCCTATGTATACAACCAAGACNCTGTTCCCGAATATTTAAGTTTTCTAAGTATTAATGATTTCACTAATACAATTGATCTTCTCCCTAAGGACTTAGATTTAGTTATTGTCTTAGATTTGAATGATTTAGAAAGAGCGGGAAAAGATATGATGGCTTACATAAAAAATGAATTTATTCAGAAGGATAAAGACTTGATAGTGATTGATCATCATGAAAACAATAAAATCGACTATGGTAACTCATTTATTGATACAAATGCATGTTCTACTGGAGTCATTTTGTACAGATTGATAAAACAATTTAACGCTGAGATTTCGCCAGAGATCGCAACTTGTCTTATGACGACAATTATTACAGACACCTCATCTTATAAAAATTCCAATTCAAATCCAGAATCTTTTTCTTCTTCGGCTGAATTAGTCGAGCTTGGGGCTGACTTAAATTTGATTAATGAAAATATTTTCAAGCTGGGCGAAATTAAGAAGCTAAAACTTAGAAATATGATTTATTCAACATTGCTTGTTGATGAAGAAGCCAAACTTGGTCTGTGTGTTGCTGAACATTCGTTTTATAAAGAAACTAAAACTTCTAAAGAAGATTCAGAAGGGATAGCTAATAGCCTTATATTTTATAACGGTATTGAGATTGGAGCTTTTATAAGAGAGATTGATAAAGATGAGTGGAAAATTAGCTTAAGAACGAATAATTTTATTGACCTTTCAGTTTTTGCAAATTCCTTTGGAGGTGGAGGTCATAAGAATGCATCAGGTTTCATATACAAAGGAAAAATAAATAATTTAATTGATGAAATATTAATGAAACTAAGAAATGAATAAGATTTTAGTAGTTAACAAGCCCAACAACTTAACATCTTCTTTTGTTGTAAATAAATTAAAAAGATTCTTTTCTTCATCAAAGGCCGGGCATTCAGGAACATTGGACCCACTGGCTGAAGGCGTATTAGTAATCTTTTTGGGAAGTATGACCAAGATTATTCCTTTCATTAATGAAAATATAAAAAGGTATAAGGTGAAAATGTTACTTGGATTAGAAACTGATACTTTAGATATTGCAGGACAGATAACTAAAAGTTCTGGTATGAAGGAGTTTAATGAGCTGGATATCAATAAAGTTGTTAAGAATTTCCAGGGGGAATACGAATATGAACCGCCTCAATATTCAGCTATTAGAGTTAATGGAAAGAGATCATATAAGAATGCTAGAGAAGGCAACTTTGTTGAGATTCCAAAAAGGAAGTCGACAATAAGTAGCATTAGAATCAACAAAATAGGTTCATCAACTCTTGAGCTTGATATTGAATGTTCAAAAGGTACTTATGTTCGTTCTTTAGTTAGGGATATAGGGTTAGCTCTTGGAACTTTTGGTACAGTAGTGAACCTAACTAGAACATCAACAGGAAGTTTTAGCCTAGATAAATCTAATGATTTTTATGCCTTGCTTCGTGGCGAAAATCCAGAATTTTACGAGCTGTCTAATTTATTTCCAGTAACAGTTGTTAATAAAGAGGTTCTTAATCAGTTAAGGAAATTAACAAATCACAAAAATGTTGATATTTCATTAATTTCTAAGCAATTAGAAGTTAATCCAATTAATATAGTTGCATCAAATGAATCCCCCCTTCTAATAGTTAAGAATAAATACGATGATTATGGTAAATATATTTGTTCTGAGATTAAATTTTTTTAATAAATGATTAAATTTACTTGATTTTTATGGATTATTAATCAATTATTAAGCTATTAAAAAATTGAGAGGACTTTGTTGATTATAGATAAAAAAGAAATCGTAAGCCAGTTTGGTAAAAATGATAAAGACACAGGCTCAACTGGTGTACAAATCTCTATCATTACAAAAAGGATAGAGCTTCTAACAAAACATATTCAAGTTTTTAAAAAAGATAATTCATCCCGTAGAGGTTTATTGCTTTTGATTGATAAGAGAAGAAAGCTTTTAAAGTATATCAAAAGAAAAAATAATGTTGAATACCTTGATTTATTGAACAAATTAGGTTTAAGAAAATAAATTCTCTATATTTCAAAAGGAAATAAAAATATATGAAAAAATATGCAAAAGTATCCGAGAATCTAGAAGGAAAGGATTTTGTTTTTGAAACTGGCAAGTTAGCCAAGCAAGCTGATGGATCAGTTTTTGCTCAAGTGGGTGAGACCCAAGTCCTTGCAACTGTTGTTAGCAGTCACGAGTCTGTGGACGGAGATTTTCTGCCACTAACAGTTAACTACCAAGAAAAAGCCTTCGCAGCGGGGAAGATACCCGGCGGTTTCTTTAAAAGAGAAGGTAGGCCAACAGAAGCTGAGACTTTGATTTGTAGATTAATTGACAGGCCTTTAAGGCCAATGTTTCCCAAAAATTACACTTATCCTACTCAAATAATAATTAGTGTATATTCTGCTGATGATGCTAATCCTCCTGATGTTCTAGCTTTAACTGCAGCATCTGCCGCATTAACAGTTTCTGACATACCATGGGATGACCCAATTGCTGCTGTAAGAGTCGGTAGAATAGATGGTGAGCTTGTTTGCAATCCAACTTATGAAGAAATAGAGAAAGCTGACCTAAACTTTATTGTTGCAGGCAGCTCAGATGCTATCTTGATGGTTGAAGGTGGTGCTGACGTTGCTTTGGAAGAAGACATAATTGATGCTTTAATGTACGGACATGACCAGATTAAAAAATTAATAGAATTTCAAAAGAAATTAATTCCAGACGACTTAACTAAAAGAGAAGTTCTAGAGAAGGAAACTAATTCCGATTTAATTTCTAGCGTTACTAGCCTAGTAAGTGAAAATATTAAATCAGCTGCAACTATAAAGTCTAAGCAAGAACGTAGCTCAGCTTTTAAAGAAGCTTACAATTCAGCCTTAGTTGACTTAGAGAATGACCCAAATTTTGATGAGAAAGAAGTTAAGTCAATTTTTGATAAAATAAGAAAAGACTCCATTAGAAAGATGATGATTAGTGACAAGGTTAGAATAGATGGTAGAGGATTTGAAGACATTAGGGATATTTCTTCTGAAATCAACCTTTTACCAAGAGCACATGGCTCTTCTGTTTTTACTAGGGGCGAGACTCAAGCACTAGTTGCTGTAACTCTTGGCAGCAAGGAAGACCAGCAAAGAGTTGACTCTTTAATTGGAGAAGAAAAGAAGTCTTTTATGCTTCATTATAACTTCCCTCCATTTAGTGTTGGCGAAGTCTCAATGCGCTTAGGAACTGGTAGAAGAGAAATTGGACATGGAGAACTTGCGAAACGAGCCGTTCAAGCA
>NZWJ02000002.1 GCA_002701925.2 bacterium
AACTTCCCTCCATTTAGTGTTGGCGAAGTCTCAATGCGCTTAGGAACTGGTAGAAGAGAAATTGGACATGGAGAACTTGCGAAACGAGCCGTTCAAGCAGTTCTTCCTGAGTCAGAAAGCTTTCCTTACACAATTAGGATTGTATCTGATGTTCTCGAATCTAATGGCTCATCTTCTATGGCAACTGTTTGTGGTTCATCCTTATCTTTAATGGATGCTGGTGTGCCTGTTAAATCACCAGTTGCTGGTATAGCAATGGGTTTAATTAAGGAAGGAGATGATTATATAATACTTTCAGATATATTGGGTGATGAGGATCATTTAGGTGATATGGATTTTAAAGTTTGTGGTACTTCAGAAGGGATTACCGCACTTCAAATGGATATTAAAATTAAAGGAATTAGTAAAGATATAATGAAGGAAGCTTTAGCTCAGGCTAAGAATGGCAGGGATCATATTTTAGCCGAAATGGCTAAAACAGTTTCATCACATAAAGAAAATATTTCCCCTTACGCACCAAGAATTACTACAATAATGGTAGATCCTGGAAAGATTAAAGATATTATTGGCTCTGGTGGAAAGAACATTAGGAAGCTTATTGAAGATAATAATGTCAAGATTGATGTTGACGATACCGGAAGAGTTAATGTTATCGCAGTCAACGAAGATGATGCTAAGAGCGCCTTAAAAGATATTGCTTACATTGTCAGAGATATAGATGTTGGCGGTTATTATATAGGAATAGTTAAGAGAGTACTAGATTTTGGAGCGATAGTAGGATTGAGTCCAACTATGGATGGGTTGATTCATGTATCAGAGCTTGCCAAAGAAAGAGTTGAGAAAGTTACTGATATTCTAAAAGAAGGTGACGAAGTATTAGTTAAATGTCTAGAGAAAGGTAGAGATGGAAAAATAAGGCTAAGNAGAAAAGAAGCTCTCGATCAAGATATTGAAAACTTTAGAGAAGAATAAATTAAAGAAAAAGTTAGTAGTTATNACTGGNCCAACNTGCAGTGGCAAAACTGAATTATCTCTGAAACTAGCANGTTCATTATCTACAGAAATTATTTCNGCAGANTCAATGCAAGTTTANAAGGGTTTTGATATTGGAACCGCTAAACCTGANAAAGNAATTCTTTCTTCTATTAAGCANCATTTAATTAATATAGTTGAAGCAAATCATGACTTTGATGCCTGGAAATATATGACCCTNGCAAGGGATGTTATAAATGAGACAAAANTGAAATTTTTAATTNTATCNGGTGGNACGCAACTATANATTAAATCACTTTTGGAAGGNCTTACTNCTCAAGCAAGCAAAGACATAGATTTTAGNGACTCGATNAANAATCAGATACATNAGAAGGGGATTTNTTATTTGTATGAACAGCTAAAGAAAGTTGACCCAGTCTCAGCTGAGAAGATTAGTTCAAATGATAAGCAAAGAATTATAAGGTACTTAGAGATTGATTATCTTTCTAAGCNGAATAAAGGTGAACCGCTGAATCTGGATAATAANGNGGAAATACAGAATTGTGACTATATTAAAGTTGGGCTCATGATNCCTAAGNCAGAGTTAGATTTGTTGATAAACAAAAGNGTGGATGAAATGGTAGACAAAGGACTTTTTAATGAAGTTGAGNATNTAGCTAAGCTTTANAANAAAGACTTGAAACCATTTCAGTCTATTGGCTANAAAGAAGCGATNATGTATATCNCTGGTGATTTAAAAAAGAATGAAGCGATAAACTTAATAAAGACAANAACAAGACAGTTTGCNAAGAGGCAAAATACTTGGCTAAGAAAAGACAATNAGATGATTTGGTTTTCAGGAGCTGACGANTTATTAGATTTNTCNAGGAAGTTTTTGATTAGTTAATTATCATTTTAATTCCAACTAACACCATAAACATTCCAAAGATAATCTTTAGATTTTCTGANGATACATAATGGACAATTTTGGAGCTAAAGAATATTCCTATTGCAAAGAAGAGAGCCATTATAAGGGCAGCTTTAATATTAACATTACCATTTTGATAATAATTATATGCTCCAATTATNACAACTGGTAGTGCAAGNACAGCTAATGAAGTACCTTGNGCCATATGTTGATTAAATTTTGCAAAGATTACCAGGAANGGGACCATTATNANNCCACCACCAATGCCCATAAATCCACTAAGAAATCCACCAATCAGACCAATTAAAANAAAGATCNTCATAAATTNCCCTCACTAGGNCAAGTGCTTAAAGATTCTTCAGAATATTTTTTTATTGATTTAAAAGAGCCAATNTTNCTTATGATTTTCTGAGCNTCTGTGCATTTACCGTCTCTAANTAAAATTCTACTTTTTAAGAGTAAATTCAATTCATTTATTANGTCNGATTTGAAATTAGCTTTTTNATCTAAAAGTATTGATGCCTCACTGTGCAACCCNTCATTTATCATTTCATTTGACACTAGAAGTTTAAGTAATTGAACTGAGCTATTNNTATCTTTATCCAANCTCTTAATTATAGANTTAGANTTCTTATAATCCTCATATAATTTTTTATTAATNGCATTATTAATTGCAAAGTGAACTNTTTTTTCGGNATCACTGTTTCTTTCCATATAAAAAGAATANGANAAATAGGAAANAAATATAATNACNCCACATATAATGAGTCTTTTGAAAAGGTTTTCCATTTAAGAATTATAATACACTTTTAATTTAACTTCGACTAAACTAACATTAAAGGGATGAAGAAAGTTTTAGAAGTCAAAAAATTAAATATTATATCAAANGATAGCAATGAAACTCTATTNNAAGATATTAATCTAGAAATCAGTAAGCCTTCAATAGTCTCAGTNATGGGAGAAAGTGGATCAGGNAAGTCATTGCTTGCTCTTTCTCTTTTATCTAAGGAATTCTTTTATAATGTTAAAAAAACCTATGATNTTTTCNAATTTAATGGTGTTGATATTATAGATTTCCNCTCTGTTAACCTTGCTTACATTCCTCAGGAGCCTCTTTCTTCATTGAATCCAGTTATAACAATTTTTGAACANTTTAGAATTAATAGCATAGAAGACAAGAATAGAGAANATNNCATGNCATTAGTTATAAGCTTGTTAGANGAAGTGGGNTTCTNTAATTCAAAAAGNATAGCCTCAATGTATCCACATGAGCTAAGTGGAGGTATGGCGCAAAGAGTTTTAATAGCANTAGCGCTNCAAAATAATCCAAGTATCTTAATCGCCGATGAGCCTACATCTTCCCTGGACCCAGTTAATGAAAAAATAGTCCTAGATTTATTAAGAAATATATATAAATCGCGAAACTTATCAATTATATTAATAACCCATGATTCAAGGATTGCTAAAAACTACTGTTCTAAAAATTTCTTANTAAAAAANAAATCTATAAAAGAAAACGATATTAATCATCGTGCTATGGTTGATGAAATTCAACCAGAAAAGAGTAGCTATGACAGAAAGACAGATTCTCTTATAAGAGTAGAAAACTTGAACTTTAGCTTTGGTAAAAAATCTCAAAATATTTTGAAAGAATTAAATTTTTCTATTAAAAAAGGAGAGTGCCTTGGCTTAATTGGTTTAAGCGGCTCTGGTAAAAGTACGATTTCGAAACTATTAGTTAAATTGCTAGACCCGGACTCAGGATCAATTCTTTATAATGGCAAATCTCTTAGTTCTATTGATTTCAAAGAATACTCAACCGAAGTTCAGATTGTTTTTCAAGATCTTTATGGGTCTCTTAATCCAAAGAGAAAAATTAAGGATATTTTACTTGATTCTTTTATAGTCAATAAAATTTCAGATGATGCTGATAAATTCTTTCAAATTTCTAATAATATGAAAAAGCTAGGGCTACCTCACGATATTCTTGATAAGTTCCCAAGTTTTCTGAGTGGTGGACAAAGACAAAAAGTTTTAATCTTAAGAGCATTGTTGGTTAAACCAAAGGTGATAATCTTCGATGAACCTATGTCTTCATTAGACTTAAAGTCACAGCGCGATATTCTGTTGATTATTAAAGATTTATCATTAGAGAATAATCTTACTATACTGTTCATTACACATGACTTTAGATTAGTTGAAAGCTTATGTAATAGGGTTATGGTTTTATCTAATGGAATCTTGGTTGAACAAGGTAAAACAAGCCAAGTTTTTGGAAATCCTGACCATTTTGAGACAAAAAAAATATTGCAAGTTGTAAAATAGTAAAATTACCCTATAATACTCGGTAAAAAGGATAAAAGATGGCTACACCAAAAAGAAAATCTTCAAAATCTAAAGTAGGCAAAAGAAGAAATAATACTAAGATTTCTTTGCCAGGAATTTCAAAAGATAAAAAGTCTGGAGAAATAAAGATTACTCACAGATATAGCTCTATTGAGAAATATGAAGAATCAAAAAAAGCATAATAAATATATTTTAATTACAGGAGGAATTACATGTTAAGTCTTGTTTTTCCTGGTCAAGGATCCCAGTACGTTGGTATGGGGAAAGATCTGTATGATAATTTTCAAATAGCTAGAGATACTTTTGCTCAAGCAAGCGAAAAACTAAAAATTGATTTACGAAAAATGTGTTTTGAATCAGAGGACGTTCATTTAACTGTTAACGCTCAACCAGCAATACTTACTGTAAGTACTGCAGCCTTCAGGGTTTTGCAATCGGAGAAAGATATAAAGGCTGATTTTGTTGCCGGCCATAGTCTTGGTGAATACTCAGCACTAGTTGCATCAGGTTCATTAGATTTTGAGGATGCTATATGGGCTGTAAGAAAAAGAGGTGAATATACTCAGCAGGCGGTTCCACTAGGAGTAGGTGGTATGGCAGCTGTATTAGGATTGGGAGACGAAGAAGTAGATAAGATTTGCTTAGAAGTTTCTGAAGAAGATTCATATGTTTCTGCTGCTAATTATAATAGTCTTGGACAAGTCGTAATTTCTGGGGTTAAAAAAGCTGTCGAGAGTGCAGCGAAACTTGCAAAGGAAGCGGGGGCAAAAAGGGTGGTGCTCCTTGACGTTAGTGCACCTTTTCATTCTAAATTAATGAAGTCAGCTGTTGAACGTATGCAGAATGTTCTTGATACTATCAAATTTCTAGATTTTGAAATACCTATGGTTACCAATTTTGATGCTAGAACTATTACAGATAAAAGTAAAATAAAAAGACTTCTTTTAGATCAATTAACAAGTCCAGTTTTGTGGCATCAGTCAATTAATTATTTAAATTCAAATCTTGGAGTCAAGTCTTTCTTGGAAGTGGGGCCAAAAAATGTTTTATCAGGGTTAATTAAGCGCATAGTTCCTGATTGTAATATTCTAAACTTTGGCGAAAAAGCAGATTTGGAAAAAATCTAATAATGTTAAAAGGAAAAGTTGCATTAGTTACAGGAGGGTCTAGAGGAATAGGTAGTTCAATTTGTCTAGAGCTAGCAAGAGCTGGGGCTAGGGTTATTATTAATTATTCTTCTTCACTAGAGGGAGCGAATAAAGTTCTGGAAGATATAAAGAGCATTGGTGGCGAAGCTGAAATAGTTAAATTTGATGTATCAGATACAGAAGTAGTTGAAAAAGAGATTAAAATATTATTAGATAATCATGAAAGAATTGATATTCTAGTAAATAATGCTGGTATAACTAGGGACTCACTCTTTATGAGAATGAAAGAAGATCAATGGGACCAAGTCTTCGATATTAACGCAAAGGGTGTCTTTAATTGCACTAAGAATATAGTTAGGTCTATGGTTAAGAATAAGTATGGAAAAATAATAAATATAACTTCAGTGGTTGGTGAAATGGGTAACGCAGGCCAAGTTAATTACTCATCAACAAAATCAGCGATTATGGGATTTACTAAATCACTAGCTAAAGAATTAGGTTCTAAAAATATTAATGTAAATGCTGTAAGTCCTGGATTCATTGAAACTGAAATAACTGATGTTTTNCCTGATAATATTAAAGAACAATATAAAGAGAAGATNCCACTTTCAAGATTTGGACAACCTGAAGATATAGCAAAAGCCGTATTGTTTTTGGCTTCAGATGATTCATCATATATAACTGGTGAAGTTCTTAAGATTAACGGTGGTCTTTACACTTAATGGAGGAATATTATGTCAGAAGATATTAAGAATAAGGTAACTGCTTTGATAGCAGAACAATTAGGNAAGTCTGAGGATTTAGTTACTCTTGATGCCCAGTTCATTGAGGACCTGGGAGCTGACTCTTTAGATTTAGTTGAGTTAATAATGAGCATGGAGGATGAATTTGGCGTTGAAATTGCAGATGAAGATGCTGAAAAAATCTTAAAGGTTAGTGACGCTATAGATTATATAGTNAAAAATTCTAAGTAATTATGAATAGAGTAGTTATAACAGGTATTGGAATGCTTTCATCTCTTGGAATTGGAGNNGAAGAAGTTTGGCCTAAAATTAAGGAAGGAATTTCAGGTGTCGATTTTTTAAAGAAAGTNGATACTACAGATTTNAAAACAAAATTTGGNGCTGAAGTTCCAGAGAATTTTAATGCTGAAGATTTTATGGATGCNAAGGAAGCTAGAAGAAGCGATCCGTTTATACGTTTTGCTGCNGCAGCAGCTTCATTAGCTCTAAAAGATTCAGAGTTTNANATTACAGATGAAAATTCTCATTTANTAGGATCATATATAGGTTCTGGNATAGGTGGAATTCAAACATTTGTCGATAATGCACTNGTATATGATCGTAAAGGNTCATCTAGAGTCTCACCATTTTTTGTACCTTCAATGGTTCCTAATATGGCAGCAGGATATGTATCAATTTTTAATGACCTGAAAGGACCGAATTGTGCTGCTTGTACTGCTTGTGCCGCAGGTGCTCATTCTATAGGGTATGCNGCGATGATGATAGAAAGAGGTGATGCTGTAGCAATGGTAGCTGGNGGTTCAGAAGCTCCACTAGTAAATGTGGCTATAGCTGGTTTTAATGTTATGAGGGCTATNTCAACCAGGAACGAAGAACCTAGTGCTGCATCAAGACCATTTGATAANGATAGAGATGGTTTTGTTATGGGNGAAGGNTCAGGNTTAGTTCTTTTNGAAGAATTAGAGCATGCTAAAAAGAGAGGAGCAAAAATATACGCAGAATTAATTGGATCTGGTATGAGCGGAGACGCTCANCATATTACATCNCCTTCACTAGAGGGTCCTGTTATATGNATGGAGTCNGCTTTNAAAAATTCTAAGATTAATCCNTCGGATGTCGATTATATTAATGCACATGGAACATCAACTCAACAGAATGATATTAATGAAACAAATGCAATAAAAGAAGTTTTTGGNTCNCACGCAAAAGANTTGCTAGTTAGCTCAACAAAGTCTATCACTGGAC
Source organism: bacterium (assembly GCA_002701925.2). Classification (GTDB taxonomy): domain Bacteria; phylum Desulfobacterota_D; class UBA1144; order UBA1144; family UBA1144. The sequence goes on from NZWJ02000002.1 coordinate 7,383, forward strand.
ATTTGCTTGGAGCAGCTGGTGNCCTTGANGCTGGAATAACAGCTTTGGCTTTAGATGAAGGAGTAGTGCCACCAACTATAAATCTTGATAATCCACAAGAAGGATGTGATTTAAACTACGTACCACACGAAACTATTCAAAAAGAGATTAAGATAGCNGTTAGCAACTCTTTTGGTTTTGGTGGAACAAATTGCACTTTGATTTTTAAGAAATTTGAGGAATAAATGAAAGTAGCAATAGGTTCTGATCANAGAGGCTTCTCTTTAAAGGAAGAATTAAAAGAATATATTCANAAGCTAGGCTTTGATTATAAAGACTTTGGTGCATTTTCNGATGAAAATTTTGATTANCCTGATTCGGCAGCAGAGGTTTCCTTNAAAGTTTCNCAAGGTCAATATGATAGAGGAATTTTAATCTGTGCTTCAGGCACGGGAATGAGCATAGTCGCAAATAAGTTCCCNAATATTAGAGCAGTTGTAGCAAATGATGTAAACTTAGCTATTATGTCAAGGTCACATAATGATTGCAATATTATTACTTTAGGTTCAAGATATGTGTCTAATGATGTTGCAAAAAATATTATTGAACTGTGGTTAACTACAGATTATGAAGGTGGACGACATGATGTTCGTNTAAATAAATTGAAGCAGATTGAGAATATAAATTTCGAAGAGTAAGAATAAGATGAAAAATTTTTTTAATGATATAAAATCAGAATTAGGTAAAATCTCTTGGATAAATAAAAAAGAGAATGTAAAGTCTACTGGCGGAGTTGTATTGGTTACCATNATACTAGCNCTTTTTTTGCTTTTGGTAGACTTTATACTTTCGTCAATTACAGAGTTTTTGTTGGGTGGTTAATTAAATGGCAGAAAAATGGTATGTAGTTCATTGCAATACAGGTTCAGAGGATACTGTTAAAAGGTATATNAANACTCANATGAAAATGGATAATTGCTTAGAGCTTATTAGAGATATCCTTGTACCTACTGAAACTATTGAGGAACAATTNAAGGGTGGAAGGAAAAAGACATCAGAAAAGAAGTTCTTCCCTGGATATTTACTTGTAAAGACTGAATTAAATGAGGAATCNTGGCATTTTTTGAGAAATATTCCAAAAGTAATAGGATTTGTTGGAGGAAAAATAAAGGATGGTAANCTAGACCCCGANTCAGTTCCAACAGTTGATGAATCTGAAATTAATAAGATGAGAAATAAAATTGAGGAAGGTACTTTAAAACCAACTCCAAAAGTGATTTTTGATACTGGCGAATCTGTTAAAGTTATAGAAGGCCCATTTGAGAATTTTACAGGAGTGGTTGAAGAGGTTAAAATGGANAAAGGAAAAATTCAAGTTTTAGTTGAAATTTTTGGCCGTGCAACCCCAATAGATTTAGACTTTAATCAAGTGGAGAAAATTTAAATGAAGAAAATCTCAGGATCTTTAAAATTATTATGTGAAGCAGGCAAAGCATCTCCTGCNCCACCTATTGGACCTGCTTTAGGACAAAAGGGTATTAATATAATGGAGTTTTGTAAAGCATTTAATGCTGAAACTGAAAAGATGGAAGGTTTGTTNCCTGTTGTTGTAACAGTTTATGCAGATAAGTCTTTNTCCCTTCAAATCAAGACACCTCCTGTCTCTTATTTAATAAAGAAGGCAGCGAAGATAAAGAAAGGTTCAAGTACAGTTCCTTTAGTTAAAGTTGGNAAGATTTCAAATGATCAGCTTGAGGATATTGCAAAGACAAAAATGGAAGATATTAATGCAAACGACTTAGATGCTGCTAAGAAAATTGTTGAAGGNACAGCTAGAAGNATGGGAGTAGAAATAGTAGGTTAGGTAGCGATATGAAGATAACAAAAAGAACAAAAGCAATAATGGAAAATNCTGATATAGATAAGAATAAATATTATTCTCCAAAAGAAGCTGTTGAAATAATTAAAGGNCTTTCAACTTCCAAATTTGATGAAACACTAGATTTNTCAATNCAACTTGGAATCGATCCAAAAAAATCTGATCAGCAAATCAAAATTGCTACAGTCCCACCTAATCCTTTAGGTAAAAAAATTAAGATATTAGNAATTTGTAATGGTGATCATGTNAAAAAAGCTGAATCTGCTGGNGCAGACTTTGTAGGTGCAGAAGATATGATTGAAAAAGTTCTAACTGAGAAGTGGGTAGGTTTCGATGTTGTAATNTGCATACCAGAACTAATGCCGAAAGTCGCTAAGCTTGGTCANGTTTTAGGACCAAAGGGAATTATGCCTAGCCCGAAAATGGGAACTGTTACAAATGATGTCGAGAAAGCAATTAAAGATGCTAAAGCGGGAAGAATAGAGCTCAAAAATGATAAACTTGGATTAGTTAACTTTCCATTTGGTAAAAAATCATTTGAAATTACTAAAATTCTAGATAATCTTTACTTTTTAGTTCAGTCTTTAAATAAGTCNAAGCCTGCTTCTTCNAAGGGTAACTACTTAAAGAAGGTAAGTGTCTCTAGTACAATGGGACCAGGATTTAAAATTGACATTAGCTTATTAAAAGAAGAACTTAAAGAGTATANTGGAGCAAGTGCTTAAATATGTTAGCAAAANCGGAAAAAGAGCAAATTATTAATTCCTATAAATCTTCATTTTCTGATGAAGCTTCTTTNCTNTTAATTAACTTTAAAGGTGCAAAAGTATCAGAATTNGAGCTTNTAAGGAAGAAATTAAGGTCTAACAATACTAAGCTAAGTGTTGTAAAGAACAATTTGCTAAAAAAAGCTTCNCAAGATACTAATATTGCGGATTTATTTACTGACACTAGAGGCGAGACAGCTATTGCTTTCTTGAATGANAATTACGTTGAAGTTACCAAAGCATTTGTGGAAGTNCAAGAAGAGCATCCAAATTTAGCTATTAGCCTTGGTTTTATAGAAGGAAAAGCAGTATATGAAGCTGAGTTGAAGCAAATATCTAAGCTCCCTTCTCGTGAGGCTTTAATTGGTCAATTCTTATCAGTTATCAATCAACCGTTGGTTAAGTTTATCAATGTCTCCCAAGCAATTCCTAGAAAATTAATTAATGTATTAAATAACTTGAAAGATAAAAAATAAACGTATATAATACGAGTTCAATATTTGGAGGAATCTTATGCCTGAACTATCTAAACAAGATGTAATAAGTTATCTGGAGAAAGCTAGTTTATTAGAAATTTCTGAACTAGTCAAAGATATAGAAGAAAAATTTGGTGTTGAAGCCGCTGCACCTGCTGCTGCTGCTCCTGTTGCTGCCGCCGCTGATGCTGCACCTGCTGCGGAAAAAACAGATTTTAATGTTGTTTTAGCAGAAACTGGCGCTGAAAAAATTAAAGTAATTAAAATAGTTAGAGAAATTACTGCTCTTGGATTAAAAGAAGCAAAAGAGCTTGTAGAATCTGCTCCTAAACCTTTAAAAGAAGGTGCTAAGAAAGAAGAAGCAGAAGAAATTAAAAAAAGACTGGAAGAAGTTGGCGCAAAAGTCACATTAGACTAGTTTTTTATTATCTACAGTTCGTTTAATCCAAGGAGAGGAATTTTTGTATAAAGATAATATACTTTTAACAAAGAAAAGAATAACTTTTAGTAATAAATCAGAAAATAAAACTGAAACACCTGATCTATTAAGTGTTCAGAAGGAATCCTTCGACACTTTAATTCAAAAGGGTTCAGACCCAAAGCAGCGAGAAGAAATTGGTTTAGAGAAAGTCTTCAAGGCTGCATTTCCAATAGATGATTATAATAAAAGAGCGACTTTGAATTATGTTTCATATAGGCTTGAAGAACCTAAGCATTCTGAATCAGAATGCAAGCTAAAGGGCTACAATTTTCAGTCCTCGATATATGTGGTATTTGAATTATGGACATGGGAATATGATTTAGATGAGAATGAAAACCCGATATTTGAAACAAAACGTGTAAAAGAAATTAAAGAGCAGGAAGTTTATTTTGGCGAAATGCCAATAATGACTTTAAATGGCGCTTTTATTATAAATGGTACAGAAAGAGTTATTGTTAACCAGCTCCATAGATCACCAGGTGTCTTTTTTAGTTCTGAAAAAGATTCAAAAAATCTAACAACATCTAATAAAACATCTTTTACTGCAAGGATTGTTCCACAAGATGGTAGGTGGTTAGACTTTGAGTTTGATTCAAAAGATGTGCTTCATGTTAGAATAGATAGGAAGAAGAAATTTCCTTCTACTTTACTATTGCTAGCTTTAGGCGAGACAGTTGAATCTATTCTTAATTCTTTTTATTTTAGGGAGAACGTTCATTTTGATTCTTCTTCAGAGACTTTTCTAAAAGACATTAATTTTGAATTACTACCATATCAGAGAGCATCTGTAGATATTTTTGACTCTAAAGGTGAATTAATAGTAAAGTCAACTAGAAGATTTACAGATCGAATAATAGAAAAAATTAAAGCCGCTAAGATGACTCAAATTCCTGTGAGCGAAGAAGATTTAATAGGAATGTCATTAGTTGAGAAATTCATAAAAAATGAAGATGAACCTGAGTCAATAGAGAATTTTTTAATTGAAGAAATAACTGAAGATACTATTCAACATATTAAAGATAATTCAATTAAAAGTTTTGAGATTTATTTTGTAGATAACAATGCTTTTTCTAGCTCATTAGTTTTAACTTGTAATGAGATGATTGCTAAAAGCAAAGTTAANTCTAAAGAGCAAGCTATTTCTGAGATNTATAAGAAATTTAGACCNACTGANCCTCCTACTGAGAAGATCGCTGCTACTTTCTTTGAAAACATGTTTTTCAATGAAGATACATATCGTCTATCTAAAGTNGGAAGAATAAAAATTAACCACAAGCTNAAACATGGGGTGTCTGATACTAAATTTCATCTTGATCCTAANGATATAGTAGAATCATTTAAGTATTTACTNGNTCTTAAATCAGGACGAGGAATGGTAGATGACATTGACCATCTTGGCAATAGAAGAGTTCGTACTGTTGGTGAACTAATAGAAGATAGATTCTTTACTGGTGTTGAGAGGTTAACAAGAACNATAAAAGAAAAAATGAACTATAATGTCATTGATGATTTAATGCCTTCAGACATTGTAATNCCTAAAGCTGTAACATCNGTTGTTAAAGAGTTCTTNGCAACTGGNCAACTTTCACAGTTTATGGATCAAACAAACCCATTATCCGAGATAACTCACAAAAGAAGAATAAGTGCTCTAGGNCCAGGNGGTCTAACTAGAGAGAGAGCAGGTTTCGAAGTTAGAGATGTTCACTCNTCTCACTATGGAAGGATTTGCCCAATTGAAACNCCAGAAGGACCAAATATCGGCCTAATTTCAAGNTTAAGCACGTATGCAAAAATTAANGAACATGGATTTATTCAAACTCCTTACAGAGAAGTTATAAAAGGAAAAGTCTCAGNTAATATAAAGTTTTTAAATGCGTTAGAAGAAGAGAACTTTATCATTGCNCAAGCGAATTCAGATTTAAATGAAGATGGAACTTTTATGAATGAAGCTATTTCTGCTAGAGAAAAAGGGGAATTTCAAGTAGTTCCGAAGGANAACGTAGATNTAATGGATGTTTCTCCATCCCAATTAGTTTCTGTATCAGCCTCTTTAATTCCTTTTCTTGAGCATGATGACGCAAATAGAGCATTAATGGGATCNAATATGCAAAGACAAGCTGTTCCGCTATTGAGAGCNTCATCTCCACTCGTTGGGACTGGNTTTGANAGAAATATNTCAAGAGATTCAGGGGTTACGGTATTAGCTAGAAATTCAGGTTATGTTGATTATATAGATTCTTCTAAGATAGTTATTAAAAGAGATAAGGCTTCCCCAACCGGAGAAGTTTCTGATATTTATAGTTTAATAAAATTTGAAAGATCAAATCAGAATACATGTTGGAACCAAAAACCAATTGTGAAAAAAGGTCAAAAGATTAAAACTGGNGATATTATTGCNGACGGTCCGTCAACTGAGTTTGGCGANCTTGCATTAGGCAAAAATATAACAGTAGCATTTATGCCCTGGGGCGGATATAACTTTGAAGATGCCATACTGATNAGCGAAAAACTTTCAAAAAAAGACACTTTTACTTCATTGCACATAGAGGAGTTTGAATGTATTTCNAGAGAAACAAAATTAGGAAAAGAAGAAATCACAAGAGATATACCAAATGTTAATGAGGANCATTTGTCATTTNTAGATAAAGAGGGAGTNATACAGATTGGAGCTGAAGTCAAACCGAATGATGTTTTAGTTGGTAAGATTTCTCCNAAAGGAGAAACTCAACTTTCTCCCGAAGAAAGATTNTTAAGAGCCATCTTTGGTGATAAAGCTGGTGANGTAAAAGACACATCATTAAGNGTNCCACCAGGGGTAAANGGNATTGTCNTAGATGTAAAACATTTAATTTCTAGGATAGGTGACAAACAAGATAAATCTAGATCAGGGTCTCCAGAAGTTTTAGAGCTNATTAAAGAGAGAGANAAAGAAATCGAGATTGTACAGATAGAAACAAGGACCAACCTAAAAAAGTTGTTTATTTCAAAGAAATCTATTAACGCNGTNAGAGACGGTAGAAAAGTAGTTTTAAAGAAAGATGCAATCATAGATGATGATAATTTTGNCTTAGTTCCNTATCAAAAAATAATTACTATAGAGTTCGATGGAAAAGAAAATGTTGTTAAAAAAATTGAAGATACTTTAAAAATTTCTGANGAAAAAATTAACAGCATTGAATCAAGATACTCGGAAGAAATAGAAAAGCTATCTAAGCCAGATGANCTACCACCNGGNGTTTTAAAAGTTGTTAAAGTTTATGTAGCTGTAAAAAGAAAGCATCAAGTTGGTGATAAGATGGCTGGAAGGCATGGTAACAAAGGAGTTGTCTCTAGAGTNTTGGCAGAAGAAGATATGCCATATATGTCAGACGGNACNCCTGTTGATATGGTTCTTAATCCATTGGGTGTACCATCAAGAATGAACGTAGGACAAGTTCTAGAAACACATTTAGGACTAGCAGCAAAAGCTTTAGGTATACAAATNCAAGAGCANCTGGATAAAAATTATTCAGATTTTGATGGTTTAAAAGAAATTTTATCGAAGATATATCCAAANAATCTTGACTATATAGAGAATGTTAAGAAGTTNCCAAAAGAAGATTTGTTNACCCTATCAAAAAGGCTAATAGATGGAGTTCCAGTTGAGACACCNATTTTTGAAGGTGTTAAAGAAACAGAGATAAGATCATTACTAAAAGATAATTATTTACCTGAGGATGGTAAATTAATTCTTTTTAATGGCCAGACCGGTGAACCCTTTGATCAAAGAGTCACTGTTGGAATTATGTATATGATTAAACTTCACCACTTAGTTGAAGAAAAAATTCACGCTAGAGCAATTGGACCTTATTCTTTAGTTACACAACAACCACTTGGAGGTAAGTCTCACTTTGGTGGTCAAAGATTAGGAGAGATGGAAGTGTGGGCCTTAGAAGCATACGGGGCAGCTAATACTCTCCAAGAGTTCTTAACTGTTAAGTCAGATGATGTAATTGGTAGAACAAGGCTCTTTGATTCAATTGTAAAAAATAAAGTTAATTTCGAACCGGGAATTCCGGAGTCGTTTAATGTTTTAACAAATGAGCTGAAATCACTTGGTTTGAATATTAAATTAGAAAACGAGAAAGACCCAAAAAAATCTATAGTTTCGGGAGAGATATCAAATGATTGACATGGGAGTTTTGTTCGATAAACCTAAAAATCCGGCTGATATTGAATCTATTTCTATTAGTATTGCTTCACCTGAGATGATTAAAGAATGGTCCTATGGTGAAATCAAAAAACCAGAAACTATTAATTATAGAACTTTTAAACCTGAAAAATACGGACTTTTTTGCTGCAAGATCTTTGGCCCTGTTAAAGATTTTGAGTGTTTATGTGGTAAGTATAAAAGACTAAAGCATAGAGGCATTACTTGTGAGAAATGTGGCGTAGAAGTTATTTCTAGCAAAGTTAGAAGGTCCAGAATGGCACATATAGAATTATCTGCTCCTGTTGCGCATATTTGGTTTTTAAAAAGTGTTCCTAGTAGAATAGGCTCTATACTAGATATTACATTAAAAGACTTAGAAAAGGTTCTTTATTTCGAATCTTATGTAATTACAGATCCAGGTGATACTGGTCTAAAGGTTGGCCATGTTATCTCCGAAGATACATACAGGCAGTTGATTGATGACAATTTCTTTTTAATTGTTGGCATGGGTGCTGAAGCTATAAGAACTATGCTTGAGGATGTTAAGCTAGAAGAACTTTCTGCAGAGTTAAAAGCCGAACTTAAGGCAACAGCATCACCATTAAAAAGAGTTAAGATTTCAAAAAGATTAAGAGTTGCTGAGTCATTTAGAAATTCTGGTAATAGACCTGAATGGATGATTCTAAAAAGGCTACCAGTTTTACCTCCAGATCTAAGACCTCTTGTTCCCCTTGATGGTGGAAGGTTCGCCACTTCTGATTTGAACGATTTATACAGAAGAGTTATTAATAGAAACAATAGATTGAAAAAACTTATGGAGCTAGGTGCACCTGATATTATTGTTAGAAACGAGAAAAGAATGCTTCAAGAGTCTGTAGACGCATTATTTGAAAATGGTAGAAGAGGTAGACCAGTCCTTGGTCATAACCACAGACCGTTAAAAAGTTTAAGTGATATAATCAAAGGAAAGCAAGGAAGGTTCCGTCAGAATTTGCTTGGAAAGAGAGTCGATTATTCTGGTAGGTCAGTTATCGTTGTTGGTCCAGAGCTTAAATTGCATCAGTGTGGTTTACCTAAAAAGATGGCCCTAGAGCTTTTCAGGCCTTTTATATATCAAAAATTAGAACTATGGGGTCACGCGGCAACAATCAAAATTGCTAAAAATTTAGTTGAGCAACAAGCGCCGATAGTGTGGGATGCACTTGATGACGTTATTAAAGAACACCCAGTAATGTTAAATAGAGCTCCTA
>NZWJ02000024.1 GCA_002701925.2 bacterium
AATTCCAACACAGCTAGACTGACCTATACCTAGTTGGGTTAGTTGCCATACTGCTTCATAAGTTAAGGTTCCACTTTTAGAAATAATTCCTATCCTTCCTTCTTTGTGAATGTAGCCAGGCATGATTCCTACTTTTGCTTGTCCAGGAGTTATAATGCCAGGGCAATTAGGCCCAATTAACCTAGAAGAGGAAGAATCAACGACTTTCTTAACTTTTAACATATCGTTTGTTGGGATTCCTTCAGTAATACAAATTACAAGCTCTATTCCNGCNTCCACTGCTTCAAGTATGGCATCAGGCGCAAAAGCTGCTGGAACAAAAATTAANCTAACGTTAGCTCCAGTTTTGGTTCTTGCATCAACTACAGAATCAAAAACGTCGAATCCTTCTACAGATGTCCCACCTTTACCAGGTGTTACNCCTCCAACAACATTTGTTCCATATTCTCTACATTGCGTAGCATGGAATAAACCCTGACTTCCNGTTATNCCCTGTACTATTAATTTTGTATCGTTATTTACTAGAATTCCCATATCATTAAATATTTCGAAATAAAAATATAGCACACAATTATTAATTATCAATTATTAAGTAATCTTTTATTTCTTNCTATTGTTTTAATCTCAAGTCTCGTTATCCTTAACCTACATTGATATTGAATTAAGGTGATTTTTTGAAAAAGAAAATAGCTATTATTGGTGGCAGTGGCTTTTATGATGTAGAAAATCCTGCTGAAGTTGAGGAATTATCAATTGTTACTCCTTGGGGNCCAACCTCAGACTCTATTNTAAAATCTGAAACAGATGATTTAGAAATATATTTTTTATCAAGACACGGCAGGGGACATCTGATTGGACCTTCTCANGTAAANTATAGAGCCAATATCTATGCATTAAAATTCTTAGGNATAGATTGGATACTATCAATAAGTGCTGTNGGCAGTTTAAAGGAAGAAATTCCCCCAGGAATGATTGTAGTCCCTGACCAGTTTATTGATTTTACAAAAAATAGATTTAATACTTTTTTTGATGAAGGAATAGTCGCTCATGTTTCTATGGCTAAGCCCGTTAGTGAGACACTTTCATTGTCAATATTTGAGGCCTGTAAAAAACTGGAGCTTCCAGTACAAAAAGGGGGTACCTATGTTTGTATAGAGGGCCCACAATTTTCATCTTTAGCAGAAAGTAATTTTTATAGAAGCCTAGGAGCCGATATAATTGGGATGACTAATATGCCCGAGGCAAAGCTGGCAAGAGAAGCTGAAATTTGTTACTCAACTCTTGCACTTAGTACAGACTATGATTGTTGGCACAAAAGCCATGATTCTGTAACTGTAGATGAGGTATTAAAAACTATTGAAAAAAACGTTGATAACGCCAAGAGCATTGTAAAAGAAGTTTTAAACAATATTCCAAAGGAAAAAGATGTTTATATCGCCAACGCATTACAAGCATCAATTATTAGCTCTATTGATTCTATTTCAGATGAGTCAAAAGAAAAACTTTCGGCCATTATTAGGAGGTATTTGCTCTCATGAGCATTATAGTTGTTGGATCGTCAGCTTTTGATGATATAAAAACCCCTAGAGGATCTAGAAAGAGAGTTGTCGGAGGATCATGTATATATTTCTCATTTGCGGCAAGCTTAAAATCTAGAGTTAAAATTGTATCTGTTGTTGGTAAAGATTTTCCGCACAAGATAGTGAAGACTTTAAATAAAAAAAATGTTTCTACTGATGGACTTGTTGTTCAAAAAGGAAAAACTTTTAGTTGGGGAGGAGTTTATAACACTTTTTCTGAAGATCCAGAGACAAAATTTACCAAACTAAATGTTTTTGAAAATTTTTCACCCGAGATTCCAGATTCATATCCTAATAAAGCGATACTATTTCTTGCTAATATTGATCCAACTCTTCAAAATAGTGTTTTAGATTTGTATCCTTCTTCAAGAGTTGTTGGAATGGACACTATGAACTTTTGGATTAATTCTAAAAGAAAAGAATTGTTTAAGGTTTTGAAAAGAGTCGATATATTAACAATTAATGAGCTAGAGTTAAGATTAATTGCAAAGAAAAATTCTATGAAAGAATGTTTTAATGTACTGCTTAATGATTTCGGAATCAGGTTCCTNATAATTAAAAGAGGTAGTTCAGGTTCGATGTTGGTTACAAAGAAAACTTTAAAGTGGGTACCTAGTTATCCATTTTGTGATGTTTATGATCCAACTGGCGCGGGAGATAGTTATGCTGGCGCATTGTTCAGTTGTCTAGACAAAGAAAAAGTTATCAACGAAAAGACCATAACTAAAGGAATGCTCTATGCTTCGGCTATGTCTTCCTTTACTATAGAGAAGTTTGGCATAGAAAACTTAGTTAGCTTGAGTAAGACTAAAATTATTGCCCGAGTAAAGATTCTAAAAGAGATTTCTAAGTTATAATTTTTCAATTTTTGTGTAATCAAAGTCAGCTTTCTTTAATTGAAAGAAAATGAATAAATTAGAGTTGATAAATGGAAATACAGCAGGAAAGCCATATGATTTCTTCGCTCTAAAATAATAATCAACTATTCTTGTTATTCTTTGGGCAGAGTTTATGTGTTCTCTCGCATTGTGCATTTCGAAATCCTTATAAGTACATTTNTTAAGTTTTGAAAACTTTCTATAGCTTATAAGTTGACCAATNTTCCACATNAATCCTGGGTCAGCAGGGACACTAATAGATATAATTCCATCATCAGAAAGTAGNTCAACCCATTTNAATAAAGCCTCTTCGGGCTTTTCTAAGTGTTCNAGTACATGTGAAGCAATAATTCTTGTGAATTTACCNTTTTGGTTTACTAGTTCTNGTTCATTTTCGACGGAGAAGAATTTATATTTAATCNCGGTNGANTCTTTGTTNGAGCTGGAAGGCGCACATGCTTCTCTTAGATACTCATAGTCATAAGTNGCATATTCTTTAANGTACTTTTTGCTCATATATTCAATATGCTGCAAAGCTCCACCACCAATATCCAGACATCTAGAGTTAGATTTTTNATCAATGAACAAATCCATTAAGTGATGATTAATTTTAAAGAACAAAGAACGNGGGCCTTTNTATAAATAATCTTTATATACTCCCTCGTACCATTGATCTGTGAAATGTAATTTTTTCGGTTTAAGTTCTAAGCTCAAATCTCTTACTTCTTNTCTTCTTTTTTAGTATCTAGTGCGTTCACGTAGAGACTCTTCAAATTTGATAGAGTTTCNGACATAATTTTTTCTTCATCTTCTGTCAAATTATTTTCTGTCTTCTCTTTCAAAACGTTCAAAATATCAATTAAATCTTTAGCCCTATTTAAATCTATTGATATTTGGCCAGTGGAAGGATCAGGCGACAGCCCAAGATGGATAGTTGCATTTACTGCATANGAAAGAATTATATTAGAGAAATTCATTAANACTTTATCTTCACTCATATAAATATCTTATAATATTAGAATATATCTATCAATCTTTCTGCTATTTCCTCAAATGCTTTAGCNCTCGGTGAGTCTGGCTTGCTAAANACTATGGGCTCACCATTATCTCCACCTTTTCTGATTTCAGGGTCTATTGGAATTTCACCAAGGAAAGGGACACCGAACTTTTCTGCCATTGCTTTCCCGCCTCCACGACCAAAAATATCAATTTTTTCGCTCCCGTTTTGAAGGTAACTCATGTTCTCTATTACTCCCAAGACAGGGACATTAAGTTTTTTAAACATTTGTATACCTCTTTTGACATCAATTAGGGCAACTTCTTGTGGCGTTGTAACAATAATTCCACCATTCAAAGGAACAGTTTGTATTAAAGATAAATGGGCATCTCCAGTACCTGGTGGTAGGTCAACAACTAAGTTTTCAACCCCCTCCCATTCTACATCTTCAATAAATTGTTTTATAGCGCCATGAACCATTGGACCACGCCAAATAACAGTGTCATCTTCATTCAGGAGGAAGCCAATAGACATCATTTTAATATTAAACTTCTCTATGGGCATTATCTTNTCGTCCTTAGTTGCCATNGGTTTNGTGTCAATNCCGCACATTATAGGTANNCTTGGTCCCCATATATCAGCNTCCATAAGGCCAAAGTTNNTCAATNTTTTTGAAAAAGCTAGTGTCAAATTTATTGCTACAGTAGATTTTCCAACTCCGCCTTTTCCGCTTGCTATAGCAATATATTTAGATATTTTGGGTAATTTTAAATTNTTTTCNACAGTTTCTTGATTTGCGGGTTGATCAACAGGTTTGTTCTTGTTTTGATATGCAGTAAATTGGAGAGTAGGAAGACTTAAACCTTCTCTAGAGAAAGCATTATTTATTCCAACAGTAAGTTTTTGAGCAAGCTCTTGATCTTCTTTNGGCAACTCNAGAGTAATTATGGTTTCNTCATTTGAAATATTTAAATCCTTTACTATCCCGAATGAAACAATATCACGAGTAAAGCCTGGATAACTTACTTCTTTGAGTAGATTAAAAAGAGTTTCTTCTTTATTCATAAATTACATACCAAGCTTAGTTTTGGCTTCTGCTGACATCATATTAGGATTCCAAGGAGGGTCCCAAATTATTTCAACTATTACTGTCTTAGCTCCAAGTGCATAAAGAACATTTTCAACCTGTCTTGTGATGGCCGAGCCCATTGAGCACCCAGGGGTAGTTAATGACATCTTAATATTAATATTGTTATCAATTGTTTCAACAGTATAAATGAGGCCTAAATCTACTATACTAACTGGCAATTCAGGATCCATAACATTCTTTAAAGCAGCAAGAACATTTTCTTCTGTAAATGTAAAATCATTATCAACGGGGTCTTTCTTCTTGAAAGATTTCATTTTTACATTAGAAACATTCTCTTCAGGTTTATCTGAATTAATATTTTTTTTAAAGACAATTTTTTTCATCTGGGATAATTATACATAAAAAAGAGATTGTTTCACGTTTTGTAAAATTTGACACTTTATATAAGATTCAATAAGCTAAAAAACAGATGAGAAGAGAAACAAGAACAATTGAAATAGGTAAAGTGAAGATTGGCTCTGGGCATCCTATAGCAGTCCAAACAATGACTAAAACCGATACAAGGGACTTTAAGGCAACAATCGAGCAAATTAGAAAAGTTCAAGAGGAAGGTTGTCAGATTGTAAGATGTGCTGTGCCAGATATCGATGCCGCAAAAGCTTTGAAAAAAATAGTCAAAAGCACAAGTATCCCCATAGTTGCTGATATACATTTTGATTATCGTTTAGCACTCGAAGCTATTAGCTCAGGTATACATTGCCTTAGGATTAACCCTGGAAATATTGGAAATCGTAAAAGAATTGAAGAAGTTGTTAAATGTTTAAAAGTTTTTGGTATTCCAGTTAGGATTGGAGTGAATTCTGGATCCCTAGAGAAGGATATACTTAAAAAGTATGGATCTCCAACGTCCGATGCATTGGTAGAAAGCGCCTTAAGACATATAAATATTTTAGATGAATTAAATTTCAGTCAGATAAAAATCTCAGTAAAGTCCTCAAATGTTGGCATAATGCAAGAGGCATATAGAAAGTTAGCTAATTTAACTGATTATCCACTGCACCTAGGTGTAACAGAAGCAGGGACGTATGAAGTTGGCTCAGTTAAGTCCGCAATTGGGATTGGAAGCCTGATTTCAGAAGGAATTGGAGACACAATTAGAGTTTCGTTGACGGACGATCCAGCAAAAGAAGTAAAGCTAGGTAAAAACATCTTGAAAGCTTTAGGCCATTATGAGAATGGCATTGAGATTATCTCTTGTCCTGGATGTGGTCGACTTGAGATAGACCTACAGTCTTTAGTTGAAGAAGTCGAGAAAAGAATTACTAAAATTAGACCAAAGAGAGCTTTAAAGGTTTCTATTTTAGGTTGTGTGGTAAATGGTCCAGGAGAAGCACTGGGCTCCGATATAGGAATTGCTGGAGGTAAGGGTAAAGGCCTAGTTTATAAAGGTGGTAAACTATATAAGTCTTGCAAGGAAAGTGAATTGGTAGACATTCTAGTTGAGGAGATAAAGAATCTTAATTGATTTGATTTTTAAAATTGAAATTATCTAATTATTTGTTAGCAACATTAAAAGAAGCCCCTGCAGATGCTGAGACAAAAAGTCATCAATTAATGGTGAGAGCGGGAATGATAAGAAAGATTGCTGCAGGATTATATAATTTCCTTCCTACAGGATTAAGAGTTTTTAGGAAAGTTGAAAATATAATTAGAGAAGAAATGAACAGAGCAAGTGCAATTGAGGTTATGATGCCTTTCGTTACACCCGCAGATTTATGGCATAAAAGCGGAAGGTGGGAAATATATGGAAAAGAATTGTTAAGGTTAACAGACAGGGCAGATAGAGATTTTTGTTTGGGCCCCACACATGAAGAAGTTGTGACAGATTTAGTAGATAGAGAAGTGAAATCATATAAGAATTTACCAATTACGATTTATCAAATTCAACCAAAATTCAGAGATGAGATAAGACCTAGGTTTGGAGTTATGAGGGCACGAGAATTTACAATGAAGGATGCCTATAGTTTTGATGTCAATGAAGATGGTGCAGAAAAATCATATTCAATTATGTTTGATGCTTATAAAAAAATTTTCAATAGATGTGGTTTAACTTACAAGGCTGTTGAGGCTGATTCAGGAAATATTGGCGGAAGCTTTTCTCATGAGTTTATGGTTCTGGCTCCTACTGGTGAAGACCTCGTATTGAGCTGCAGTTGTTGTGATTTCGCTGCTAATGTTGAGACTGCAAAAATTACTAAAGAGGTTGCAAATATTCAGGATGAGAATAATGCCATTGACATTGAAGAGGTTAAGACTCCAGGTTTAACTTCCGTAGAAGAGGTCGCTAACTTTTTAAAGAAAGATATTAGCGAAGTCATTAAGACTTTGATCCTTAATACAGATGGGGGACTTATTGGGGTTTTAATCAAAGGTGATAATGAGCTTAGTATTACAAAATTAAAAAAGTTTATTGGTGCAAATTCATTGGACTTTGCAGAGACAGAAATCCTTAAAAAGAACAATATCATTAAAGGATTTTGTGGCCCTTTAGACTTAAAATTAAAATTCTATGCCGACAATGCCTTGAAGCAATCCAAGAATTTCGTTACTGGTTCAAATAGAGAAGGGTCACATTTAATAAATGTAAATTTAGTTGATATTAAAGTTGAAAGCTTTGGGGACTTTAGNGAGGCTCAAGATGGTGATTTATGCCCTANAGTTGCTTGTGNTGGAACNNTNGCGTCTACTAGAGGNATAGAAGTTGGCCATGTTTTNAAGCTTGGTACNAAATATAGCGAATCAATGAAGGCNGCATTTGTNGATAAAGACGGAAAAGAAAAAAATTANTATATGGGTTGTTATGGNATTGGAGTTGGCAGAGTTGTAGCTGCAGCTGTTGAACAAAATAATGACGANAATGGAATCAAGTTTCCCTTGTCTATTGCTCCTTTCGAGATTGTTGTCATACCAACTGAAAAGAATGAAGGTGAAGTTCTTAGTAAGGCTTTTGAGGTTTATGANTTCTTGTTAAATAAAGGATATGATGTGGCTATTGATGANAGGAGTGAGAGCGCAGGAATTAAGTTCAAAGATGCAGAATTAATAGGCATACCNTTACAAGTAAGAATAGGACCAAAGTCTTTTGCTAAGGGNGTATTAGAATTCAAAAATAGATTAAGTGGAGAAGTTTCNGAAATAAAATACACTGATTTTGATTTAATTAGAGAAAAAATAGATGGATTATACTAAAAAGATAATATTAGCATTAGATAGTAAGGAATTAAATGAAAACATATCCTTGATAGATGAATTAGTTCCTCCAATTGAAATTGTTAAAATTGGGCCTATTTCTTTTTTGCCTAATTCAACAAAAATTATTGAAAAAATAAAAAGCACAAATTGTTCAGTTATGTTTGATTTTAAATTTTTTGANATACCAAATACAATCTTAGAATCTTTAGATTTTCTTTTTGATATAAAAACAAAGATTTTTACTNTTCACTGCTTATCAGGNCCCAGTTTAATTTCATCAGTTGTCAATAGACTTAAGGATTTAGAGCATGAATACTCTCAACCAAGACCAGAAGTCTTTGGAGTTTCAATTCTTACGAGTTTTGATAAGNAGGAACTCAATTCTATTGGTCTTACTGGTAGTATCGAGGATAATGTCCTGAGACTTGTTGAANGCTCAATCAATGCTGGAATAGATGGCATTGTATGCTCCGGCCATGAAGTCGAATCAATTAGNAGAAANTTCTCGGATAAAATAAAAATTCTTGTACCTGGTGTACGNTTNGATTCGAANGATAATGATCAAAAAAGAGTTATTACTCCTAAAAAAGCTTTNGAACTTGGTGCTGACTACATTGTACTTGGAAGGACTTTGACNGAGTCAGTGAACAAGAAGCAAAGAATTGATGATATAATAAAANCTTTAAAATGAGGTAGAGTTATGAGTTTAAATTTNGAATATATTGGATACGAAACTGCTAAAGTTTTGTCAAAGATAAAAGAAGAAGAGGTTTCTGCATATCTNGATGCGATTAANTCTAAGAGTAATTATTACTTNGAACATAGTGTAGCTCCTTCGATATATAACGTTGTACTTGAGATTGCCCTTGTTGAAAGTATATGGAAGNTGCAAGAATTNCANGGTTCGAAAGAGGCCATGGAGAATAATGTTTTAATGCTAGTCCATGGAGAGCAAAAAATGACCTTCACCAGNCTACTTAAAATTGGAGAAGAGATCTCCTCTTTTGCATCTGTAGAAAATATTCAGCAAAAAGGATCAAACAATATATTGAGATTAAAAACATCACATTTTGATTCATCTAATAATGAGATTGGNAACTCTTATTGGACTTTGTTCATTAGAGCTTCTGAATCTGAAATTAATAAATCAAAAGATNCAAATAAGAGTGAAAAGCCAAAGAAAGCNCNCAAGCCAAAAGTTGAGGANAATCATGATTACATTCTTAATACTTCATTCGATATTTCAAAGGACATAACTTATAAATATTCAAAAGCGTCAAAAGATATGAATCCAATTCATATTGATGAAGAAGTAGCAAAAAAAGCTGGTTTAGCNGGCATAATCGTNCATGGTTTGTGCACGATGGCAATGGCAATTGATAATATTNTTGAAAGTTTTTTAAACTCCGACCCTGAGCGAGTAGATAGTGTTTCTTTGAGGTTCTCTAGCCCTGTTTGGCCCGGTGATAATTTGAATGTTAGAGGTTGGCTAAACAAAGATGANGAGAGTCTGTTGAATTTTGAAGTTGAAAATGAATCTAAAACAAAAGTCATTAAGAGCGGGAGTNTAAGCTTCAAAGATTAGCGACTTTATTTTTTTCATTTAATGATTGNATGACTTTTTCGATTTCACNTCTTGCTTCTTGAAGACCCTGGCTTTTAAGGGAAGAGACACACGGCTGTTGGTATTTTGTTTTAAGGTANGAAATTTTATCANCNCTTATTAAATCAATTTTGTTAAATATTATTAGTCTTTCGTGATCAATNAAGCCTGTTCTAATTAGAGTGTCTTCCACAGACAAGATTTTTTCTTCAAAATCATCTTCCGAGCAATCTACTATATGAATCAATAAATCAGACTGATTAATTTCCTCTAAAGTTGCTCTAAATGATGATATTAAGTCTTCTGGCAAGTCAGTGATAAAGCCTACGGTATCACTAAGTAAAATTTCTGTCTTGTCTGATAAGTATGTTTTTCTTGTTGTTGGGTTTAATGTTGAGAAAGGCTTTGTGCTCTCTAGCACATTTGATTTGGTCAATTTATTAAAAAGAGTAGATTTACCAGCACATGTGTATCCGATCAATGTTACAGTAAATAANTCATTTCTCTCCCTCTTTGACCTTGTTNTTGTTCTACGATAAGCNAGAGCNTTGATTTGCTTTTCCAATACATTGATTCTTTTNCTGAGNTATCTNCTCCTTTGCTCTATTTTTTTTTCGCCAGGACCTTTAGCCCTGATACCTCCAGCAATTTGTGAGAATTTTGNACCTGTTCCTGCNAGCCTAGGAAGCTCATATTTTAATCTAGCAAGTTCAATTTGAGTATGGGCCTCTTTTGATTGNGCATTCTTTGCAAAGATATCAAGGATTAANTCTGTTCTATCTGATACATTCATATANGTTAATTTCGAGATCTCNTTTGCTTGAAAAGGNAGGAGCTCTTTATTNAAGACTATTTTGTCAGCNTTTAGATATTCAGCTTCTAGTAATACGTCTTCNAATAAACCTTTACCCATCAAAGTTTTAGCGTCNAAGGACTTCCTGACTTGTGTTNTNACNCCCACAACTTCTTTTTCTAAAGAGTANGACAATTCTTTAAGTTCATTTATTGAAGCATCCAAATCTTTTTTATTATCAACAGTGACGCCAANAAGATAAATTNTTTCAGNAAATTTATTTTTAAGCAAAGGCTTCTTCTTGTTCTTTCTTCTGGACGAAATATTTAAGAATNTGTCCTCATTAACTTTATTTATATCGTTAAAATTATCAACTTTCCAATAATTATTATTTACTAGTTCTGGACTTTTGTAGCACAAAGAAAACAAGTTGCTTNCTGCTTTCCTTCTAACTAAAAGAAAGTTTATAAATTTTGAATTAATTAAAGAGACTTTTTCCTTTTTTTCAAATTCGTTNTTTCTANTTGAAATTGAGACAAGCCTCTTAATGTTGGATATGTTTTTGTCTCCAAACTTCAGTTTCGTAAAATCCTCGAGCTGCCAAATTTCTCCNAAGTAAATTAAATCAATTTTTCCTCTTTGATTTATAACCAGGTTAATATTCCTATTTATTTTATCGTGGACTTCATTAAGAGATCTAAGGAAATCTTTTGATATAACTAAATCATTGGATATTTTCTTTCTAAACAAAGAGANNAACTCTTTTNTTTCGTTATTTTTCAGATTCTGGATGTTNCCGTAGATTGAAGCTATATCATTCTCCTTTTATCTGAAGCTTGAATCCNTATCTAATATCATGNCTTCTTTCATCATTGTACTTGATGTTAGAGACTTGAAGCCTTTCTTTTTCATCTGTTATCTCNGTTGCTAAAGCATCATAAATCGTNTCCTCAATAATAATTTTCGCAATTTCACTATTAAGTAGATTTTTATACCAGGCAGAATTTTTGTTTCTTCTAGTTANNTAAAAGAAACCATCTTTATAAACGACTTTTAGNTTAACACTCTTGAATTCATTTGATTTACTTAGGGTGCTTACTTTTGTNATGAAAGTTGAAGGTGATTTTATATCTAAATTCATGTATTAATACTAATAGTANCATATTTTATTTTGAAATGAATAAGTACACAGAACTTTTAGCTAAATTAAGAACTACTTTTATTGAAGAAAANATNTTTATGNTAAATATCCCACCTTTAATNTTGAAACACCTNTCAGACTTATCATCAGAACATGAATCAATCGTNGCNCANAATGGNGACAAGGCATTAATTNTATATNTTAAAGATATGGATTGCGTAGTTCTTGGNAGCAATGTAGAGGACAATAAAAGNACTTTNAAACAATTATTAGTAATGAGCTTCAATGATTTAANNAACAAGATTTGTGATAACACTAAAAAGGAAATAGATCAGANCGAGCTAANCATAACACTTGTTAATTGGTTAAAACAATAAGTAACTTAGAGAAATTAAGCCTACGAGAAAGAATATAAACCCAAATATTCCAAGAACATAAGGTAAGGCCTCAAGTTCATTCTCTTCTAGCTTATATTTTTCTAAAAATTCTTGNGCTTTNGGAGGTANTTTCTGAATAATTAGTTCTTTAATTAAACTCATATCAGATGTTATTATATATAAACATGTTAATTAATNAAAGAGCATAGTTAAAATGATAAATTTTGAACAACCAATGTTTAGACCACCAAGCGAAGCAAATAGTCTTCTTATNCAAGCAACTATNGGCTGTTCTCATAATAATTGCACCTACTGTGCAATGTACAGGCAGTCAAATCAGAAGTTTAGAATGAGATCCGAGAAAGAAATCTTTCAGATTATTGATGAGAATTCAGATTCTTCTTATAANAAAGCATTCATAGCTGANGGGAANGCNTTAGTGCTTCCAACCAAATTGTTGACAAAGACCATAGATAAAATTTANAAGTGCAATCCAAATATAAATAGAGTCTCAATATATGGAAACGTAGGCGATATTTTAAGAAAAAAGCCTTCNGAGCTCGAAGANCTAGCCGTTGCAGGTCTTGATATGGTCTANATAGGGTTCGAAAGTGGTGACGACATTACTCTTAAAAGAATAAAAAAGGGTGCTAATAAGATTAAAACTATTGATGCGATGAAGAAATTAAAGAAAGCTGGAATTAAAGTTTCAGGGATGGTTCTTTTGGGGGTAGGTGGAAAAGAAAGAAGCTTTGTTCATGCATACGAAACTGCTGATATGTTATCACAAGGGGATCCAGATTATGTTGGACTTCTTTCGCTACAGGTTAGACCTGGTGCTCCTATATACGAAGCTTGGGAAAAAGGTAATTTCGAACTTCCAGATAAGTTTCAGATATTAAAAGAGCTAGAAATAATTGCTGAGAATACAGTCCTGACTAANGGTCACTTTTTTTCTAATCATATTTCCAATTATCTNCCAATTAAAGCAATTTANCCNGGCGACAAAGAGAAAACTGTTAAAAAAATCAAGGATATTTTGTCTAAAAAATCAGAATCTGAATTAAGATCAGAGTATTACAGAGATATAGTAAATCAATATTAAAGTAGAGGTTNATAATGAAGATAGGTATAACAACTCCCATTAGAGGATGTANCATTAAAGAGTTAAGGGAGTTAGCATNAAAGTCAGAGCAAGCAGGATTTTATGGAATCTTTTCACCGGAAGTCCCAATCTATAGTGCTATTAGCAATGCTCAAGTTATGGCTGAAGCAACAAAGTCTATNAAAGTTGGGACCTGGGTTACCAATATATACATGAGAGAACCTATAATGTGNGCTGCNGAAGCTATGACTGTGCAAGAAATTTCTGAGGGTAGAATGATACTAGGGTTAGGGAATTCGCACAAACCAGTNAATGATGTGTTTGGCATNGACATGGGNGATCAATATGAGTCTATGAGGGACTATGTAACAAAGATTAAATCNTACATAGATGGTAGCTCTGAACATTACCAGAAAATCCCAATTAAAAGAGACCTTCCACNTTTTGACATTCATATAACAGGGTTAACAGAGAGGACTGCNGCAATGGCAGGTGAGTTAGCTGATGGAATGATGCCTTATTTGGCAGATTTAAACCACTTAAAAAATTTATATAAGTCAGCGAAATTAAATGCNGGNGACAAAAAATTTGAANTTACTTCTGGTTTNCCAGTNTTCCTNTCTGATAATANTGANGAAGCAATTAAAGCAGCAAGNCTAGGAGTAGGNAGACAAGCTTTAAGNCCATCTTACAAGAGAGTNTTAANAAATAGTGGATTTTCTGAAGATGTAAAGAGATTAGANTCGGGGATTCCNCCCGAAGAAGCNATTTCTGANAATTTNTTGAGCCAGCTNTGTTTGTTTGGCAAGCCANCNGAGTCTAGAAAGCTTCTTGAGGACCAGATTAAGAATGGNNCAACAATGCCCATATTAACTCCTTTTGCNGTAGGAGACCAGTCCCCTATGGATATGNTAAATCAGTTAGTCAAGCTATTGGATTAATAATAAATATGATACTATTTNNTTTACGGAGGNNTAANTTATGAGNGTATCAGTCACTACACCNGTTTGGGGATGTTCAACAGATAATCTAATTGGAATTGCAAAGCTTGCAGAGGATTCTTCTATCTATGGGATTTTNTCTCCTGAAGTTCCNCCTTATAGTGCANTGGCAAACGCCAGCATTCTGTCTAACCATACAAAAGAAACTTTAGTTGGCACTTGGATTGCAAATATATATTTGAGGCACCCTGTTTTGTGTGCAGCCGAGTCAATGACAATTCAAGAATATAGCAGTGACAGGCTTATGCTTGGCCTTGGTGTATCTCATAAACCCGTGAATAGCAGATTGGGAATTGAAATGGGTGACCCGATTGAATCAATGAGAAATTACGTTAACTCCNTAAGATCTTACGTTGATGGCTCCTCTGACCAAATAAGCTTAAAAAGGAAGANCAATCCTTTCCCTATATACATTGCTGGTTTAACTGAAAAAACTGCTNANCTTGCCGGTGAAATAGCAGATGGNCTTATGCCTTANTTAGCAGGCCCAGAACATTTAAAAAAATTAAAAGAATCCGTACTAAAAGGTAGAGAGTCATCAAGTTTAAGCTCAGATTTCGTTATGACTACAGGACTTCCTTCATTTATTTCTGAGGATTTAGATTTGGCGACTGAAGTTGCTAGAAAATCACTGTCAGGCTACGCAAGATTACCNTTTTATCAAAGAGTCCTTANGCTTAGCGGTTATGAGGATGTTGTTAAAAGCATTGAAGATGGTGAGAATCCAGCTGAAGCCTTAACTCCTGAGCTAGTTAANGAATTAGCNTTGGTTGGCCCAGTAAGCAAATGNAAAGAGACTNTGTTGAAATATTCAGAAGCAGGCGCTGATATGCCAATTATTACACCAAACCCTGTTGGAAAACAATCTCCACTAGAGGTTATGGAGCAAATAATTCAAGTNATTGATTAAGCTTTATGAATTNGCTTTTCTAGTTATATTGTGTTGTGAGTAGTAANAACAAATAAAATTTTAACTAAATTTTTTATAATANAATGTTATTCTAGAATGCTTATGGTAGAAACAACAACANTAACNAAAAAGNTAGAATTTTCATCTTCACANAGATATTGGAGAGAAGANTGGTCTGATTCTAANAATTTTGAGGTTTTTGGGAAATGTACTAATGAGTATGGNCATGGACATAATTACGTCTTAGAAGCAACGGTANAAGGGCCTGTCGACANTGATACCGGAATGATTATAAATATTTACAGGTTGAAGCCTATGTTGAAAGATATCCTGAGAGAATTTGACCATAAATTTTTAAANGAGGATACTGATTATTTTGATGATATGATTCCAACAACTGAGAATTTNGCTAAAGTTCTATATGAGTGTATTTCCGAGAAACTAAATTCACAAGAATGNAAATTAATGAAAGTNAGACTCTACGAGACTAANGATTTATTTGTTGATTATTGGAAGGATGATGAGTAAAGAAAATTGTACTTTGACTAAGATTTANACTTTTAGNGCNGCACATAGACTTCACAACGAAAAGTTTTCGGATCANATGAATCAGGAGATATTTGGTAAATGNAATAATAAGAATGGTCATGGNCATGATTACACCCTAGAGTTGACTGTNAAATCTAATATAGATGATGATACTGGGATGATAGTTGATTTGAGATTATTGGATAGAGCAGTNGAGCCACTAATAGAGNAACTAGACCATAANAGACTCGATGTACAAATTGATTATTTTCTTCAAGTTAGAGCTTCTGGAGAGAATATAGCTAAATATATCTGGATGAATTTGGTTGATAAANTTCCAAAACCTGCTTACCTATATCATATTAGATTNTGGGAGACATCAGAGAATTTTTTTGATTACAAGGAAGNATTATGAAAAATTTTGTTAACTTAANCTGGGAAGATATTTTCTCAAGAATTNAATATATTAAAAAGAAAAATAAAATAACCCCNAAGACAAAAATNTTTGGTGTTCCCAAAAACGGTATGATAATATCAGGCTTTTTCGGCTCNATAAANGTTACANATCCAAAGGAAGCTGATATAATCCTTGATGATATAATTGATTCTGGTGCAACAAAAAGAAAATACAAAGCNCTATATCCTAGAAAAAAATTTATNACTCTTTTTGAGAAAGACAAAAAAGTAGACTGGGTAAATTTCCCTTTTGAGAAAAATATCAATGAAGATCAAAGTGATACAGTTGTAAGGCTTCTNCAAATAATTGGTGAAGANCCTAATAGGGANGGACTTTTGGAAACACCNCGAAGATACCTAAGCGCTTTTGAGGAATTTCTTAATCCACCCACCTTTAATATGACTACTTTTGCNGCNGAGAAAACAGATGAAATGATTGTTCAACTTGATATCCCTTTTTACTCNTTTTGTGAGCACCATCTTTTACCTTTTTTCGGTAAAGGGTACATAGCTTACATACCCCATAAAAANATTGTTGGATTGAGTAAGCTTGCTAGAACATTAGAGACTTTTTCAAGAAGACTTCAAAATCAAGAAAGAATTACAAATCAAGTTGCAGACTANCTTCAAGAGAATCTNGAAGCTAAGGGTGTNGCAGTAGTTTTAAAAGCAAGACATTTGTGCATGGAGATGCGTGGAGTTAAGACCTCTGATACAAATACTGTAACAAGTAAATTGCTNGGATANTTTAAGAAAGATGAGAGAACTAGGGCNGAATTTTTAAATTTAATTGGAAATCATAGAAATTAATTATGAGCAAGAAAGTCGCAGTTATAAGTGGAGGAACNAGNGGAATAGGCAAGAGAATGGTCNCAATGTTCCTTAAATCAGGANTTAAGGTTGTTACNTTTTCAAGGAATAAATCTAAGATTAATCTTTTAAAACGAGAATTGANAGAGTATTCCGAAGATTTAATTTGCTATCAAGGTGACGTAAGCTCAATAAAAGATATCTCAAGGATTTCAAAAAGTGTAAAAAAACAATTTAAAAAAGTTAATTATCTAGTAAATAATTCNGGNACTAATGTTNTAAACCCTATACACAAAATTAANATAAAAGACTGGGAAAATATTATAAATGTTAACTTGACTGGAGTTTTTTATCTTACTCAGAGNATGTTNCCTCTTCTTAAAAAAGATTCTGTCATATTNAATATGGGATCACTAGCCTCAAGNANCGGTTTCCCAAATTGGTCTGCATATTGCGCCTCAAAGTTTGGACTGAAAGGTTTTACNGAAGCTCTCANGGAAGAAATGAGACCTAAGAAAGTTAGAGTTGTACATGCCGAGATTGGNGCCACTAATACTGCTATATGGAANAATCTTGANGGNAAATGGGATAGGTCTGTTATGATGAATGACTCTGAGGTTGCACATATATTGTTTGATTCTATAACAAAGGTTAAATCAGTGAATGTTGATGAAATATTCCTTATGCCTCCTGATGGTGTAATTTAATTTCAGGTATTCTTATGAAAATGAAAAAAGAAGTTGACTCAGTTGATAATGAACTCTTAAATTTGATGCAATCAGATTTTCCAATTTCAGAGNAACCTTTNTTNGATCTTGGTCTNAAGTTGTCAATATCAGAAACNGAAGTCATTGATAGAGTACAAAAACTTAAAGATATTAATTTTATTAGGCAGATTAGTGCAATCTTTGATACAAGAAGTTTAAAATATAANTCAACTTTGGTTGCCATGTCTTTTGAGGATTCAGATATAGATAAAGCAGCAGAGATAATTAACGAACATCCTGGTGTAACACATAATTACAAAAGGAATCATTTTTACAATCTTTGGTTCACACTTGCAGTTCCACCAGATAGTAAAATTGGNCTAGAACAAACNGTTGATATACTNTCAAAGGTCTCTAGATCTAAATCAACAAGAATCCTTCCAACTCTAAAGCTATTTAAGATTGCTGTCAGACTTGATATGACTGGTAAGGATGAACTTTCTTCAAAAGACAATAAGTTTTATGGTGAGCAAGATATTTCAAAAGGCTATACTTTATCAAGCGAAGATATAGAAGTTGTTAAAGCAGTGCAAGAAGATTTCCCATTAATCTCTAATCCATATGGAAAATTAGCACAGAATATTAATATTTCTCCAAGTAAGCTAATTAGCACTTTACTAAGACTTAGCAATGAGGGGATTATGAGAAGAGTAGCGGCAATACTTCACCACAGAAAAGCAGGNTTTAGGGCAAATGCNATGGGAGTNTGGAAAGTACCAGTTGAGAAGATTGATGAGGTCGCGCCAATTATGTCTAGCTTGAAATCTGTTAGTCATTGTTATAGAAGACCTGTTTATCCNGATTGGCCATATTCATTATTTACTATGGTTCANGGAAGATCTGCTAAAGATTGTGATTCAATAATTAAATCTTTATCAGAAATGTCAGGAATAACAGAATATGATTCTTTATATAGTTCTAAAGAATATAAAAAAACCAGATTAAAATATTTCTGTCAGGATCAAGTGGAATGGGAAAATAAACACCTTAAGGAAGAATTAAATGTTATCAGTGCTAACAATTAATCATAATAATTCCGATATTTCTTTTCTTGAAAGNTTTACTTTCAACAAAGACTCTCTTCCTTCAGCTTTGAAAGAATTAATTTCTATTGACTCTATAGATGAATGTTTCATTCTCTCTACGTGCAANAGAGTAGAGATTTATGTTTCTAGNAAAGTTAANANTGTTGATGCAGAGTTAATTAAATTTATTTCTAATTTCCATAAAGTAAAAATAGATAATTCATCAANAACATATCAATTTATGTATGGTAAAGATGCTGCTTACCACCTTATTAAAGTTGCATCTGGCTCTGATTCAATGCTTTTAGGAGAACCNCAGATNGTGAATCAAATTAAAGAGAGCTATAAAATTGCAAGNANNGCGCNAACAATAGGAAAGTCTCTTCATAANCTTGTTCAAGTTTCTCTNTTTGCTGGTAAGAAAGTCAGATCAGAGACTTCGCTAGGNAANAGGGTAGATTCTATTGGATCNTTAGTTCTTAAATTAAGNAACAAATTGTTCGANAATCTTAGAGAAAGAAGTATTCTNATCTTGGGTACTGGTGAGATTTCTCAAATACTTATATCAAACCTTAAGAATGAAGGCCTTTCGAATATATATATTGCTAGTAGGGANGTAAAGAATGCAATTACATTTGCAGATAAGAACAATTGTAAGCCTATTACTATTGAAAGTATTAATGAGCATTTGCCTAAAGTTGATATAGTTTTTTCTTCCACGGCTTCNCCTAACTTTCTTGTAAANAAGGACGATATTGAAGAAATTTTATANACTAAAAAAGATTCTATAATGTTCTTTGTGGACATTGCAGTTCCTAGAGANATAGATCCTAGAATTGGTGATTTAGACTCATGCTATTTGTATAATCTCGACGATCTTAAATCAATTATTGATAATGATTATCATGAAAATAATAAAAGCNTACAAGAGGCCTCAGTTATTATCGATGAGTCTTTGAATAAATATGTAAATTGGGAGAATTCAGATAATACTAAAGATATAACCAATGCATTAAGGTCTTATATAAANGAAATTGTTGACTTAGAAATAAAAAGTAATTCNNNTGAGATAATTAATAAAGATNTNATATCNAGCCGTATTGCNAACAAGATTCTTCATCTACCCGTAAACAAGATTAAACAGGAATCAAACTTAGACAATAATTTATATCTTTCNGTTCTNTCAGACATATTCNACTTAGGTAATNATCAAGAAAGTTNTAACGAAAATTCAAATATATATAAGATTAAAAATGAAAAGAACTCTAATAATAGGAACTAGGTCAAGTAAGCTTGCAATTTGGCAAGCTTTNTATGTTAAAAGTTTCTTGTTGGATAATTTCAGCGATATAGCCGTTNAAATAAAAGAGATTCAAACAACNGGCGATAAAAANCTNCATGACCCTATNGGTTCATTTGGGGGTAANGGAATTTTNTTNAAAGAAATAGAAGATGCATTGTTAAGTAAAGAGATTGACTTGGCAGTACATAGTTACAAAGATGTGCCTACAGAAATTCCANCTGGACTAGAGATAATTNCAGCTTCAAACAGAGAAGACCCTCGAGATGTNCTNGTTTCANGGGACAATATTGNACTTAGTNAGTTTTCAGAAAATTCTAAAATAGGCACAGGTAGNTTAAGAAGAACNGAACAACTNAAGGCCTTAAAGGCGGATATTAAAGTAGTTCCNATAAGAGGTAACGTTGATACTAGAATCAACAAAGTATTTTCTAAAGAATATGATGGAGTTGTCCTAGCGTATGCTGGAATTAAGAGGCTAGATTTAGAACAAAATATATCTCAAATATTTAGTGTTGAGGAAATCGTNCCATCNCCTCTGCAAGGATTTGTTGCAGTAGAAGCAATGCAAGATACTGATTTAGNAAAGTATTTCC
This sequence comes from bacterium, assembly GCA_002701925.2. Taxonomy (GTDB): domain Bacteria; phylum Desulfobacterota_D; class UBA1144; order UBA1144; family UBA1144. Next base: position 20,210 of record NZWJ02000024.1, read on the forward strand.
ATAATTTTTCNGATGAAAAAAGCTTGATAATATCTAATTACGAAAGAAGATTTTTAAAAGATTTAGAATTAAATTGTGATTTTCCTGCAGGGTTTTGNTTTNANATTNTTAAGGATAAGTTTAGATTTAATTATTTCTTNAAAGGCTCTAAAAAGACAATTAAGGAAGCAGTNGAATTTAATTATTCTGATCTTAATAAAAACTATTCTGAAATGTTAAAGAAATTANTTCCNGCTATTTGACTTAACCCAATATTTACATATTATAAAANNGCGGGGTGGAGCAGTCTGGTAGCTCGTTGGGCTCATAACCCAAAGGTCGGGGGTTCAAATCCCTCCTCCGCAACCAA
>NZWJ02000010.1 GCA_002701925.2 bacterium
TCTACTTTTGAGATTGTTGACACGGTTAAGAGAACCGGTGCTAAGGTTGCAGGTCCGATACCACTTCCGACCAATATATCTAGAACTTGTGTTTTGAGAGCTCCTCATGTTTACAAGAATTCTCGTGAACATTTTGAGATGAGAACACATAAGCGCCTTGTTGATATTCTCGAACCTACCCAGCAAACCATTGACTCTTTAATGAAGCTAGATTTGGCTTCAGGTGTAGAAGTTGAGATTAAATTACAAGGTGTTTAGATGACAGAAGAAGATAAAAAAGTAGATAAAAAAGTAGATACCTCTTCAGATGAGCTTGAAGTTAAAGCCAAATCTAAGGAAGAGACTCCAGTTAAAAACGAGAAGGATAGTCCTTTAGAGGCTATAGAAGAATCTCCAGTTGAAACAAATGAAGAATTAGAGGAAGTTGTTGATGAGAAGAAAGTTGCTACCTCTGATATAAAATTGAGTGGTCTGATAGGAACAAAAATTGGGATGACTCAAACTATTACAGATGATGGCAAAGTAGTTCCAACTACAGTAATTAAGCTCGGACCTTGTCTTGCTTTGGAGAAGAAAATAAAGAAGAACAAAACATCATTAAAGATAGGATTTGAAGATGCAAAACCAAGACTTTTAAATAAATCAAAGCTAACTTATTTGTCTAAATTAAAAGTAAAGCCTATTAAATATATTAAAGAATTTGATTTATTAACACCTGATGCAAGCTTTGTCCCAGGTGACGAGATAAAAGTCAACATGTTTAAAGCAGGCGATATTACAGATGTTACTTCTCAATCCAAGGGAAGAGGATTTGCCGGAGTTATAAAGAGGCACAATTTTGCTGGTTTGAGACATACTCACGGAACACCTCAAAATCAGAGATCAGGTGGCTCTATAGGTGCTTGTGCTTATCCAGGAAGAGTTTGGAAAGGACAAAAAATGGCCGGTAGATATGGTGGTAAAAAGTCCACAACTCAGGGACTGAAAGTTCTAGGTATTGATTTAGATGAGAATCTAATTTTAATCAAAGGCTCCGTTCCGGGTTCAAATGGTTCTGTGGTTTTTGTGAATCATACGAGGAAAGGTTAATGAATCTTAATATTGTAAATATTAAAAATAAAGAAGTGGAAAAATTTGATTTTAACTTCGATGATTCTATAGAAATCAATAGAAAAGCAATCAGTCAAGTTGTAAAATGGCAGCTGTCTAAACGTAGATCTGGCACAGCGTCCACGAAAAATCGTGCAATGGTAAATGCAAGCAACAAGAAACCTTTTAAGCAAAAAGGTACAGGTAATGCAAGGGCTGGTTCAAGAACTTCTCCTATATGGAGAGGCGGAGGAGTTATCTTTGGACCTACTCCAAAGGATTGGGCTATAAATGTTCCGAAGAAAATAAAAAAATTAGCACTAATGCACACTATGCTGTATAAGGTTAAACAAAAATCATTGATAGTAATTGATGAGTTAAATATAGAATCTAGAAAAACAAAAGACTTCATTGCATTAATCAAGCCATTGAATCTCTCAAACAAAGTATTAATTATTTCAGATGATTCAAATGATAATATGTATCTTGCATCTAGAAACCTTGGTAACGTAAAAGTTATAAAGTCTGTTGGTGTAAATGTATATGATTTATTAAATTATAAATCAATTCTTATTGACAAAAAAGCTCTATCAAGCTTATTAGAGAGGCTCAAGTAATGAAAAAATATATCTCTGATGTTATTATAAAGCCACTTGTAACTGAGAAATCACAATTTCTTAATCAAAATGATTGCTATGTTTTTGAGGTTAATCCAAAGTCCACAAAAAATGAAATTAGAGATGCTATACAAAAGTTCTTTAGCGTCAAAGTGAAGGATATCAGAACTTCTACTAAGCCTGGAAAGAAAGTTACAAAAGGTGGAAGGCTTGTAGGTAAAAGATCAAAACAAAAAAAAGCTTTTATTACTTTAACTGAAGGAAAGATTGAAATAGTTCAAGGAGTATAGTATGGGAATTAGAAAATATAAACCTACTAGTGCCGGAAGAAGATTTATGACTTCGGCAGACTATGATGAGATTACAACTAGCTCTCCTCATAAGCCACTTTTAACCTTTTCACACAACAAGAAGGGTAGAAATAATTTAGGACGTATAACATCTAAAAGTCGAGGCGGAGGCCATAAACAGCTTTATAGAATTATAGATTTCAAGCGTGATAAGATGGATATAGAAGGTACAGTTAAAACTATAGAGTATGATCCTAATCGAACAGCAAGAATTGCATTAATCAACTATAAAGACGGTGAAAAAAGGTACATTCTCGCTCCACTTGGTATTAAAGTAGGAGACAAAATTTTGGCTGCAGAAAAAACTGAAATAAATACTGGAAATTCTTTATTGTTGAAGAATATTCCTGAAGGAACTTTGATACATAATATTGAACTTTCTCCTAATAACGGCGGTAAGTTAGCAAGATCTGCTGGTACTTATGCGCAAGTCTTAGGAAAGGAAGAGCAACTAACAATGATAAAACTNAGCTCAGGAGAAACTCGATATGTAAGGTCATCCTGTAGGGCAACTATAGGTAAGCTAGGAAANGATAAGCATAATCAAATTGTTATTGGAAAAGCTGGAAGAAATAGACATTTAGGAAAAAGACCAAAAGTTAGGGGCGTAGCTATGAACCCAGTCGATCATCCTCATGGTGGCGGTGAAGGTAAGGCATCAAGAGGTAATCCTCATCCAGTATCAAAATGGGGTTGGATAACAATTGGTAAGAAAACTAGACATAATCCAAGAACCGATAAAATGATAGTTAAAAGACGTAGAATTGGTTATGGAATGGATAAGAGGTGATATAGGATATGGGAAGATCGATAAAAAAAGGACCTTTCGTTGATGAAAAGTTAATGAAAAAAGTCGTTAAAGCAAAAGAAATAGACAGTCAGAAGATAATTAAGACATGGTCAAGAAGGTCTATGATTGTTCCTGAGATGTTAGGTTTAACTTTCGCAGTTTACAATGGTAAGAAGTTTATTCCTGTTTATGCAACTGAATATATGCTTGGACATAAGTTGGGCGAGTTTTCCCCTACAAGGACATTTAATTCACACGCGGGCGGCGATAAAAAATCTAAAGTAGGTAGAAGTTAATGATAGCTAAAGCGATTCATAAATATGCAAGAAGAACACCTAGGAAAGTAAATCTAGTATTGGAAACTATTAGAGGGAGGAATGTTGACTATGCATTTATGCTCTTGAAGACTTTAAAGCAGGGATCCAGAGAAGAGGTTTCTAAAACATTAAAGTCTGCTGTTTCTAATGCATACGAAAAAGGATTTACTGATTCTGAAAAAATATTTGTATCTGAGGCATATGCTACAGAAGGAACTACATTGAAAAGATTTAAGGCAAGAGCAATGGGAAGAGCTACACAAAGATTAAAAAGGCTAAGCCACATTACTATAATACTAGAAGAGAAGGTGTAATAATGGGACAGAAAGTTAATCCAATATCATTAAGAATAGGAATTACAAGAGGCTGGACTTCTAATTGGTTTGTTGCTAACAAAACAACTTATAAGGAATTTCTCCATGAAGACCTTAAAATTAGAACTTTTATTAAAAAGACCTTTTTCCAATCTGGTATCTCTAAAATGGAAATAGAAAGATCATCTAATGATAAAATTAGAATTGTAATTTTTTGTTCTAAGCCAGGTCTTTTAATTGGTAGAAAAGGTGCAGATATTGATTTGCTTAGGAAAAATTTGAGTAAGATGGTAAATAAAGAAATTTTAATTGATATAAAAGAAGTAAAAAGACCAGAAGTCGACTCCCAATTAGTTGCAGAGAACATTGCTTTACAACTTGAAAGAAGGGTCGCTTACAGAAGAGCAATGAAGAGAAGTTTAACTTCAGCATTAAGATTAGGAGCAATTGGTATCAAGGTAATGGTTTCTGGAAGATTAAATGGTGCAGAGATTGCCCGAAGTGAATGGTACAGAGAAGGTAGAGTTCCTTTGAGTACACTTAGAGCTGACATTGACTATGGTTTTGCTGAAGCAGCAACAACTTATGGAAAAATTGGTATTAAAGTTTGGATTTTTAAAGGTGAAGTTTTAAGGAAAAAGAATTTAAAAGGAGCTACTAATGCTACAGCCTAAAAAAAGTAAATATAGAAAGCAACACAAAGGTAGAGTTAGAGGTGTTGCAACTAAAGGCAATAAAGTTTCCTTTGGGGAATTTGGTTTACAGTCTTTGGATTTTGCTAGAATAACAGGAAGACAGATTGAAGCTGCAAGAATTGCAATTAATAGAAGTGTAAAGCGTGGAGCTAAATTATGGATAAGAATCTTTCCACATAAACCAGTTTCAAAAAAACCTGCAGAAGTAAGAATGGGTAAAGGTAAGGGCGACATTGATAGATATGTAGCACCAATTAAAAAAGGAACAATGATCTATGAAATTGCAGGAGTCGATGAGGATCTTGCAAGGGAAGCTATGAGGCTAGCATCTAATAAGTTGCCAGTTAAAACAAGATTCGTTGTAAGAACAAGGGGTCAATTGATATGATTCAGATGGAAGAGATAAAAAAACTAGATACAGTTGAAATTGAGAATAAAGTTACAGAATTAAAAGATTCACTTTTGAAGGCTAAAATTAGCAAGCTAAATCAAGGAGAATTTGATACAAATACTTATAAGAAGATCAAGAAAGACATTGCGAGATGTATGACAGAAATAAATTCAAGGATTAAAGGTTAGATTATGGAAAGAGGAAGAATGAGAATTGTTAAAGGAATAGTTGTAAAAAACTCTTCTGATAAGACAATAATGGTTCAAGCTGAAACACGAAGCAAGAACAAAAAATATAACAAGGTGTCAATTTTGAAAAAGAAATTCCCTGTCCATGATGAAAAGAAAGTAGCTAAAGTCGGAGACTTGATTGAGGCTATCGAGACTAAACCAATAAGTAAAACTAAAAGATTTAATTTAGTTAAAGTTCTTCAGGAAGGTGCTGAGTAATGATTCAACCCGAAACACAACTAGTATCAGCAGATAATTCAGGCGCAAAGAAGTTAAATGTAATTAGACTTAAGGGCGGCTCTTTTAGGCGCTANGCTAGCATAGGTGATATAGTTACAGTTTCTGTAAGAGCAGCTATACCAAACTCNAAAGTAGAAAAAGGTAAAATTTTTCTTGCTGTGATAGTAAGAACCAAGAAAGAAATAAGAAGGGAAGATGGTTCTTATATTAGGTTTGATGATAATGCAGCTGTACTTATCGATAANACAAATCAACCNGTAGGNACAAGGATCTTTGGNCCTGTTGCTAGAGAATTAAGAGGAAGAGGCTTTATGAAAATTGTTTCATTAGCTCCGGAGGTTATTTAAATGTCTAAAACTAAATTNAAACCTAAAGCAGGATTAGAAGCTAAAATAATTTCTGGAAAATTTAAAGGACAANTTGGTAAAATAATTAATGTTATTAATAAANCTNATAAAGTTGTTATTGAGAATATCAANGTTGCAAAGAAGCACGTTAAACCAACTCAGGAAAANCCAACTGGTGGAATCGTTAACAANGAAAAAGGAATTCATATCTCAAATATAAAGGTGATATCTAATGTCTAATTTTAAAAATCTATATATTGAGGCAGTTCCTNCTCTAATGAGCACTCTAAAGTTAGAGAACAAGATGGAAGTCCCTAAAATNGTNAAAGTNGTTATTAACATGGGACTTGGAAAAATGTCAGATGCTGGAAAAGATAGTAAATTAATAGATGAAGCTTGTAGTGAATTGACTTTAATTGCNGGACAAAAAGCTGTTGTTACTAAAGCTAAGAAGTCAGAAGCGGGCTTTAANCTGAGAGAAGGATCTTCNATTGGTGCTCGAGTCACATTAAGAGGGGATAGAATGTATCAATTTTTATCTAAACTTGTNAATCTAGCTATTCCTAGAGTAAGAGATTTTAGAGGAATCTCTANTAAATCTTTCGATAAAAGCGGCAACTATAATCTTGGTGTTCAGGATCACTTAATATTTCCTGAAATTGACCCTACAAAGTCTAGTAAAGTTAAAGGTATGAACATAACTATTGTAACAACATCAATAAATGATGAACATTCTAAAGTGCTAATGGAACAATTGGGGTTTCCATTCAAACGTTAAAGGGGAAATATAATGGCAAAGAAATCAATGATAGTTAAGGCAAATAAAAAACAAAAATTTAAGGTAAGAGAATATAATAGATGTCCATTGACTGGAAGAGCTAGAGGNTTTATTAGAAAGTTTGGNATGAGTAGAAATGCTTTTAGGAAGCTTGCTAGCGAGGGATTAATCCCAGGAGTTAAAAAAGCCAGTTTATAGGTTGAGGTAATAAAGTATGGTTATAGATCCAATTTCAGATATGTTAACAAGAATAAGAAATGCTTTAACGGCAAATCATAAAACTGTTGATATACCAAGTTCAAAGTTTAAATTAGAAATTGCTAGAATCTTAGTTGAAGAAGGATTCATAGTTTCTTTTGANAAAACTACTAAANACAAGTTCAAATATATAAAGATTCGCTTGAAATACTCNGCTGATAATAGAACATCTGTAATTAAAGAGNTCAAGAGAATAAGTAGGCCTGGATTNAGAGTCTATGTTAATAAAAGTGAAATACCTAGNGTTTTAGGTGGNCTAGGAATGTCAATAATTTCAACTTCTAAAGGTATAATGACAGGAAGCAAGGCTAGAGAAGTTGGNGTTGGAGGNGAAATACTCTGTAGTATTATCTAAGGTGATAAAATGTCTAGAATTGGAAATAAAGAAATAACATTTACAGAAGATATAAAAGTAACCTTNAATAACAACTTAGTTAAGGTNTCAGGNCCTAAAGGGGAANTNGAAAGGANAATTCCTGAGGGAATCAAGGTTGATATAGGTTCTGGTGTTATAAATATAAAGAGAAATAATGATGANAAAAAAATAAAAGCATTTCATGGTCTTGTTAGATCNTTAATTAANAATATGGTNGTTGGAGTTAAGGATGGCTTTCAAAAATCACTAGATATTAGAGGAACTGGATATAANTGCGACATTAAATCNAAAACTGAATTAGTACTTAATTTAGGATATTCAAACCCAGTTAATTTTACNCTTCCTGAATCTATTCAAGCTGAAGTAGAGAATAAAGGTACAATATTAAAGATTTCTGGTATTGATAAAGAACTAGTTGGGGAAACATCAGCTAAAATTAGAAAACTTAGAAAACCAGANAGATATAAAGGAAAGGGAATAAGATATGTTGACGAAGTAGTTAAATTAAAAGCAGGTAAATCTGCAGGAGCTAAAGGAGCAGCATAATGATAAAGCCNATAAATAAGAACAAATTAAGAATCAAAAGACATAAGAGAAATAGGAAGAAAATACNTGGNACNATGNATGTACCACGTCTTTATGTTTTTAAATCTCTAAAGAATATTTATATAAATTTAGTTGATGATAATACAGGTAANACTNTTGCATCTGTCTCNACTCTTAAAACTGCTAANTCTGATATTGCTCAGGAAATGGCAGAAAANGCNACTACACTAGGTATAAAAAATCTAGTTTTTGATAAAAGTGGATATAAATTCCANGGAACTATTAAAAAAATTGCAGATGATCTTAGAAGCAAAGGTTTAAATTTTTAATTTTGGAGANACATATTGAAAAATAAGAATGGAAGAGATNGCTTAGAAAAAGATTTTGAAGAAAAAATCGTTCATATTAGAAGAGTTGCTAAGACAACNAAGGGCGGTAAGAATTTCCATTTTACTGCGTTAGTGGTTATAGGAAACAGTAANGATAAAGTAGGTGCNGGACTAGGAAAGTCAAACGAAGTACCAGACGCNATAAGAAAAGGGATAGAAAAAGCNAGNAAAAATCTTGTTGANGTACNTATGAATGGAAGAACAATAAGTCACGAAGTATACGCTAAGCATCTAACTAGTNAGGTAATGATANGNCCTGCAAGCTCTGGAACTGGNGTTATAGCTGGTGGTGCNGTTAGATCCGTTTTNGAACTAGCGGGTATTAAAGATGTTCTTACAAAGTCACTAGGTTCTAGAAATCCTATCAATGTTGTTAATGCAACAATTGAGTGNCTTAAACANCTTAATGACCCANTTAATAAAGCAGCANTCTTAGGTAAGAANCAAGAAGATTTAGATTTACCTAAACAATTCTTTAAAAATAAATCTGAAGGTGAAGCAAATGCTTAATGAGTTAGTAACAACTAAAAACAAAAAAAACAGAACTAGAGTTGGTAGAGGCCCAGGGTCTAAAGGTAAGACAGCTGGAAGAGGCCATAAAGGACAAAAGTCAAGATCAGGTGGNGGTGTGCCAATACTTTTTGAAGGAGGACAGTCTAACTTTGTACTAAGAACTCCTAAAAGAGGGTTTAAGAACTATAATAGAAAGGAGTTTGATGTTATAAATGTTAGTACTCTCGATAAAATTGATAATATTTCTAAAATAGATATTGAAGCATTAGTTAAATTAAAATTAATTGATGGCAATAAACCATTAAAAATTCTTGGTAATGGAGAGATTACTAAAAAGCTTGATATTGTCGTAAAACATATTTCAAAGTCTGCTATGGAAAAAATAAAATCTGCAGGTGGAAGTGTTAAAATAATTTAAAGTTATGGATGCAGCTAAAGCCCCTGAGCTTAACAAAAGAATACTTTATACACTTTTAATACTTATTATATATAGACTCGGTGTTTTTATTCCTGTACCTGGGGTTGATTCACAGGAGATTTTAAAAGTATTTACCAGTCAAGGTAAATCTTTCTTTGATATTATAAACCTTTTCTCGGGAGGAGCTTTCGAGAGAGCATCTATTTTTGCTTTAGGCGTAATGCCCTACATCACCTCATCTATTGTTATGTCATTAGTTGTAAAGACTTTTCCTAAGCTTGAGGAAATGCAAAAAGATCAACTAGGAAAGAAAAAGGTTGCACAGTACTCTAGATATTTAACTATTTTAATTTGTTTTTTTCAAGGATCTCTGCTAGTTACTGCTCTTCAGACAGGGCTCGGAACTGGTGCCCAGATAGTATATAGTCCTGGTACTACTTTTTTCTTCTTAACTATTATTACTCTAACTGCTGGAACTTTTTTTGTAATGTGGCTTGGTGAGCAAATAACAAATAATGGAATAGGTAATGGGCTATCACTTATAATTGCTACATCCATTATCGCTGGTATTCCTAGCGCCACTGGCAAATTATTTAATTTTGTATCTATTGGTCAGCTAAATATTCTTACTATTATTTTATTTTTAGTCATTATGCTTATAATTTTATACTCAATAGTTTTTGTGGAGCGTTCATTCAGAAAGATTCCTGTCCAATATCCACAAAAAACTAAAGGAAGAAAAGTTTTTGCTGGTCAAAGCTCTCATCTTCCATTAAAAATTAATCCAGCTGGTGTTATCCCACCGATTTTTGCATCATCTATTTTACTTCTTCCTTTAACGGTCCTGAATTATATTGATGTACCAGGTGTNAATAGTCTAGCTCAGGGATTCTTAAGTAATGGCTTTATATATAATTCGGTTTTTGCTGTACTAGTTATTTTCTTTACTTTTTTTTATACATCAATGGTAGTTAAACCAGATGAAATGTCTGACAATCTTAAGAAGGGCGGAGCTTTTATCCCGGGTATTAGACCAGGAAAAAATACAACTGACTATATTAAGCAAATAATGTCCAAGCTGACTGTTATCGGTGCGATTTATTTAGCCATTGTTTGTGTTATTCCAGCAATTTTAAACGCTAAGCCTTTCAGTCTTCCCTTTTATTTNGGTGGNACAGCGTTGCTAATTGTTATTGGAGTNACTNTAGATACTATACANCAAATAGANTCCTTNCTGATTACTTCTAATTATGATCAGATGACAGGNAAAAAAATTAAAAAAGAACCTAGNAGGTTTAATTTGAGGTGATTATATGATTTTAGTATTATTTGGACCCCCNGGGGCAGGAAAAGGAACACANGCTGATTTATTAAGAGACAAATTAAACCTCTTACATCTCTCAACTGGAGATATTCTTAGAAGTGAAGTCTCTAATCAATCTGAACTAGGTGTTATAGCAAAAAAGTATATGGATGATGGNGAACTCCTGCCGGACGACTTAATTATCAGNATGATAAAAAATAAAATTCAGTCTGATNCTGAAAGNAGNGGATTTCTTTTNGATGGTTTTCCTAGAACAATATCNCAAGCAAAAGCATTAGATGATATGTTGAANGAGAATAGTTTAACTCTAAACAAAGTTGTCTCACTTGAAGTTGAAGACGAAGAGTTAATTAAAAGNCTTTTAAGTAGAGGGAGAACTGATGACAACGNAGAAACTATAAAAAATAGATTAGAAGTTTATAAAAACCAAACTTTACCAATTAAAGATTACTATAAAGCATCAAATATTTTAATTGAAATTAAAGGTGATGANTCNATCGAAGAAGTTTCTTCGAATATATTNAANTCTATATAAAAATATGGCTATACATTTAAAAAANAATACAAATATCAAGAAAATTAATAGTTGCGGNCAGATTATTAAGNAAGTTCAAAGTATNTTNTCNGCTCATGTTAAACCTGGGATTTCTACATGGGAGCTAGATCAAATTGCAGAAGATTACACTGTGTCGAAAGGTTTTGTTCCAGCTTTTAANGGATATCANGATTTCCCATCATCAATATGTGCTTCAATAAACGATGAAGTTGTCCATGGGTTACCTTCTAAAAATAGAATATTNAACAATGGTGATATTATTGGAATTGATTTTGGAGTTTTTAAAGATGGCTTTTATGCNGACTCTGCATTTACTTTCCCTGTNGGTGAGGTTTCAGACGANGTTANTANGTTGTTAAAAGTAACAGAAGAGTCATTAAGNAGNGGGATTAAGAATGCTAAGGTTGGAAACATGTTGTATGACATATCTAAATCAATTCAGGAACATGTTGAATCAAATGGCTTNTCTGTAGTTAGAACTTATGTCGGTCATGGGATTGGAAGAAGNCTTCATGAAGATCCNCAGATTCGAAATTTTGTTACAGAAGATGAAAATAGAGACAAATCTATAAAACTGGNAGAAGGAATGGTTTTTGCTATNGAGCCAATGGTCAACATAGGTAACCATGAAGTCGAAGTTTCAAATGACAATTGGACTGTAGTAACTAAAGATGGTAGNCTATCNGCACATTTTGAGCACACCATNGCAATAACAAAAAAAGGACCAATGTTNCTNACATTTTAGATTTATTATGGCAAAAGAAGAAAGAATAGAATTAGAAGGTACGATTTTAGAGGCNTTNCCTAATGCAATGTTCAAGGTTGAATTAGAGAATGAGCATAAGATTTTAGCTTATGTNTCAGGGAAAATGAGGACACATTTCATTAGAATTCTACCTGGTGATAAAGTNAAGNTTGAAGTNTCACCTTATGATTTAACAAAAGGAAGAATAACCTATAGATTGAAGTGATATTATCAGATATAATATAAGCTTTTTAATGGAGAGATTATGCCTAGAATTGCAGGAGTAGATATACCAGATAATAAAAGAGTAGACNTCTCTTTGACTTATATTTTTGGAATTGGNACAACTNTATCAAGTANAATACTTAAAAATGCAAGTATCGATCCATCTAAAAAAACCAAAGANTTATCAGACTCNGATGTATCTAAAATTAGGCAAGTTATTGAAAGTGAATTTCTAGTTGAAGGTGAGCTNAGAGTTGAAATACAAAATAACATTAAAAGATTNGGCGATATTAATTCATATAGAGGAATTAGACATAGAAAGAAGCTTCCTTCTAGGGGTCAAAGAACTAAATCTAACGCTAGGACACGTAGAGGAAAGAAAGGTCTTGCTATTGCNAAGAAAAAGCTAGCTAGTAAATAATTTTGGAGTTGTAGATTGAATAAAACTAAAAAAACAAAAAAAGTAAAAAAGTTTGTAGAANCTGGTCAGGCACATATACAAGCNACTTTCAATAATACTATAATTACNATAACAGATGACNCGGGGAATGTTCTATCTTGGGCNGCCGCNGGAAAGAAAGGTTTTAAGGGAACAAGAAAGGGTACTCCTTTTGCAGCACAAATGGCNGCTGAAGATGCAGCAAAAAAAGCNATGGAGTTTGGAATGAAAACAATCTCAGTCCTTGTCAAAGGCCCAGGCCCAGGAAGAGAGACAGCTATTAGATCAATTCAAAATGCAGGTATTAAAGTAACTTCAATAAGGGACATAACTCCCTTGCCACACAATGGATGTAGGCCACCTGCTAAAAGAAGAGTTTAAGGGGTAAAAATTGTCGAGATATACTGGACCAACAACAAAACTATCTAGAAGAGAAGGTGAAGAACTTTTCCTTAAAGGCGATCGTTCATTTACTGACAAAGCTGCAAGAAGATTGCAAGTGAAGCCTGGACAATCCCAGTCAAACTTTAGGCAAAAATATTCAGAATACGCTATTAGATTAAGAGAAAAACAGAAGTTGAAGAGAATTTTTGGTTTAACCGAGAAACAATTTAGAAATAATTATATTAAAGCAGCTAAGCAACTAGGTGTTACCGGCAACAACTTGATATCTAATTTAGAAAGAAGATTAGATAATGTAGTCTATAGGCTCGGTTTCCTAAGTTCTAGAAGTGAAGCCAGACAGTATGTTAATCATGGACATGTATTAGTAAACGGTAAAAAAGTAGATATTTGCTCTTATATAGTATCTTTAGATGATGAAATTGGTATAAGAGAAAAGAGTAGAGATAACGTTAGAATCAAGAGCTCCTTAGAGTCAGTAGCTAGAAGAGGGGTTCCAGAATGGTTAGAATTAGATTCTGATAAGATTATTGGAAAGATTAAAAGGTTGCCTATTAGAGATGACTTTAAACAACCAATCGATGAACAATTAATTATTGAATTTTATTCAAAATTATAGGAGAAATTAATGGAATTTCAGAAGAATTGGCTTGGTCTTCATAGGCCAAAATCAATACAAGTAGATAACTCTTCAAGGAGCGATACTTATTGTAAGTTTACTTGTCAGCCTCTAGAAAAAGGCTATGGAGTTACTATAGGTAACACCTTGAGAAGAGTCCTTTTGTCATCAATTCAGGGACCAGCGATAACCAAAATTAAAATAGAGGGTGTAATGCATGAATTTTCTACAATACCTGGCGTTACAGAAGATGTAACAGAAATAGTTTTGAATTTAAAACAACTTAAATTAAAAATGAGTACTTATGAAAAACAAGAAGTTACTTTAAGTGTTTCAGGAGAAGGTCAAGTTAAAGCTTCTGATATACAACTAACTCAAGATTTAGAGTTTATCGATCCTGATCAATATATTGCAACTTTATCTGATGGTGCTAAGTTAGATATGGCACTAACCATAGAGATGGGAAGAGGATACGTACCTGTAGAAGCAAGAGAAGAATCTTCAGATTATTCTATTGGGGAAATTCAATTAGACGCAATTTATTCTCCAGTTACTAAAGTTAATTATGGAGTGACAAGTGCTAGAGTAGGTAGAAGAACAGATTTTGAAAAACTGACTTTAGAAATATGGACAAATGGAACTATAACCCCAGAGGATGCTTTAGCCTATTCCTCAAAGATAATAAAAGAACAGGTATCAGTCTTTATTAATTTTAATGAAGAAGAAATTGATTCTATTCCTGTAGTAGAAGATATTGTTGAAGAAATTACAGGAGCTGAAGACGTTTTATTTTCAAAAGTTAATGATTTGGATTTCTCAGCAAGATCACTTAACTGCTTGAGCAAAGCAAATATTAAGTTTCTTGGTGATTTAATACAACTAACAGAAGATGATTTGTTGAATTTAGAGAATTTCGGTAAAAGATCATTATATGAAGTTAGAGATGTAGTAGCTTCTTTTAGTCTAAAATTAGGCGAGGAAATAAATAGAGATCTTTATTATGAGCAAAGAAAAAAGCAGGAAGAGTTGGAAGTATCTGAAGAAGGTTAATTTATGCGACATAGAGTAAGAAAAGGCAAATTAGGATTAAAAACTGAACATAGGCTAGCTGTACTAAGAAACCTTTGCACAGAATTTTTTAGACATGGT
>NZWJ02000021.1 GCA_002701925.2 bacterium
ACATCTTTGCCACCATCTTCAGGTTCTATAAATCCATAACCTTTTTGTGGATTGAACCATTTAACTTTTCCATTAGGCATATATTTGCCCTCCTTTAAAATCGTCCCCAAGGGGATTTGAACCCCTGTTTTCGCCGTGAAAGGGCGGTGTCCTAGACCAGGCTAGACGATGGGGACATGAGCCGTGCAGGATTCGAACCTGCGACCCACTCCTTAAAAGGGAGTTGCTCTACCAACTGAGCTAACGGCCCTATATTCTGGTTGATTATATCTGGCTGGCCTTTTTTGTCAAAGCTAGGTTAATATCTACAATTATGTACTTAAAAAGGCTAAACAAAAACTTTCTTCTTGCTACCTTTTCTAATTGTTTTTTCTTTGTTAATTTCTCATGTTTTTTCTTGCTACCTCTTTTTTTAGACAATCTTGGATATACAAAAACCTTAATCGGGTTGACTATGTCTTCATTNGGAATTTCATCGATATTACTAACTCCTTTTTGTTCCTCATTNATTGATAGATATGGCAAGAAGCTNTTGTCGTTGATAGCTCTNTCCCTTATGATTATTTCGTCACTTTCATTNATTTATTTTGATAATTTTTTTGTTATTATTTGTTTAAGAATTATTCAGGGGGCTGCGTTCTCCATTTTCTTCAATGCTTCTTCGGCAATCGCNTCAAATAATTTAGACGATAAAGATAAGCAGTATGGGCTTTCNTTTTTTAGTTCCTTTACAATTTTTTCTTATTTTTTAGGNCCTTTTTTCTCAGAAAAATTAATTACATTATACGGATTTGAGGAATTTTTTGTCTACTCTTCAATTTTTTCAGTTTTAGCTTTTCTTTTGATAATGAATCTAGATGAAAACTCGTCAGCCAGCAAAGTACAGATTAAAGTCTCCAGCTTCTTTAAGATCATAAGAGATGAGAAAATTTTTGACATATTGTTTGCAAACTTTTTGGTCGCGTCAGGATTCGGCGTAGTAATGAATTTTGTATCTTTGTACTTAGTAGGCAAGGGTCTTAGTGTAGGTTATTTTTTTGCTGGTTATGCCATTATTGTATCTCTTTCAAGAATATTCCTTTCTTCATATATAAGACAATCAAATCTATTTCCAAAAGTTTTACTAATGCTGTTACTTTTTTCGTTAACTATATTTTTCATACCAGCAATAAACTCCTTGATAGGGGTAATAGCCTTTTCTATCTTATTCCCAGCAACGTATTCATTAATTTACCCCATACTCTCTTCGATATTAATGACAGGCAGAGATCACTCAATAAGTGGTAGATTATTTGGCGCATTAAATGCTTCTTTTAGTATTGGAGTTAATCTGATGACTCTTTTTTATGGATTAATTGCAGATTTGTATAGCTTTGAATCTATGTTTAGATTCGCATCATTATTAATTATAGCAGGAGTTGTTTTAATTTTGATTCAAAGAAGGTAATTATTTAATAATGTCTAGTTGCATAAAAGATTTATTTATTGAAGAATTTTTAAATAACAACCTAATTCCCAACGATGAGGTTTTTACTAGGTTTGTTAATTTTTCTGAATTTTTGATCAAAGAAAATACAAAATATAATCTAACATCAATTGTAGGCCTGGAATCAATTTTAATAAAACATTTCATTGACTCAATTGTAGGCTTTGAACATTTTATTGCTTTAGATCAATCTAAAAACCAATCAGGCATTAATTTTATAGATTTTGGAACTGGACCAGGTTTCCCTTGTATGCCCATTCTTATCTATGACCTGTTTTCTAGAGAAGAAAAATTAATTAAGTCATATAGCTTAATAGAGGCGAATCAAAAAAAATGTAAATTTCTTAATAAAGCCATTAAGATTCTGGATTTAGGAAAAGTAGACATTAATGTTCAAGTTGAAAGGTTAGAAAATGCGAGCTATACAGCTTCTAAAAGTAAAATTTTGCTTACTGGAAGAGCTGTATCTAAGCCAGAGAAAATTTTTAAAAACTTATCTTCTTTTATGAGTAAGAACAATTTAGATATTCTTGAATTCTTGTATTTTGCAGGTCCCAATAACACTTTTCAAGATAGATATAGTTTTTCTGCACCTAAATCTAAAAAACAATATTTAGCATCAAAATCTTATAGTAAAGAATACGCATTTTCCAAGGATAAGTATTCTAGGGAAATTATTTTGTATCAGATTCTGACAAACTAGCTTATATTAGCTGCAATTTCTCTTATTTGATTTAAATATGTTTTAATTTCAATTGCAAGTTCGGAAAGTTTAAAATCCTTACTTTTCGCTGCTAAGGTATTAGCCTCCCTGTTGATTTCCTGCATGTAGAAATCAATTGTCATACCTTTCTGCCCTTTCTTTGATAGTATTTTCTTTAACTCCAGAACATGTGAATCCAATCTAATTATTTCTTCTTCGATATCTATTTTATCTAATGCACTACTAATTTCCTTTCTTGCTAGCAATGGATCATGATTAGCAAAACCCTTCTTTATTTCTTTATGGTATTTTTTTTCTAATTTATTTCTGTATAAAGAAACTCTTTTGACTATCTTTTCTTTGAGAATGTAAATTTTTGATAGCTTCTTATTGATATCTTCTATTAAATTTTTACCCTCAATCTCCTGGCTGATGATTAGCTTCTTTATAGCTTTATTTAAAAGTTTAATCTGATGATTTTCCAGTTTAGTAGAGCTGTATGACGATGAAATATTATCATTAATCATATTGTTAAGTTCACTTGATGAGATAGTCGGTGTAATTTGAAATCTCTTAGCAACTGATGAAAACTCAGCCAAGTAACTTTTAATCTTATTATTTATTTCAAATTTCTGCTCTTTTTCAATAGAAATAAATATACGAATTTTACCTCTGTCGAACTTTTCCATTATTATTTTCTTTAATTTTTCATGTGTACCATAGTTGCTAGACTCATCATGTATTGCTATCTCAATACTTTTACTATTTTCAGATCTAATTTGCATAGTAAAGCTTATTGATCCATGATTTTGTGAAACTGAAGAGAAACCAGTCATACTTCGTGTCATTTTCTAAACCTTTAGTCTTTGATATATCATTAATTACAAGTATTATGCTTTATTTATGAGCAAAAACAAAAAGACAATATTAATAAATGGCGCTCTAGGCAGGATGGGTAGTGCTGTAGCTACTTTATGTAAAAACAATAAAGATTTCATTGTTAAGAACGCAGTCGACAGTCCTAAGCACAAGTTAATGGGAGAATCCTTGTATACTCAAGAAGATTTAAAACAATTCTCTCTTGTTGATGTGAAAATTTCTAAGTCGCCTAAAAAGTTAGAAGTAGATTTAGTGGTAGATTTTTCAACTCCTTCATCCTCTATTGTTATGGCGAGAAAAGCGCTGTCTGCTCGTATTCCCTTTGTTACAGGTACTACTGGTTTTTCTTCTAAACAGATTTTAGAGCTTAAAAGTATTTCTAGAAAAATACCCGTTTTACAGTCATATAATATGAGTCTAGGAATTAATGTTTTAATTAAAATTTTAAGAGATAATATAGAATATTTTAAGAGAAATGACTTGGAAATAACAGAAACACACCACAATAAAAAAGTCGATTCCCCTAGTGGCACAGCTTTATTGCTCGCCGAGAACTTGTGTGAGGCAATAGGTATAAGTTCAAAGAAATCTTTAAAATATCGAGGGAAATCTTCGTCGCTAGAAAGAAAAAAGGGTGAAATAGGTATTAGTGTTTTAAGAGGTGGTGATATTGCTGGGGAGCACAAGGTCTCCTCTTTTGGTAATAAAGAGAATATATATATCACACACCAAGCTTTAGACAGAGATATTTTTGCTCGTGGAGCACTAGATTTAGGAAGAAAACTCCTAAAAAAGAAAAAAGGATTTTTCTCAGCTTTAGATTTAATCTAGCTTAATTTTAAAATGTCATTTGTTGTTCATAATCAAGATCCTAGTTCAAAATCAAGATTTGGAGTTCTAAAGACTGGGTCTGGTGAGATTGAGACACCAGTCTTTATGCCTGTATGCACCAAGGCAGTTCCAAAAGCTATAACAAGTGAAGATTTAGATAAAATGAACTTCAATCTCATAGTTGTAAACGCATACCACCTTTTTTTAAGGCCTGGCCACAAAGAAATTAAAGATTTTGGTGGATTACATGAATTTATGAATTGGAAAGGAAATATTCTTTCAGACAGTGGGGGATTTCAAGTATATAGTTTGTCGCCGTCAGCAAGAATCCATGATGATGGTGTTTCATTTAAATCTTTTTTAGATGGGTCAACAAACTTTCTTTCGCCAGAGCTATCAATTGAGATACAAGAGTCAATTAGCTCAGATATTATGATGATTTTTGATGATTGCCCTAAACCAGATTCAACGTATAGCAGTATGCTAAGCTCAATTAAAAGAACAAGAGACTGGGCAGTTCGTTCCAAGAAGGCTAAAAAAAGTTCAAACAAGCTTTTTGGGATAGTCCAGGGTGGGATTTATGATGACTTAAGGAAGACTTCTTCAGAGCAAATGATGGAGATAGATTTTGATGGTTATGCAATTGGTGGTCTTGGTTTAGGAGAAGGCCAGGAAAAAACATATGAAATAACCGAGCAGGTCTGTTCTTTATTACCGGAAAATAAGCCTAGATATTCAATGGGCATAGGTAAGCCAGAAGATATTCTGAATTCCGTAGAATTAGGAGTAGATATTTTTGATTGCGTTATCCCCACTAGAAATGCTAGGAATGGAACTTTGTATACTACTAAAGGTAAAATAAATATTAAAAATAGTGCTTTTACAATGTCAGATAATCCGATTGAAGAAGATGATTATAATCATCCATGTGCTAAATTTTCTTTAGGATATATTAAGCACTTATACATGACAAAAGAGATTGCTGCCCTTCAATTAATGACACTAAGTAATTTGTATTTTTATAAGCAATTAATTGAATCTATTAAAAAATCTATAAAAGATGGTAAGTTTATAGCATTTAAAAAGAACTTTCTCGAGAGGTATCAAAATGAGTCTAATTAATTATAAAAAACTTCTAGTTGCTGGNATTTTATTTTCTGTTTTATCTTGCGCTCCACCTCCAAATGGTGGNGATGCTTCATTGCTTGGAACAATAGGACCTTTTATGCCGTTTATCCTTATCATTGTTCTCTTNTACTTTNTAATCATCAGACCNCAGAATAAACAACAAAATGAGAGAGACGATATGCTAAAATCACTTAAGAAAGGCCAAGAGATTNTCACCAATGGTGGGATTCTTGGTAGAATTATTGATATTTTAGATGATGATATANTAGTNATTGAAATTTCTAAAGGAGTGAATATAAAGATTAAGAGAGATTTTGTAAACACTCCCATAGAGGAAAATAAAAAGTAGTTTTTAACTTAAATGAATAGATTAAGAATATTTAAATTTTTTTCTTCCTTAGTNCTTCTTTTGTCTTTGGTNTTTATATATCCAACTTTTCAGNCTAGCTCTCTACCAAGTTGGTGGAATTTTGTCTTTCCTTCAAACCAAGTTAGNTTGGGGCTCGATTTAAGAGGAGGAATCTTCGTAGCACTAGGTCTTGATGAAGAAACTTCATCTAAAGTCATAATNGANAAAGAATCAAAAAAAATAAAAACAACTATATTAGAAAATAAAATTTTACTAAGAAGCATTAAAANTTCAGTTACAGAAATTAATATNATATTCTATGACTCCGAGAGTCTTGATAAGGCCTATGAATTATTAAGAGNAGATTTAAATTATTCNATNTCTAAGAGCGCATTGTCAATCAAGGTNNTGCTAACTCCAGAGTCTATTGCAAATATTAAGAAAAAGTTGCTTGTACAAGTTAAAGAGATTCTTTCNAATAGAATTGATCAGTTTGGTGTAATCGAGTCTTCGGTTCAGNTATCTGCGAATGAAAGGATAGTAGTTCAAATACCTGGTGTAAGCCAGACTGACAGAGATAGAATATTAAATATTATTTCCAAGACTGCAATGTTGGAATTTAAACCATTAATAGAAGAGTCTACTGATAAAANAGCAATAACCTCAAAGTATANGATTTCTNCTGAGAATGNAATTTACTCACTTTATAGGTATGGGAGNGTTGATTCACTTGACAACTTCCTTTTAACATTAAAATCATCTCAACTAAAGGGAGAGTCTATNGAAGATGCAAGTGTTGAGTATGATGAATTTAATCGNCCATATGTAGCTTTTAGTCTTGACACTGAAGGGTCTAAATCTTTTTCAAAAATTACTAAAGAGAATATAGGAAATAGAGTTGCAATTATTTTAGATGGNAAGGTCAAGTCTGCNCCTGTAGTTCAGAATCAAATTTTTAGTAGAGGCAGTATTAGTGGTAATTTTAGTTTTGAAGAGGCAAATGATTTAGCGATAATCTTAAANTCNGGNTCCTTGCCAATTCCGGTTTCTATACTTCAAGAAAAAACTATTGGACCCTCGCTAGGTCTAGATTCGATTAACAANGGAAAAAACTCTATGATTTTAGCCTCAATATTAATATTTATTTTCATGTTTATTTATTACAAAAGGTTAGGTNTGGTTTGTGATTTGGCTCTAATTTTTAACTTAATAGTTATATTTGGACTGCTATCACTGTTTGGGGTNACTCTTACTTTCCCNGGTATTGCTGGTCTTGTTTTGACATTGGGTATGGCAGTTGACGGAAATATTATAATTTATGAGAGAATCAAGGAAGAATTGTTAAANGGAAAAGAGTCATTAGTAAGCGTAGAAGTTGGTTTTGATAGATCAGTTTCCACAATATTAGANGCGAATTTCACTACATTGATTACAGCTTTTTGCATGTTCCTGTTAGGCGATGGTCCNATTAANGGATTTGCTGTTACTTTATCAATAGGAATCTTCTCAACTATATTTTCCAATATTATCTTTACTAGAGTTCTAACAAAGTATTTAATCAACTCATCTTCTTTATTGAGGGGTAAAAATGAAGTTTAGTTTTTTTAAGTCAATGAAGGTTACTTTTATCATCTCTACTTTACTAATTTGCTTTAGCTTGTATAGCATAAATAAATCTGGATTTAACTATGGTATTGAATTTCAGGGTGGTACTGAGATGGTATTGTCGTTTAATTCAGAAACCAAGATAGAAAAAATCAGAAGTGATTTTTATACTGCAGGATTTCCAAATGTAACAATACAGAATTATGGGAGTGAAACAAATAATGAATTTTTACTCAGGATTCCTATTAAAAATGATATCAAAAATATGCAAATTCTTGACTATAAAAAGAATTTAACTAATGTTCTTGATGAGAATTTTTCGGCTAATAGCTATTCCATTAAGAGAATCGATTTTATTGGCCCTAAGGTGGGAAAGGAACTTGTCAAGAATGGTATTTATTCTATTATTTTCGGCTCTATAGCTATATTGATTTATGTTTTCTTTAGATTTAGTTTTAGTTTTGCTATTGCCGCTGTATTTGCACTCTTTCATGATTTTATCTTGACTTCCTTACTAGTAAATATTCTTAATATTGAGATAACTCTTACAACAATTGCCGCAATACTGACAGTGATTGGTTATTCGGTTAATGATACAATTGTTATTTTTGACAGAGTTCGGGAAAACCTCAAAATCTTAAATTTACCTCTTAACCAGATTATTGAGACGAGTATTGTACAAACCCTTTCAAGAACGATATTGACAGTTATGACTGTTTTAATAGTCTTGGTCCCACTTTATTTTTTAGGTGGAGTTGAGATTGAAGATTTTGCACTTATTATGATATTAGGAGTAGGCATAGGTACCTATTCGTCAATTTTATATGCTCCTTATATTATGTATTTTTTAAATAAAAGAAGATCGAGATGAAATGATTAAAGATTTTGTTCCTAAGATTAAAATAGAACTTGATAAAATTAATTCAGAGAATGAATTGATGAATCTTAAGTCGAAATATTTGGGTAAGAAAGGGGAGCTTACTGAGTTTACAAACTCGTTGAAGAGCTTGACCATTGAAGAAAAGAAAGTTCAAGGCCCACTAATCAACACTATAAAGAAAGAGATTGAATCACTTCTTTTGAATAAATCTAAAGAAATCAAAAGACTTCTCATAGATAAAAAGCTAAGCGACGAGAAAATCGATATATCTTTACCTTCAAGAGGAAACAGGCGAGGAACCATACATCCAATTTCAAAAGTTTTAATTGATATAACAAAAATTTTCTCCGAATTTGGCTTTGAAGTTTTTGATGGTCCAGAAATTGAGTCAGATTATTATAACTTTGAGTCACTTAATATACCTACTGATCATCCTGCGAGAGATATGCAAGATACCTTTTATTTGGGCAATAATAATTTGCTAAGGACTCATACCTCGCCCATGCAAATAAGAATCATGGAAACAAATAAGCCGCCATTGAAAATTATTTCTCCTGGAAAAGTTTATAGGTGTGATAGTGATGTCACTCATACTCCGATGTTTAATCAAATTGAAGGCCTTTTAGTTGATAGAGATGTTTCGTTTGCTCACTTAAAAGGTATTTTGAATGAGTTTATTTATAGATTCTTTGGAAGCCAGATTAAAACTCGGTTTAGGCCAAGTTATTTTCCTTTTACTGAGCCTAGTGCAGAATTAGATATTGAGTGGATTAACAAGTCTGGTGAAAAGAGCTGGATGGAAGTCCTAGGGTGCGGAATGGTCAACCCAAAAGTTTTTGAATCAGTTAAGTATGATTCTAATGAATTCACAGGGCTAGCTTTTGGTATGGGAATAGAAAGATTAGCAATGATAAAATATGGCATAACAGATATTAGATATTTCTATCAAAATGATTTAAAGTTTTTAAATCAATTTTAGCTTTTAGAGTATGGAGGATTAAATGGGAATTAAACCAGATCATTGGATAAGGAAAATGTGCTTAGAGCACAAAATGATTGAGCCTTTTGTTGAGAAGCAAACAACTAATGGAGCAATATCATATGGTGTTTCCTCTTATGGCTATGATATTAGAGTTAGTAATGAGTTTAAGGTTTTTAACAATGTTTACAATACTGTTGTAGACCCTAAAAGCTTCGATGAAAAATCTTTTGTTACAATTGTAGACGATGAATGCATAATACCACCTAATTCTTTTGCGTTAGCGCGTACAGTTGAATACTTTCGAATTCCACGAAGTACTGTTACTGTTTGTGTTGGAAAATCCACTTATGCTAGATGTGGAATCATCGTGAACGTCACTCCTTTCGAACCTGAATGGGAAGGCCATGTAACATTAGAAATATCTAATACGACTCCTTTACCAGCAAGAATTTATGCCAATGAAGGTATAGCTCAGGTTCTTTTTTTTGAAGGAGACGAAGAGTGTGAGATCTCTTATGCAGACAAAAAAGGGAAGTACCAAAATCAAACAGGTATAACGTTACCACGAATGAAAGATTAGACCTTTTATTAAGTTTAAACCATGTTAGAGTTCAACTAAATATTATGGCTTTGTCAAAGAAAAAATCTGAAAAAAACACTTATACTGCCAAGTCAATTCAAGCCCTAGAAGGACTTCAAGCTGTTAGAAAACGCCCTGGAATGTACATAGGGGATATTACTAGAAGAGGTTTTCACCATCTAGTATTCGAAGTAATAGATAATTGTGTCGATGAAGCATTAGCAGGATATTGCGACGAAATTTCTATTAAAATTAACAAAGATGAAAGTATTAGCTTAGAGGACAATGGAAGAGGCATTCCTGTTGATATGCATCCTCAAAAGAAAAAGCCAGCAGTCGAAGTAATTTTAACTACATTGCACGCGGGCGGCAAGTTTGACTCCAAAACTTATGCAGTATCTGGAGGGCTTCATGGCGTAGGCGTAACAGTTGTAAACTTTTTATCTGAATTTCTTGAGGTAGAGATTTCAAGAGATGGCTCAGTTTGGCATCAAAGGTATGAGCAAGGAAAAGTAGTTTCTAAATTAAAAGCTATCTCAAAATCGAAGAAAACTGGTTCCAAAATAACATTTAAACCAGATGCAGGTATATTCGTCCCTGTAATTAATACAAACGGTAGGTATGATTTTGAACCAATTTTTGATTTTTCTTATCTTTGTTCAAGAGCGAGGGAATTAGCCTTCTTAAATGCAGGCTTAAAGATTTCATTAAAAGATGATAGGGTCGCAGCAGAAGAAACTTATTATTATAAAGGCGGAATTAGTTCTTTTGTCGAGTTTATCAACAAAGGGAAGAAAGTGGTTAATTCAAAGCCTATATCAGTAATTGGATCAAAAGATAAGACTGTAGTAGACATTGCAATTCAATACAATGAAGGTTATTCAGAAACAGTATATTCCTATGTTAACAATATAAATACTATTGAGGGCGGTACACATTTAAGTGGATTTAGAAGCGCTCTAACTAGATCAATAAATAAATATGCAAAAGACCATAACCTTTTCAAAAATCAAAATATCCAGATTACTGGTGACGATACAAGGGAGGGCTTAGGTGCAATCGTAAGTATTAAGGTCCCAGAGCCAAAGTTCGAAGGACAAACAAAAACTAAGTTAGGTAATTCTGAGACCTCAGGAATAGTAGAGTCTCTTATGAACGATTCTTTAGGAGATTTTTTTGAAAAGAATCCTTCACAAGCAAAGAAGATAATCAATAAGTCAGTAGATGCAGCTAAGGCAAGGGAGGCAGCTAAGAAGGCTAGAGACTTAACTAGAAGAAAAAGTGCTCTAGATTTATGCTCTTTACCTGGAAAATTAGCTGATTGTCAGGAGAAAGACCCTGAAAAGTCTGAATTATTTATTGTTGAAGGAGAGTCTGCTGGAGGGTCAGCAAAACAAGGCAGAGATAGAAAAACTCAAGCCGTTCTTCCTCTTAAAGGTAAAGTCATAAATGTTCAAAAAGCTAGATTAGATAAAGTTTTAAGTAATGATGAGATTGGAACTTTGATCACAGCTATGGGAGTTGGTGCACCAAGTATCTCAGGCGAATCAAAAGATGAGATATCCGGGGTAGATATAACAAAGTTAAGATATGGGAAAATTATTTTGATGACTGATGCGGATATTGATGGATCTCACATTAGAACGCTTCTCCTAACCTTCTTTTATAATCATTACAAAGACTTAATTAGGAAAAAGAAATTATTTATAGCTCAACCACCTTTGTTTAAGTTAAAGAAAGGTAATAAAGAGATTTATATACAAGATGAAGCAGAGTTAGACGATTTCTTGCTCCGCAATTCTATTAATGAATTAGTTAGTGACGAGACTTTTAAAAAGAACAAGTTAAGTAGAGAAGATTTGTTAAAGTGCGTTTCCCACTTCAGAAGGTATTCAGTTTTCTTAGATAATCTTGAGAAATCAGGAATGGATTTAAGAATTTTAAAAATAATTATTCCATTGTTAATCAAAAGCTCCAAGGCTAGCGTAGATAAAATCGAGAAATCTGTTAAAACTGAAATAGAAGAATTGATGAACCAGGATACACTAGTCACCATTGCTGTTAAAAAAGAAAATGATTCTTTGTTGTTCACAGTAAAGAACAGAGGGAGAGAAAAAATTACAGTTATAGATGATAAATTTTTAGATTCTCAACTATTTCAAAAGGCTCTTGATGAATTTAAGATGAGTATTGAGAGTATAGTTTTCCCTTTTAATCTTAAGACAAATAATGGCGAATCTTTTAAATTTAACGATATCCAACAACTTTTAACTCAATTGAATTTAATTGGTAAAAAAGGTTATTCAATTCAAAGATACAAAGGTCTTGGTGAGATGAACCCCGAGCAACTCTGGGAAACAACACTAGACCCATCTTTGAGGGTACTAAAAGAGGTAAATATGGCCGATCTCGAAGACTTAGATCAAGATAATAAAGAGAAGGAATTATTTGAAGATTTAATGGGAGATGAGGTTGAGCCAAGAAGAAAAATTATTGAAGATAACGCTTTATATGTGTCAAACTTAGATATTTAATTCAATCTTTCTTAACAATCTTTTTAATATCATTAATCTCGTTATTAACACTGTCGTTAATTGAATCTTTGACATCAGTGACTTGTCTGAAAAGTTGACCAGCCTTCTTTGCAATTATAGGAACTTCATCTGGACCAAAAAGTAATATGAACACTATTAAGACAAAAATAATCTCTGAAAAACCCAAGCCAAACATTAAGACTATTATATAGTAAATTTAGATTTTTAAAGGTTTTTTGATTAATAAAGCCAGAAATGCACCGATTAGACAAACTGCTATGCAGATATAAAATCCGAAATCATAATGACCAAATTTATCAACTAGATAGCCTGCTAGTGGCGGACCAATTATAGCTGATAAGGAGAATCCTGTTCCAAAGACGCCAAAAATTTGCCCTACATGCTTTGTTCCAAAGAAATCTTTTAATAGGCTTGGAAAGATTGGAATCCATCCTCCGTAACAAAAACCAAATAAAAATCCAAAAAGTGCGTAGTGGATTAAAGTATTTCCATTCAAAAGAATTAGAACAGATAAAGCTTGGCCA
The DNA here is from genome assembly GCA_002701925.2 of bacterium. Classification (GTDB taxonomy): domain Bacteria; phylum Desulfobacterota_D; class UBA1144; order UBA1144; family UBA1144. Next base: position 12,503 of record NZWJ02000021.1, read on the forward strand.
AGAAAAACATAAAATAAAATTTTCTTTCTATCAATAAAGTCTGCTATATACCCTGTTACTAATCTACCAATAAAGCTTCCTGCGGCAATTGCAGCAGGCGCAAGAGATGATGCAACTAGACTAAGATTGTTACTAACAGCGTAATCAAATTGAAGTGTTACAACAATTAGAAAGGCCAGCATTCCTAAGAAAAGTAGCAAATAAAGTATTAAAAAGACCTGAGTTCTAGTTGCTTCCATGACATTCCAGTTATTTGATTCAAGGCTATCAGTTTGTGGAAAAGGGCCACCGTAAGGTTCCAAGCCCATCTCTTTGGGGCTTTCTTTTAAAAGAAATGCTGGAAATAAGCAAACTAAAGTTATTAATGCTAAAGAAAATAAAGTTATTTCTAATGAAGATATTTCAAGAATCCATGCAGATAATGGATTTATAATTAAGCCACTTATTGGTATTCCAGTTGTAACAAGCCCTACAGCAAAATCTCTTCTTTTATTGAACCATCTTTGGACAATTGCAACAGCGGGTATATAAAAAGCACCATCACCAATCCCTGGCAAGACCCCATAGTTAATAAATAATTCAACTTTTGTNTCAGAGTAAGCAGTTAATACCAANCCTATAACANTTATTAAGCCACCAAAAAAAACAACTTTTTCNGGCNTATGTTTGTCAATTAACTTGCCAAATAAGATCATTGAAAANGCAAATACTATACATCTAACAGCAAATATAGAATTTACAGCTGCTTTGGTCATTTCGAACTTAGCTTGAATCGAAGGNAGCAAGACACCAAAAGAATATAATAGTAGTCCATCAAGGAAGACTAAGGATATGGCCGCAAAGACTATAATCCATCCATAAAAGAATTTANTTTTTTTCATTCTGTTCAACTTTAATTGATTTTACAAAAGAGTCTAGNNCCTGATGCAAATTAATTTTTTCTTCTATCTTTGTNNTGGTGTTTTTTAAAGTAGCAATTGAATTTTNAAAGTCAGCCANNTGAATCGATAAAATAACCTTAGCGCTGCTCTTTTCNGCAGCTTTTGTTTGCTTGTTANAACTTCTAGAATCTAAGTCAACCTCAACTCTTAAACCTTGGCTTCTTAATTTTGTTGCCAGCTTTAAGGANTCTAGTTTTANACTTGGTTCCTCATATNCGATATATATATCAATTGATTCTATTAAATTGAGATTATTATTTTCTTTNTCGACAAGCATGACTAGTCTTTCTAGTCCAGCGGCAAAGCCAACACAGTTNACTGAAGGACCACCAAACTTTTGAACNAATGAGTCATATCTNCCACCAGCTAGTATTGCATCTTGAGCCCCAAGATTGGGNGAGTTAACTTCAAATACAAAGTCATTATAATAGTCAATCCCTCTTACCATTTGATTGTTAATTGTGTATTTGAAGNCAATACTATCTAGAATTTTAGTTAAAAGANTAAATCTATTTAATGAATCTTTATCTAAATAGTCAANTGTCTTNGGGGAATTCTTAAAATTATATTTATGAATAGCTTTATCTAGGAACCTCAAAGGGTTCTTNTGCAATATCTTTAAGTCAATCTCATCTAACGAATCTCTATTCTTATNTCCAAAGTCCTTAACNGCTTTAGAAATATTCTCTAGGCTTTTTTGNTTTCCAATAGAATTTATTTGAAATTTGTACTCATTAATTTCTAAGCNATCNAGNATACTTTTTGCCAANATTAGCAACTCTACTTCGTAATGAATTTCATTTGAGCCTATTAGTTCNGCNCCTATTTGATGAAACATTCTATATCTACCTTTTTGCATTCTTTCATATCTAAACATAGGGCCAACATANAATAACTTATTTATATTTTTAGTTTTATGTAGAGAGTTCTCAATCAAGCTTCTGACTATAGGGGCTGTGCCTTCAGGCCTTAAGCAGTAGGTCTCAGAGCCAGAATCTTTATTTAAGTCTTTTTTTAANACAAACTCGTACATTTCCTTTGAAACAATATCTGTATCCTCTCCAATNCCTGTTTTAAAAGTTGAGGNGTACTCAAGGACAGGAGTTAATATCTCAGTGTAATTATAGCTATACATAGTTTTTTTTAATTGTTTAATAATCTTNTCCCACTCAAATGAAGAATATGAAGAATTTGATGAGTTTGGAAGAATGTCTTTAAAACCTTTTATTACTTTCATTAAAACAAATCTTAATTAAATATTGTTTATTAATCAATTTTATCAATAATATATAAGTAATGAAAATACTTTATGTTGGAAGCCCTCAGCTCTTTACAGAAGGAGCTAGTGGAATACATGTAGGAAGAATGTGCGAAGCTCTGTCAGACTTAGGTCATGATACAACTCTGATGTTGCCTATTGAAGAAGAGGAAATAGGAGGTTTTTTTTCCTTTTATGGAGTTAAGGATAATTTTCTTATTAAGGCAACTCCGGGCTTTAAAAAGTCCTCAATGAGGCATTTTTTCCACGGTATAATCAGTTTCCTTAAATTCCTTTTTTCTAAAGACTATGATTTAGTCCTTACAAGAAATATTACTTTTGCTTTACTAGCTTCGTTTATTAAGTCAAGAATAATAGTAGACATCCATCATCCACCAGTAAATTTGTTATCAAAGATTGCTACAAAAAGATTTTTAAAGTGTGAAAACATTGTGAGAGTCTCATGTAACTCTGTTGGGACAATGGATAGTATTGTTAAAATCTTTTCCCACAATGAAAAGCTTAAAGTCTTTCATAACGGAGTAAATTTAGAAAGTTTTGTCCCAAATGATAATCTTGATAATCTTGTTTCAAAATTAAATATCCCCGATAAATGTAAGATTATTTCATATGTAGGGAATACATACAAAGGAAGGGGTATAGAGAAAATAATTGAACTATCCAAGAAGCATAAAGAAATTTTCTTTTTAGTTGTAGGAGGAGAGGAAGAAGATAATAGTTATTACTTAAAATCAGTAGATTCAACCCAATCAAATATACTATTCACTGGCCACGTACCACATGAAGAGATTCCAAACTACTTGTGTATTTCAGATATCTTATTAATTCCTTATGNCTCTGATTTCACAATCAAAGGAGGATCGNTNGCAAAAGATTATTCCTCNCCAATTAAGTTGTTTGAGTATTTATCTGCAGGAAAGCCTATAGTNGCCTCNAACTTATCATCATTTAACGAAATATTAAAAGATGGAATGAACTCCATTTTAGTTAANCCNGACTCCATTANCGAGATAAGTGAATCAATTCAAAAGCTTTTAAACGATAAAGCATTAAGCGATAATCTTTCTTCTAATTCCTTAGAGCTATCTAAAAGATTTACATGGATCAATAGAGCAAAAGGGATGATATCTTTATGAAAAACTACTTAATTAGCAGCCTTATTGTTCTCTTGTTATTTTGCTTAGTGCCACCGAATTCTTTTTCAGCTGGAAATGCCGCCCAGAATAAAGAAGAGAAAGAATATGAAAGAAGTTTTTTTAAAGATACTTTAATGATTAACTACTTCCTTTGGGGAGGTAGAATTTTATATGTTAGAAATAAAGACTCAAAAATTTTTGATACAAGTCTTAAAAAGTGGGGAGATAATATAACTAATCCTGAGTGGAATGATGGGGATAGCTTTTTAACTAATTATGTATATCATCCATATTTTGGCGCTCTTTATTACCAAGTTTATAGAGATCTTGGATACAAGAAAGAAGAGGCTTATCTCGGGACATTAATTCAAAGCACATTATGGGAATTTACCATTGAAGGAACAGTAGAAAAGCCTTCTCTTATCGACATGGTTGTGACACCAGGCTTGGGAATACCTTTAGGAGTTTTCTTTGAAGACATAAACAAAAGTTTAAGTCATTCAGAGAGCACCTTTAAGCGAACTCTTTCATATATTATCAATCCTACTAAGGTTTTTTTAAGCGAGGGAGATTTTGGTTTTTTTAATCCATTAGGTGGAAATTTTGTTATTTATAAACCATTTGATTACCATGAAGGTAGCGTTGAAAGAGAAGCGCTTAATTCTGAAAGCTTTGATGAGAATTTGCTTCCTATTCATCGTGTAGGTTTGAAGAGCTTGTATTATGATATCAAACAAAGCAAAGGTGGTGGGTCAGACATATTTTATTTCTTAGATGTAGATTTTGCGAATTCTTCAGAAAGTTTTGGATTAAATTTATCTATTCCATGGGCAGGAGCTTATGATGGCAACGATAAGCACTATAAAGTTGTAGATAATGGTTTTGAAATAGGGAATTTAAAACTTAAGTTCAATAAGGTTCTGAAGAAGGAAGAGAATTTTTTTTTCGGTTCTAGTTTGAGCGCGAACCTACCATCATCTGAAATTTGGGGAGACAAAAAGAATAGACTTTCCAAGCTTTATTCGAATTCATCTATGCTTAAATATGTTCTTAATAATGCTACGGTTATAACCCCAATGGTATATGCAGGAAACAAAATAGTTAATTTTAGTTTTAGTTCTGAGTTGTTCTTCAATGCTAGTGATTACAGTTTGGACAATGAAGAACTTTTCTTGGTTTATGGTTCAAATCTTCGTTTATTTGAATCTAAGAATCGAAGAGTTTCATTTGGGCTTGATTTAAAGGGCATTGACAAAAGAACTGAAAGGGATTCAAGTTTTGATACAACTGCTGGCTTTAACTTTATTTATAGGAATAAGATTGAATTAAAAGTCGGGGCTGTAAAAATTATTTCGGGTGACTTCAGTAAGTATGCTCACAATGGTATTATTGCAGACCTCAGAATACCCTTTAAATAAAAGAGCTTTCAAAAGAATTAATTGTTAAGAATTTTCTATTTAGGAGTAGTTAGAGAAACTTCTAACTCTTCTATAGGAATTGCAGCAAGAGTTATGAGTTGTATTGTACCTCTTGAGCCAAGCTCAATAGAGACTCTTGAAATTGTTTCATTATCTGGAGCTTCAAGAATATTAATAAAATCATATTCTCCCAATACAGCATACTGTTCGATAACCTTAGCACCCATTTTTTCTATTTCATCATTAACTTCTTTGATTCTTTCGGGGCGCATTTTTACAGTCTTTCTTCCTTCGTCAGTTAAGTTGCTTAGCATAATGTATCTTGGCATTTAAATCTCCGTGAAAAGAACTTTTTCAATTTCTTGCTTAGGCATAGAGCCAACTAACTGGTTCTTCAGCTCACCTTTTTCAAAAATCATCATTGTCGGGATACTTTTAATACCATATTTTCCAGCGATTAGCTGATTCTCATCAATATTAATTTTAACAATTTTAATTCTTTCTCTGTTCTCTGTAGAAATCTCTTCGAGTGTGGGAGCCAGTATTTTGCACGGACCGCACCAAGGAGCCCAAAAATCTACCAATACAGGTACTTCAGAATTTAATACCTCTTCTTGAAAATCATCATCATTTATTTCTTTTATATCACTCATTTTATCTCCTCAGCAAAAAAACTATAACGTCTATATGATATAACGAAAATTAAATTATTAAAGTCTCTCACAATAAGTTAAAATTAATAATATATTAATTCAAAAGGATTTCTTAAATGGCTAAAAAAAATTTTAGAATAGAGTCTGACTCAATGGGAAGAATGAAAGTCCCAAAAGATGCTCTTTATGGGGCACAAACTGCTCGAGCAGTAGAAAATTTTCCNATAAGTAATTTGAAATTTAAAAGGTCCTTNATTGAAGCTCTAGGGGTTATNAAGTTCTCCGCAGCCAAGGTAAATCTCGACTTAAAATTAATATCACCCCAAGTTGCTAAATCAATAATGAATTCTGCTGAAGAAGTCATTCAAGGAAAACATGATTTAGANTTCGTTGTTGATATTTTTCAGACGGGCTCTGGTACTTCNACTAACATGAATGCAAATGAAGTTATTGCGACTTTAGCTAATAAAAAAAATAAAAGCANGANAAAGGTCCATCCAAATGATCATGTTAACTTATGCCAGTCAAGTAATGATGTTATCCCTTCNGCCATGCANATATCAATTTATAAATTAATANTGAATTCATTAATACCTAGCTTAAGAATCCTAGAGAAAGCCTTAGGNGCCAAATCAAAAGAGTTTAATAGGATTATNAAGATCGGAAGAACTCATTTGCAAGATGCTACTCCTATTACTTTAGGNCAAGAGTTTAGCGGTTATTCTAGTATGATAAANAAATCTATTAGCTTCATTCAAGAAAGTTCAAAAAATTTAAAAGAATTAGCTCAAGGNGGAACGGCTGTNGGAACAGGCATTAATTCTCACCCTAAATTTGCGAAGAAANTAGCATTAGAAATCTCAAAAAAAATCGGTATTAAATTTGTTGAGGCTGAAAATCATTTTGAGGCTCAAGCATCTAAAGATGCATTAGTNTTAACAAGCGGATCGCTTAAAACCTTNGCNACTTCCTTAATGAAAATAGNTAACGATATAAGATGGCTAGGCAGNGGTCCNAGATGCGGTTTTGGTGAAATCNTTTTACCTTCNATACAACCTGGGTCTTCAATAATGCCTGGAAAGGTGAANCCTGTCCTTGCNGAATCCCTTACACAGGTATGCGCTCAGGTTATAGGNAACGATGCAACAGTCACAGTTGCNGGNCAGTCGGGGAATTTTGAGCTCAATGTTATGATGCCAATTATGGCACATAATATACTTGAGTCAGTTGAGATTCTTNCTTCCTCAACTAATACTTTTTCAAGAGAATGTATAGAGGGAATAGAAGCTGATAAAATCAAATGTGAAAGTTTTGTAGAAGAAAGTTTAGCCATGTGTACTAGNTTGGCNCCAGTTCTTGGGTATGATGTAGCAGCATCAATTGCGAAGAAGGCTTTTGCTCAGAACAAGACTGTTAAGCAGGTTGTTATTGAAGAGAAAATTTTAGACAAGAAGGAGGCTGCAAAGGTTTTANATCCAAAAACAATGATAAAACCAAGTCTTTAAAATGAAAAGGAAACTCCTTACAAAAATATCAAACCTAGAAGATATAGCAGTTAGNGTTGAATACTATAGAGAAAAATATTTCCCTGATATTTTAAAAGAGAAAGAATTACTAGAATCTATAGTTGAACAAATAAAGTTAGAGCCAAGAATATTATATGATGAGAATTATGTAAAAGGCTGGAAAGANGAGCTTACTTTAGAAAGCGAATCAAAGGTTAAAATAGTAATCAATCTTCTCCAATCTGTTCTTAATGAGCTTGAANACTCAAATACTTTGCTTAAATCCAAAAAGAATTTTGATAGATGGACAGAAGCAAAGAATTGGTTAAAAAGCATTTTCGCTGCNGCATCTTCGGGGTCACTTTCTAAGTTGCTGTANTTNGGTTTAGATGCAGAAGGNTCNCCATCTGACGCTAAACTTTTATCTGAGTTTAANTCCTTAAAGAATAANATTGAGAAGTTTTTAATTAGGTTCTACCCNTTTTTTTTAGAAAAGAAGANAAGNAAGAANAAAGGNACCATATTNTTCTCAAAGCATATTAATACCATCTTNATTGATGAGGCTTTAGGTATTTTTGCAACTAAGTANCATAAGTCATATGCTCCTTATTCAGGNTCTATAGCNACAAAAAACTTTTTTGATGTCAATTCAATAGATAAAATTGTTTTACACATNTTAGCAAACAAATATAGGACAACATTCCAGTCTATATCNGTTAGGATGAAGCTAATTTAATCTNTTTTTTCGAATAAATGTTATAATCCCTTACTATGAAATCCTCTAAGCAGAATATTTGGATAGATTCAGAAATTCTTAGTGATCAGTTCTTNTTTTCTTTAAAAGAATTTGTTGAGCAAGTTCATGAAGGTAAAACAGGNATATTATCGTGGCTTTTNTTTTGTAANTATTTTAGCGATTTTCAGATAACGCAAAAACCNCTTTATCTTGCTTTAGCTATTAAAGANCAGCCNTGTATCCTAGACCANCCTGTTGTTAGATACCAAGTAATAGCATGGACTCTTCAGTCTAAATATCCTAGTGTTGAGGATAAGGCAAGCCTAAGAGAATTTGCTTTAGGANTAAGTGATTATAATTCATATAAGAAATCAAAAAACNCAATTCCGTTTAACAAAGAGCATATAGCAGGTACATATAACTATATATNTAAGATGCTACAGTCGACCAATAAAGAGTTGAAGCCTAAGTCAGNTCAAGAAAGGAACTTTGCTTTAAGAGTTTTATTTAATCCCGCTAAGGCAAAGATTATTCCTCTGGANAGTAAAATCAAAGAGTGGGCNGAAATCAAGAANATAAAAGAATTAGCCCTAACTATCACTCAATATTTTTTGAGCTANAAGTGGAGTTTAGAGTACAAAAATGATTTTGTTAAAAATGANAATCAGTTGTTGATTCCACCTAAATTAATACCTATGAANAAGATTGAAGAGTTAATTTGAGCTTGGGGANAAATTCTTTTGGTTTGCAAACTCTATTTGAGTCCACCTATTAATTAAGAATTCAATTNGCTCATTAGCTTTGATTAAATTGTCNTGTGCTAGGCTATTAGTGAAATCAGTTGCTATNTTAACTGAGTCCTCTTTATCAAGGCTACTCATAGGCAGTGAGGATAGTAAATCCCCATAGTTAAGGACAACAAGGCTATCCTTAGGAAAGTTTGATAACCATTCGCTTAATTCTTTTAAATCATTTTTAATTATTTCTAAATAGTTATCTAAATTATCTTTCTGTTCTTTATTGCTCGACTCGATATTTGTAAAATGATTAATTAATTTATTAATATCCTCAATTTTGCTCTTGTAGTGGATAGCCCCAAATCCCCAATGGGTCTTAAATATTTTTTTCTGTTTTTCTTTAAATATGAAAAACCAATGAATTGGTATTATATTATCGACTAAAAATGCAAACGGAGGCTCATTCTTTTTGCTAATTGTTGGACAAATGAAGTATTCAGAATTCTCTTTAATAAAAAGACATTCTTTAATTTGGTTCCTTTCTATCTGCATATGGTCACAAACAGCTTCTTGAAATGCTTCATATTCACTACCGTACCAGAAACCATAGGGGGAAGTTGGCCCTCCCCAGAAACGCTCGTAGAAATCCGTATAATCTTTCCAATACTCCTGATCGTCAGTAAAAGTATCAAGATTTCTATATATTTGGAGAGTAGAAGAGGGCATAGTTTGATTTTCCTATATTTGTAATTATAATTCAACCTAATGTTATGAAGATTTATATTTATTCATCCGCATGCTTTTTAATTTTGTTAACAGTCCAAGCTTTTGCTGCGGAACCTGTTTTTTTCGAGACGGTTCCTAACTACGGAAAGCTCATAATGATGGGAGTAGCTTTTGGTATTCCAGCTTTTATTATTTTTTCACATATTGGCCTTTTTGAATTATTAGATACCGACTCTTTACCTAAGCCTCCTTCTCTTTCATTCGCTCAAAGAGAAATGCTTTCTGGTACTATTGTGGGGACTGTTTTCGGACTTCTTATTACAGTCGTCTGTATTTTACTATCTTGATTTTGTTCTAAAAAAGTGCTTTTTTATTGGACTTTTTGTGTTATAGTCATGACAAATGTCAGTAAAAGTTGACCAGATTGTACGATCTGAAAGAAAGACTATTGAAATACAAGTATCCATAGAAGGGCATATTATTGTCAGAGCTCCATTAAACGAAACAATGAAGGAAATTGATCAATATATCGAGTCAAAGAAGTTTTGGCTTTTACGAACTCAGCAAATAACAAAAGCAAGGTATTTAAATGATTTGCACAAAAAATATGAAGATGGTGAAAAGTTCTTATATTTAGGAAAAGAGAGACCACTTAAGATAATTAATAACTCCGTTAATGAAGTGCCTTTGTTTTATAGAGAGGGGTCTTTTTGTCTGTCTAGCTCATATCTTAAATTTGCTAATAAAATTTTCATAGATTGGTATAAAGATAAAGCTAAGGAATATGTTTCAGATGTCGCAGAAAGGTATTCCAAATTATATGATATCCCTTTTGATAAAGTTTCTATTACAAATGCATATTCACAATGGGCTTCCTGCTCCGGTAATGGGTGCCTTAATTTTAGTTGGAGAGTAATATTAGTCCCTAAAGAGGTAATAAGTTATTTAGTAGTTCACGAGCTTGCACATATTTTATTAAGGGACCATTCCCAGGACTACTGGATTAAGGTTGAGCAAATGATGCCAGATTATTTAAAGTACGAGAACTGGCTAAAAAACAATGACCATATTTGTAGTATGTTTAAAAACGAGATTGGCTCATATGTAGCTAAGTCAAAAAGTTCGCCAAACACAAGCTCGGATGAGAAGAGTGAGCAATTTGAATTTGAAATTTAATTACAATGTATAACAAATATAAAAAGTTTTTTAACAGAATTTTTTTATTCATATTTACCATGCCCTTCGGCTGGTTTATCTTGGCGCCCTTCTTTTTAGTTTATTGTCTTTTCTTACTTAGGAACAGTGAAGGAAGATTAAAATTAAGAGGCTATTTGTCCACATTTCAAATCGTTTGTATCAAAGCTCTAAGCACAAAAGGTAGAAAAGAGCTTTGGGATACTTTTAAAGATTTTTGGAATGGGAAGAATCTTTAATACTACAATAATCTATATTCTGTCAGAGACTGATACGATTTTATATAATGTATAAGCCATTATAAGAAAAATACTAATAAATAATGATCCAAACAGAAGCTTCTCTACTTTCTTGTTCATAGGTTTAGTATAAAGTGAAATTACTGAATTAGTGAATTAAAATTAATATTTATTGCATTAATATGAAATATAGGTACTTTATTGTTTATGCAAGGTATAGATTTTAAAGAAAGAAAAGCCAAAGAAAATGTTCTGCAGCTAATATTCCCTGAGGGCCTAAGAGGTAAAGTTCTTTTCAGACCCCAGACTAGAGGTAATGTCCAACTAAGAAATGATAAAGGTGAGGGGTACCATAGCCATAATCCTTTTAAATTAATTGCTATGGATTGTTTAGAAGAATATATAGCTGAAGAGAATCCCGATAAGTTAATTGAAGCGATCATGCATGACTATTCATTGCTGCATGGAACTCTTGTCCACGATGTCGAAGCCTGGGACCCTACATCAATGGTTGGTGATGAAATAATTGATTTAACTATACTCCAAATGGCACACTTAGGTAAGCCACTTGATGCTTTAAAATATGTTACTCCTCCGACTGTTGTTTGGTCTACAATAAATTATTGGAGATCATTCTTAACTTTTAAAAGAAGTGCTGTATATGCAAATGAAGGTTCTACTGAAATAGAAAAATATTTTGTTAAATTAGGCAGTGCTTTAATTCCATCTATTGTTCCAGTAGCTGATGGAGCTTTTTCTGAAGAAGAGAGAAAATATAGAGAAGTTAAGAGCTCATAATTAGTGACAGGAAATTCCAAATTTTTTCAATCTCCAGTAATTATAAGGTAGCGGAGCTAGAAACCCTACAATTAGGATTATTGGAACTGTAGATACAGTAATTACTGCTGCTCCATTAACCATAAAGTCAGTCGTATTCATAGCAATTTCCATCACAAGCATACTTATAAAACTCATTCCAATAGCAGTTTTAAGGGCAATCTTAAAGCTCATAAGTTTTAACAGTATAAAAGTCTCGAGTGCTATGCTTGTAATTAGGCCTGCAATTATTGCAATTGACATAACTTCTAAAACTGAAAGACTGTGAACTCTATTCTGAAAGTAAATAATTACACCAAAGTCACCGATTGAACAACCTAGCAAGCACCATAAAGTATTAATAGAAGATTTCTTCCATGTATGAATACAGGACCACATATTTTACTTCCTTTTAATTAAATAAATAATTAAAATTATCATTAAAATAACAGTTATAAAAAAATAAAAGAAAATTGTTTCTTGAATCATCTACACTCTTATAATACATTATAAANGTAATGGCTCAATCTAAAATTCTTGATTCTAATATTCATANCAGGTCTCTTGTTGGAAANGAGATGATTAGGGAAACAGATGCTATTAAGTATATGAAGAAATACCCCCTTTATGATAACACGGAACTTTTTCCTAAGGATNTAAGGACAATGGAGATTAAGGAATGGGAGTCTTTTGCCAGACAAAACCCCTACCTAGCGAAGTTTTTTAATAAGAAGTTTCCAGGGTACTTCTTTATGGCTTTAGAAACCTGGAATTCTANAGATAAAAATGCAAAATCCAATCCATTGGTTGAAACAATTTTTGCAGANACAATAATTTATTGGAGGAACCTGATTTTAGATNAAGATAATCCGTTGTCCGAAGATGCAAAAGTATTGTTGCAGAACATTGGAANAGCCTTGAGCTCATCGCCTGGTGAAAATTGATGCAAGNAATAAGATTTATATTAGGAAGAATAATACTTTTTTTAGATTGGATTACCTCGCCAANACCTGTTCCAGTTTCTAATGACAGATTAAGTGAAATTGAAAGATTCACTAGCAATATGATAATGTATGAATTTAAAGCGTGNCCTTTTTGTGTAAGAGTTAGAAGGTTTATGAAAAAAAATAACATTAATATTATTACAAAAGATGCAAGAAAAGATAAATTGGCTGCACAAGACCTAATTGATGGTGGTGGGAAATTGCAAGTTCCTTGTTTAGCCATAACTAAGGANGATGGATCAGTAGATTGGATGTATGAATCAAAAGANATAATTACTTTCTTTTCCAAAGAGCTAANAATAAATTAATGAGCATCAAAGANAAATTAACTAAGATTCAATATCATGTTACTCAGCAGTGTGGGACGGAACCNCCTTTCTCTGGTGAATATAANNATGAAAAATCAGAGGGAATTTACCAGTGCATTTGTTGCAACACTAATCTCTTCAAATCAGATAATAAATTTGATTCAGGGACAGGCTGGCCAAGNTTCTTTGATTGTATNTCTAAAGACAATGTNGATTTAAAGGAGGATTCNTCNGATATGATGATTAGAATTGAAGTCAGCTGCAAGAGCTGTGGNGCACATCTNGGTCATGTTTTTGGAGACGGCCCTGAGCCTACAGGTCTTAGGTATTGTATCAATTCAGCTTCTTTATTATTTAAAAAATCTTAATTAAATTTCTTTTTTATTGTAAAATTAAATATGACGATTTTTAGGCAGCATATAGGGTCTCTTAAAAGAAAAAAAGAACTTGATAAAGGCGCTAAAGTTGTAAAAAGGAAATCAGGAGAATACGCACCAACCCGTCTCTTTTTTGAGCCAAGAACACCAATCCAAGGCCGCACAAAATATAGATGGGGAAATCTTAAAGACTTATATCCTCCCAATTTAGCTAACCCTTTAACTTGCAGGATTCCATCTTTAATCGACTTTCTTGAAACAAGACAGCCAAAGTATTTCTTTTATACACTCGAAGATTGGGATTTTGAGAACGATAGTAGTTTTCCCGTTGAAAAAGAATTAGTTTACAAGACTCTAATGTATTGGCGTTTAATGCTTTTTACTGGCGAAATAGAAGGTCAGGAATCTAAGATAGTTCAGTACTATTTAAATACTGCAAACAAGATTATCTCGGGTCGCATGCCAATATTTGGATATTGGCCATACAAAAATGGACTTGTCCATTTTTATAAGCATGGCAAAGAACATATTTTCAGTGAGAAAAATAGTAAATCATATTCAATAACATATAATCCCTCAGCCCCTTCTTTATTCTATAATTACTTTAACAGTTTAATTGAAAGATTATTTCAATATGAGAGAGATATAAAGCTTGAAACAAATCTTCAGAAAAAAGAAAGTTATTGGATTAAAGTTATCAAATCTGTTTTTGAAAAGAAAGAAATACCTGGAGCAGTAGTTTTAAAAACAAGCTTTAACTACCAGAATCTTAATCTTGTAGTAGCTTCATATATTGCTTGGGAGCATAATAATTACAAGCTCAATAAGAATGAGCCAAAGTTCAAGTTGCTAGCAGATTGGAAACAGATATATACAATATATAAAGAGGTTCTTTTCTTAAAAGAAAAGAAGCCAGAATTATTTGAATCTGAGGAGATGGTGGTTACTA